>JBJOHB010000032.1:0-10143 GCA_046047915.1 Cyanobacteriota bacterium
GACCGCATCGCCTTTGTCGGCCCCAACGGCGCCGGCAAGTCGACGCTGCTGCGGCTGATCATGGGCACCGAAACCGCCGACGAGGGGGTGGCCCGCCTGGGCGAGCACAACGTGATCGCCGGCTACTTCGAGCAGAACCAGGCCGAGGCCCTGGATCTCAGCAAAACGGTGATCGACACGATCTTTGAGGCCGTTCCCGACTGGACCCAGACCCAGGTGCGCAGCCTGCTGGGCAGCTTCTGCTTCTCGAACGAGAGCGTGTTCAAGGAGGCCGGCAAGCTCTCGGGTGGCGAGAAGGCGCGTCTGGCCCTGGCCTTGATGCTGCTGTCGCCCTGCAACCTGCTGGTGCTCGATGAGCCCACCAACCACCTCGACATCCCCGCCAAGCAGATGCTCGAGGACGCCCTGATCGACTACGAAGGGGCGGCCCTGCTGGTGAGCCACGACCGCTATTTCATTGCGCGGGTGGCCAACACCATCGTCGAGCTGCGCGATGGCGAGCTGGTGCGCTATCGCGGCGATTACGCCTACTACCTCCAAAAAAAGGAGGAGGAAGCCGAAGCCGCCCGGGCCGCCTCAGAGGAGCAGGCCCGCGCTGCCAAACGGGCCGCCAACCGGGACAAGCAGAAGGCCAAGCAACTCGAGAAGCAGGGCCGGCACTGAGCCCGCACACAAAACTTGACGCGTCCCTAGGCATTGGGACTCATCTTGCTGGTGTCAAGGGTTTTGTGTGCATAGCCTGACCTCAGACCCCGATGCCAGGCCGATCCCATGAACCAACACACGAGCGCGCAGCAAGGCACCGCGCCCGCCCCCTGGGGCGGATCGGGGGCTGGCCATCCCCAGGAGCGGGAGCACCAGGCCCAGACCTGGGACGCCATGGAGAGCTATTTCGAATGCATCACCACCTGCTCGCTCGATGACGGCGAGTGCGTGACCCACTGCGTCAACGAGCTGCGGGAACGCTCCTGACCACCCGCCGGCCGGCACCGAGGGCAACACCCAACCAGAGCACCGAAACATTTCTGAGTGTTCTGGGGTGCCGACCGACCGATCAAGCGCCGTGAGCGAGCCGCTTAGCCCTGACGGCCGATGGTGGCCAGGTCCACCGGAACCACCTGCAGCTGCAGCACCGCACCAGCACGGTTGACCGTCAGGGCCAGGGGCCGCCCGACGCCCGTGCGCTCGACGGCCGTGACCAGCTGGTTGGCAGACTGAATCGGCTGACCCGCCGCAGCCGTGATCACATCACCGGTGCGCAGGCCGGCCTGGGCGGCAGGGCCTCCAGCCGCCACAGACACGACACGCACACCCCGCAGCTGGGAGGTTCCGTCGCCGGCCGGCAGCGGCTCAAGGCCCACACCGATCATCGGGTGGGTGGCACGCCCATTGCTGACCAGCTGGGCGGCAATCGCCCGGGCCCGGTTGATCGGAATCGCAAAGCCCAGGCCCGCACCAGGGCCGGTGCGCACCAGGGTGTTGATGCCGATCACCTCCCCATCGGCGTTGAGCAACGGCCCACCCGAGTTGCCGGGGTTGATCGCCGCATCGGTCTGAATCAGATCAAGCCGTTTGTCGGTGATGCCGAGCTTGCTGGCATTGCGGTTCAGGTTGCTGATGATCCCCAGGGTGACGGTGTTGTCGAGCCCGAACGGATTGCCCACCGCGATCGCCCAGTCCCCCACCTGCAGGCTGTCGGAGTTGCCCAGGGGGGCCATGGGCCACGGTCCACTGCCAGAGAGCCGCACCACCGCCAGGTCGGTTAACGGGTCGAGGCCCACGACGGTGCCGACGGCACGCCGGCCGTCCTGCAGGCCGACGGTGACCTTGTCACTTTTTTCGACCACATGGGCATTGGTGATGATCAGCCCGCTGCCGTCAACGATGAAGCCGCTGCCCTGGCCGCGCTCGACCCGCTGGGAGGGGGGCTGGCTGAACTGGGGCAGACCGAAGAACTGACGAAAGAACGGATCGTTGAGCAGCGGGCTCGGCAGACCCGGCGCACCACCACGCACCGTCACGGTGCGCTCGGTGTCAATGGTCACGATCGAGGGGCCGGCCCGGCGCACCGCAGCCGCCACGAACGACTGGCGCCCCAGGCCCGATGACGATGACGGCGCAGGCGCCTGAGCCAGCACCGGGCCGATGGCCACGGGCCCCAACAGCACCGCTGCGGTGGCGATCGCCAGGCTGCGCGATCGACGCTTCAACAGACCGACAGGGGCAACGCGCATCGTGGGAAGCACCAACGAGCCACCACGCTAAGAAGCGGAACCGCCCCGTTCCGCCCCGGAAGACCGCACATCGCTAAGATTTGTAAACAAGGGTTTTCGCCATGTCCACTTCCAGTCTGTTGCTGGCCTTTCTGACCTTTGGGGCAGCCTGCGCCAGCCTCTGGGCCTGGATGCTGGCGACCGTGCCCGAACAACGGAGCCACTCCAGGCAATGATGGAACGATCCGCTGAGTGGATGCGGCTAATGGTCCCCCTGCTGTACGGCGCCTGTTTCGTGCTGCTGCTGTGGCAGGCCTTTCGCGTCATGGCCCAGGGGTTCAGGGCTGTCCCGCCGATGGCCAATGGCACCAATGAGCGCAGCAACGCCGACCGCACCGGCCGGGTCACCATCCATCCCGAGCTGCTCGATGCCAACGGCCAGCTGACCCAGGAGGACCTGTTGACGGTCCGCTTTGGCGGCGAGGCTGAACCGCCCCGGGTCTCCGGCGAGCCCACTGAATAGGCTCGACGGGGAGAACCCAGACTTTCAGCGGAGAACGCGGTGGATCAGAGAACCCGAATCGTGGCGGCCGTGCTGCGCAACCTCAAGTTGCCGCCTCGCTTCCGGCTCAAGCTCATCAAGGAGGATCCCGTGCGGCTCGAGCTGAGCCTCACCCCCGCCTACGGCAAGGATCCGATTCTGGTGGGTCTGGTCGAATCCCAGGATCTGGTGGCCCGCCGGGACCGAGAAGGCCGCATTCCCCGCGACCTGCAGGGCACCTGGGACTGGACCGTCCGCCACGGCAAGGTCAGTACCGGCGGCTGGAACCCTTACCTGAAGGAAGCCCTGCAGACGATGTTTGAAACCGGTCTGCCGGCGATCGTCTACGAAGAGACCACCGGCGAGCTGTACCACCCGGTGGACGGAGCCCGGCACGTGCGCTGACCCTTGGCGGGTCTGCCCATTGATGGTCTTCTGGGGACCATCGCCGAGGCCTGGCGGGATCCGGGTGCAACCCTGCTGCTGCAGGCCCCGCCCGGTGCCGGCAAGACCACCCGGGTGCCCCTGACCCTGCTGGAGCAGGACGGCACCCTGGTGATGCTCGAACCGCGGCGCCTGGCGGCCAAAGCCGCCGCCGAGCGGTTGGCGGCCCAACTGGACGAACCGGTCGGGGCCACCGTGGGCTACAGCGTGCGGCTCGAGTCGCGCACCTCCAGCCGCACCCGGCTGGAGGTGGTCACCAGCGGCCTGTTCCTGCGGCGCCTGCAGGCCGATCCCGAACTGCCTGGGGTCAGCGGGGTCCTGATCGACGAATTTCACGAACGCGGCGCCGACACCGAACTGGCCCTGGTGCTGCTGCGACAGGCGCGGCAGCTGCTCAATCCCGAGCTGCGGCTGCTGGTGATGTCAGCCACGCTGCAGATCGATGCCCTGGCGCAGCGCTGGCCCGAGGCCCGGGTGCTGCGCAGCGAAGGGCGGGCCCATCCGGTGCAGCTGCTGCACCAGTCGCCCCGGCGCGACGAACCCCTGGCGCGGCAGGTGGTGCGGGGCCTGGAAGCGCACTGGCTGGACCAGGACGGTCCCCGCCGCACCGCGCTGGTGTTTCTGCCGGGGCAGCGCGAGATTCAGGCCAGCGAACGGGCCATCAGCGCCTGCAGCTGGGCTGCCGCTGTAGAGGTGTCTGCCCTGCACGGCAACCTGCCGCTGGCTGCGCAGGCACGGGCGATCGCACCGCCGAAAACGGCCGGCGGCAAGCTGGTGCTAGCCACCAGCATCGCCGAAAGCTCGCTCACGATTGAAGGCGTCGAGCTGGTGATCGACAGCGGCCTGAGCCGCCGCAACCGCTTTGATCCGGCCACGGGCATGGATGGCCTGGTGACCACAGCAGCCAGCCTGGCCAGTGCCGCCCAACGCCAGGGCCGGGCCGGACGGCTGGGGCCGGGGCGCTGCCTGCGGCTGTGGGCCGCCAGCGAGCAGCAGCGTCGGCCGGCCTTTGACCCGCCCGAGCTGCTGGACACAGACCCGGTGCCCCTGGCCCTGCAACTGGCCCTGTGGGGAGCCCCCCTGGGAGAGGGACTCCCCTGGCTGGATCCCCCTGCCACCGCCGCCCTGCAGGAGGCCCGCACCCTGCTGCTGCAGCTGGGCGCCCTGGAGCCGGACGGCCAGCTCAGCCGCCACGGACGCCGCATGGGCCAGCTGGGGCTCCATCCCCGGCTGGCCCACATGCTGCTGCTGGCCGCCGAGCGCGGCTGGCAACCGCTGGCGGCCGATCTGGCCGTGCTGCTCAGCGAACGGGATCCCCTGGACCGGGCCGCAGCCGGCAGCGACCTGCAGCCCCGGCTGGCCTGGCTGCAGCAGCCGCAACGGCACGACCGCCAGTGGCAGCGGCTGCGGCAGCAGCGCCAGGCCCTGCTGCGGCAACTGGGCCCCAGCGCCTCCCAAGAACCACCCCCCGCCGCCGCCGCCAGCCTGCTGCTCAGCTGGGCCTACCCCGACCGGATCGCCCTGAACCGCGGCGATGGCCAGGGCCGGTTTGTGCTGCGCAGCGGCCCTGGTGCAGCCCTGCCCCCGCAGGACCCGCTGGCCGGCCAGCAGGCCCTGGCGGTGGCCAGCCTCGATGGCAACCACGGCAGCGAAGCCCGCATCCTGCTGGCCCTGCCCCTGGCGCTCGGGCACCTGCAGGATCTGGCCGTCCGCGACGGCCAGCTGCAGCCCCTGATCAGCTGGGACCGCCAGGCCCAGCGGGTGCGCTGCGAGCAGCAGCTGCGGCTGGGGGCCCTGGTGCTCGAACGCCGGCCCTGGGCCGATGCCGACCCCGAGGCGGTGCTGGCCGTGCTGCTGGCCCAAGTGCGCAGCCGCGGCCTGGAGCTGCTGCCCTGGACGCCTGCGACCCGCCAGCTGCAACAACGGCTGCAGCTGGCCCACCAGCACCTGGGGGCGCCCTGGCCTGCCCGCGACGAGGCCACCCTGCTGGCCAACCTGGAGGGCTGGCTGGCGCCGCAGCTGCTGGGGATCAACAGTCTCGAGGCGCTGCGCAGCCTGGACCTGGCTGAAGCCCTCTGGGCCGATCTGCCCTGGGAACGGCGGCAAGAGCTCGAAACGTTGCTGCCCACCAGCCTGCTGATCGCCTCGGGACGGCGGGCCCGACTGGACTACCAGCAGGGGCGACCGGTGCTGGCGGTCAAGCTGCAGGAGCTGTTCGGCAGCCGCGACCAGCCGGCGCTGTTGGCGGGCGCCCTGGCGATCCGGCTCGAACTGCTCGATCCGGCGGGTCGGCCGGCTGCGATCAGCGAAGACCTGCCCCATTTCTGGCAGCACACCTATCCCCAGGTGCGCAAGGAGCTGCGGGGGCGCTACCCCAAACATCCGTGGCCGGCCGATCCGACCGAGGCGCTGGCCACGGCCCTGACCAACCGGCAGTTGCGCGCCAGCGACGGGGCTCAGAGGTCCGACAACAGGTGAGCGAACCCAAAGTGGTGCAAGCCCTCAACGATGCCCTCGCAGCCATGGCCATCGGCCAGATAGGTGCGGCTGAGCCGTGGCAGGGCAGCGCGCAGGGCCGGTTCGGCATTGCCCACCATCACCCCCGCCAGACCGGTTTCGAACATCGCCAGGTCATTGAGCGTGTCACCGGCCGTCACCACCTGCTCGGCCTGCAGCTCCAACAGCTCGAGCAGCGCCAGCAGCGTGGTGCCTTTGTTGATCCCCGCGGGCAGCAGATCCAGGTAGCGGTTGTCCGAGAACAGGCAATCCACCCCATGGGCTTCGAGGGTGCTGACCAGATCGGATGCGAACTGCTCGGGGTCGTAGTAATACGCCAGCCGTCGATCCGACGACAGCGGTTGGGGTGACAGGCCCGCTACGCCCTCGAGCAGGGGCAGCAGCCGCTCAGGCTTGCCCCGCCAGAGCGCATCGATCGGATCGACCGCCAGGGGCAGCGGCTCCAGACTGTGGCCGCAGGCCACCGTGCAGCCCACGTCGCCGATCACCAGATGCGGCGCCCTGAGGCCATGGGCGGCATCCTGCTCGAGCAAGCGGGCGACCGAGCGCAGGTCGCGACCGGTGCAGAACACATGCAGCACCTGATCGCGATGGCGATTCAACCAGCCATAGACCCGGCGGCGCCAGCTGAGGCTGCCGCCCAGCAAGGTGCCATCGAGATCGGTCACCAGCACCAGCTGCGGCTGGGGCGGCAAGGGCGCGGCCAGTTGCTGCTGCAGACGCTCGCGGGGGCTGGACATGCGCGCGGATCCGCTGCTGCTGCCCGGGACCTTAAATGGATTCCAACGACGACTGGCCCGCCGGCCAGCCCCTGCCGTGGCCCGCTTTTATGTCAACAACCGGCGTGATGGCTCGCGGCTGTTGAGCAGTGCCGTGGTGTTCACGGTCATCGGCCTGATCCGCTGCGACACCCTGGCGGGCCAGGTCGTCGCCCTGATTGCAGGCCTGCTGAGCCTGTACTGGTGGAGTTGCTACCGCCAGTTGCAGCAGTGAGCCTGCGGTGACAGCGGCCAGCCTGCCCCACTACAGCATCACTGAGCTGAACCAGGCGATCGGCAACCTGCTGGAGCGGGGGTTTGCGCCGCGCTTTTTGCTGGATGCGACCGTCAGCCGGCCCCAGCTCAAGAAGGGGCACCTGTGGATGACCCTCAGCGATGGGCAGGCCTCGATCGGGGCGGTGGTCTGGGCGTCGCAACTGGCCAAGCTGAGCCACCAGCCCAGCGACGGCGATGGGGTGATCGTCGTTGGCAAGCTCAATTTCTGGGCCAACCGGGCCAGCCTGACCGTGCAGGTCCTGGACCTGCGTCCCAGCCTGAGCACGGTGCTGCGGCAGTTTGAACAGGTGAGCCGCCTGCTCGAGCTCGAAGGGTTGCTCGATCCGGCCCGCAAGCGCCCCCTGCCGGTGGCCCCCCAGCACATCGCCGTACTCACCAGCGTGCCCAGCTCGGCCCTGGCCGACCTGCTGCGCACCGCCCGCGAACGCTGGCCCAGCGCCCGGGTGCTGGTGGTGCCGATCCCCGTGCAGGGGGCGGTCGAGGCCCAGATCTGCCAGGCCCTGGCCGCGCTCGGGGAGCGTGCCGCCGCCTGGGGGCTCGAGGCGGTGGTGCTGGCCCGCGGCGGCGGTAGCCGCGAAGACCTGGCGGTGTTCGACAGCGAGGCGGTCGCCCGGGCCGTGGCCGCCTGTCCGCTGCCCGTGGTCACCGGCGTCGGCCATGAAGACGACACCACAGTCGTGGATCTGGTGGCCGACCACAGGGCCGCCACACCCACCGGGGCCATGGTGGCCCTGCTGCCGGACCGCAGCACCCTGCATCGCCAGCTGGAGCGCTCGAGCGCCCACCTGCGCGAGCTGGTGCGTTGGCGCCTACAGCACGAACGCGGCCGGTTGCAGCGGCTCCAGGAGACGCTGCTGGCCGTGCATCCGCGCCAGCTGCTGCTGCAGCAACGCAAAGAGTTGAACCAGCAGCAGCGCCTGCTGCAAGCCCTCTCACCCCAGCACTGGCTCGAACGGGGCTTCAGCTTGATTCGCAACAGCCGCGGCGTGCTGATCAGTAGCGTGCAGGACCTGCCCGACGGCGAGCGGGTGACCCTGCAGCTCGCCGATGGCGAGCGCAACGCCACGATTGACGCCAGCGGGGCCAAGACCATGACCCAGACCAGCTCCAAACCCTGATGGCCAGGACCGGGACCCGCCAGAGCCGTTCCAGCGGCAGCGACGCCAGCATCAGCGACGAGCTGAGCTACAGCGAAGCCCAGACCGCGCTCGAACTTGCCCTGGCGCAATTGCAGGCCAGCGATCTGCCCGTGGAAACCATGGGAGAGCTCTACCAACGGGCCCGCAGCTACGCCGAACGCTGCGAACAGCTGCTCAACCAGGTGGAGCAGAGCATCAACATCTGGGATCCCCAGCACGCCGACACGGCGCCAAGCCCCCTGGAGTCCTGACCATGCAGAACGAACCACGCCATCCCACCCACCCTCTCTGGATCCGCTACCTGTTTCTGGCCCTGGCAGGAGCCGGAGCTGTGCTGCCCTGGCTGGCCAATCTGGCGTTCATGCAGCAGCACGGTTCCAGTTTTGATCTGGCCCTGTTCGTGCAGTTGGCCAATGCCAACCCCGCTGCAGCATCCCTGTCGCGGGATCTGGCCGTGGCGGCCTCGGCAGTGACGATCTGGATGGTGATCGAGTCCCGCAGGCTGGGCATGAAGGGGCTGGTCTGGGTCCTGCTCAGCTGCGTGACGGTGGCCTTTGCCTTTGGCTGCCCCCTGTTTCTCTATCTGCGCGAGCGACGTCTGGCCGAGTTGGCGATCAACACCTCTGTCAACTGAAGCGAACGTCAGTCCTGGCAAAAGTCAGACCTGGCGAACGTCAGTCCTGGCCAACCTCGGTGGCGCTGACATCGACGGTGACATCGCTGGCATCAAACCGCGGACCCGTTGAGGCCGCAGCGCCGTTCGGACCATCCGTATCCGCTTCTGCGGTCAACAGGGTTCCGCAGGCCGGGCAGACCTCAGTCCCCAGACTGCGAAACCCGCAGGCCGGGCAGGTGCGCAGCCGGCGTTGGATGACCTGCCAGGCAATCCAGGCGCCGCCGCCAAGAACCAAGGGCAGCAACACCGCCAACAGGGTCAACCCACCGACGACATCCAACAACAGCCGTCCAGCGGGCCCCGGAGCCAACAGCACCAGGGCCAGGACCAGCCACCACCACCAGGAGATCCGATTCTGCATAGCAGCGGCGCGACGGATCCATCCTGGCGCCAGACAGGTTGAGCCGCGTCAGTCCACAACAATTGGAGAAGCAGACGGGATTGGACGCGTCCACAGCCGCCCCGGTGCACAGACCAGACTGAAGCACTGGCAGTAATAGATGATCACCCCCACCAACCAGACCCAGAGGGTCAGCAGCAGGACCCCACCGACAACGCCATAGGCCTGAAATCGCAAACCCAGGGCAACCAGAGCGCGCCCCAACAACAGGTTGAGCAGCGTCAGTGCCAGGGAGCAAAGGGCGGCACCGGGCAGCAGCAATCGCCAGGCCACAGGCCGCGATGGCAGCAGCCACAACAACAACAACCCGCCCAGAAAGGTGATCAGCAATGACACCACCAGGTCGGTGCCCAGGGTCACCGGCCGTTGCCAGAGCACGCTCTGTGGCAATGCCTGCAACAGCAGCCCCCTGAGGTCGAGCAAACCCAACAGGCGCCGACTGCTGACCACTTGATCAAGGGCAATGAACAACCCCATCACAACAACCAAACCGACAGCCTTCAGGCGCAGACGCACATAGCGGCGAACCAGACGCCATCCACTCAACTGGGGCAACCCATAGGGCCTCAACCACCAGATGCGATCAGCGCCGCGTTGCAGCGTCAGATAGGCATTGCTGGCCGTCAACAACAAGGCAACAACGCCGAACAGGCCTGCGCCAAAACCCTGGCGCAGAAAAGTCTCGACCACGGCTTCTAGCGCCTGGACCGAAGCCGCAGGCAACCACCGCTCCGAAAACGACAACAGTGAATCAACCAAACCTTCATCGTGCCCCAGGATGCGCGACGCAACCGAGAGCGCAATCAACAACGCCGGCAACACCGACTGAAGCGTGTGATAGGCAAATGCAGCACTGAGATCAACACAATCGTGACGCATCCATAATTCGCCGGCGCGCCAGAAAGGCAACATCCATCTGCGCAGCATCATGCCATCAGCGTCAAATGTGCTGCCTGCATGCAAGCACGCCTGCACACCTGACAGCAAGACACAACCCTCGCGTGCTGATCAACAAAACCAACACCCGACCAACCCAGAAACGAAAAAAGCCACCCCTGGGGGTGGCTTTTCGTTTGGATGAATGTTTTACCTGGCATCGAGCTATTTTCTCAGGGGGCTACCCCCCAAATATCGTCGCCGCTGCAGCGTTTCACAACC
>JBJOHB010000033.1:0-5387 GCA_046047915.1 Cyanobacteriota bacterium
CCCATGAGCTGGCCCGTCAGGTGGCCCGGCCCGGCCTGTCCGAGCGCCAGGTGCAGGCGGTGATCGAGCAGCATTTTCTGGAGCAGGGGGCCCGCGGGCCGGCCTACGGCTCGATCGTGGCCGGCGGCGACAACGCCTGCGTGCTGCATTACACCGCCAACAACGGCGTCCTGCGGGACGGCGATCTGTTGCTGATCGACGCCGGCTGCAGCCTGGCTGACTACTACAACGGTGACATCACCCGCACCTTCCCGGTGGGTGGGCGCTTTTCGAGCGAGCAGCGGGCCCTCTATGACCTGGTGCTGGCCGCCCAGGAGGCGGCCGTTGCCTCAGTCAAGCCGGGGTTCACCGCCGAGGGGGTGCACGAGACGGCGCTGCGGGTGCTGGTCAGCGGTCTGGTGGATCTGGGACTGCTGGTCGGCGAGGTCGACGGCCTGATCGAGCAGGGCGCCTACCGGCACCTCTACATGCACCGCACGGGCCACTGGCTGGGGCTCGATGTGCATGACGTGGGTGCCTACCGCCTGGGCGAGCACCACGTTGAGCTCGAGACCGGCATGGTGCTCACCGTTGAGCCGGGGCTGTACATCAGCGACCGTCTGCCCGTGCCCGAGGGGCAGCCCGCCATCGACGGGCGCTGGAAGGGCATCGGCATTCGCATCGAGGACGATGTCGCCGTCAGCGACCGCGGCCATGAGGTGCTCACCGCCGGCGCCCTCAAGGCTGCGGCGGCACTGGAGCGCTGAGAGCGCGTTCAGGGCAGGGCTCGCTGCAGCCAGTCCAGGGTCTCGGCCGTGCTGCCCACCACCGTGTCAGCGCCAGCCTGGCGCAGCCGGCTTTCGTAGTCGGCCCGCCCGGCGCTGCCGTGCAGGTGCGGCGGCGCCACAGCCAGGCTGACCAGCTGTTGCTCGGGCAGGACCGCGCGGGCATTGAGCACGGTCTGGACGTCGGCCACCGTGTCCCCCAGGTAGACGATCGGCGGGGCTCCCGCGCCCAGGTCGGTGGCGCCATGGCGGGCCAGCAGTTGGCCTGCCAGCCGCAGCAAGCCTGTCGGGTCGGGTTTGTCGGGGGCGTCGCCCATGGCGATCAGGGGGGGATCGCTCAGGCCGAGACGCTGCTCGAGCACATAACGGGCCGACGGCGGTTCGGCACCGCTGACAAAGCCCCAGGTGATGCCGGCGCCCGTCAGCCCCCCAAAGAACGTCCCATCCACCAGCAGCGGCTCATCGCCGATGAACCCTTGCCATTGGCCCGGATCGCCATTGGGATCGCCGCCAAAATAAAAGCCGCTGAACACCTCCACCAGGGCCTCAAACGGCGGCAGGGAGCTGTGCTCTCGGCGCCGCAGCAACTCGAGACTGGCTTCCCAGTCGTTGTTCCAGCGGCCTTCGGCCTTGAGGCTGTCGATCGTCGCCGCATCGGGGCGCCAGCCGCTGTAGTGGTGGACCGTCTCGGCCAGGGCACGGCGGTAGCTGCCGCCCACATCGCGGATCACACCGTCGATGTCCAGCAG
The DNA here is from genome assembly GCA_046047915.1 of Cyanobacteriota bacterium. Taxonomy (GTDB): domain Bacteria; phylum Cyanobacteriota; class Cyanobacteriia; order PCC-6307; family Cyanobiaceae; genus RGUW01. The sequence continues at coordinate 1,514 of JBJOHB010000033.1, forward strand.
CAGCACGGCACGGGGTGTCTTGAGGGAAGGCAGTGATCGCCTGGCAGTTCGGCTGGTAGGTTAGTTGGCTGACTGTTGCGACCAGCACCTCCATGCCCGCCACCGAAACCACCTTGGACGCGGCTCCTGGCCCTGCCATCGACGACGCAGCCGAGGCGATCGGTGCATCTGATGCCCCTGCTGCAGGCCGTCCGGTGATGCGCGGCGGCAGTGCGGCCCTGGCAACCGCCACCATCGATGAAGATGGCGTTCCTTCGGGCTACACCCCCAAGGCTGACGAGGGACGCTTCCTGCTCAAGATTCTCTGGCTGCCCGACAACGTGGCGCTGGCTGTGGATCAGATCGTCGGCGGCGGTCCCAGCCCCCTGACCGCCTACTTCTTCTGGCCCCGCGAGGATGCGTGGGAAACCCTCAAGACCGAGCTCGAGCGCAAGAGCTGGATCACCGACAATGAGCGCGTTGAGATCCTCAACAAGGCCACCGAGGTGATCAACTACTGGCAGGAAGAGGGCAAGGGCAAGAGCCTCGATGAAGCCAAGCTCAAGTTCCCCGACGTCACTTTCTGCGGTACCGCCTGATTCTTTCAGTCATTGTTTTGCTGATGTGTTCTCATGCGCTCCATGTCTGGAGCGCTTTTTTTTGGCTTCTGTTCGGGACAGAGCAGGGTGATCCCCACAGCCGAACTTCAGAGAACAGCCAAAAAAAAGCGCCCTGGTAGGGCGCTTGCGGATGGATACGTGGGGTTGGGTGGTCAGGACTGCGCTGAATTAGGCGTCTTTGCTGGCCAGCAACCGGGCACGAGCCTGGGACAGTTCCTGCTGTGCTCTGACTTTTTCGGGACTGGACGGCTTGCCTTCAAACGTGGCTGCAGCCTGCTTGGCGGCTTCAAAACCAGCTTCGGCGGCAGCTGCATCAATGCTGCTGCCGAGTTCGGCGGCATTGACCAGCACCGTCACAGCGTTGTCTTCGACTTCAGCAAAACCGCCCATCACGGCGATCGAAGCCCAGCTGCTGCCCTCGCGGACCCGGACCACGCCGCTGTCGAGGGCCGTCAGCATGGTCACGTGACCGGTGAGGATGCCCATTTGCCCAGTGAGACTGGGCAGGATCACCTCGTCGGCAGTGCCGTCATAAATGCTCTGATCAGGAGCGAGAACGCGCAAGGTCAAGGTCATGGCGATCAACCCTTGGCGTCGGCGAGGATTTTCGCAGCTTTGGCCTTGACTTCGTCGATGTTGCCCACCAGGTAGAAGGCAGCTTCGGGAAGCTCATCGAGCTCGCCGGCCAGAATCATGTTGAAGCCCTTGATGGTGTCCTCGAGCTTCACATACTTGCCAGGCATGCCGGTGAAGATCTCAGCCACAAAGAAAGGCTGGGACAGGAACTTTTCAATCTTGCGGGCGCGATCCACCGTGCGACGATCGTCTTCAGACAGTTCGTCGAGACCCAGAATCGCAATGATGTCCTGCAGTTCCTTGTAGCGCTGCAGGGTCGACTGCACGGCGCGGGCCGTGCGGTAGTGCTCATCGCCCACAACGGCGGGCTGCAGCATGGTGCTGGTGGAATCCAGCGGATCCACAGCCGGGTAGATGCCCTTGGAAGCCAGGCCGCGGCTGAGCACGGTGGTGGCATCCAGGTGAGCAAAGGTGGTGGCAGGGGCCGGGTCGGTCAGGTCGTCCGCAGGCACATACACAGCCTGGATCGAGGTGATCGAACCCTCGAGCGTGGACGTGATGCGCTCTTGCAGCTCGCCCACATCGGTGCCCAGGGTGGGCTGGTAACCCACGGCCGACGGCATGCGGCCCAGCAGAGCCGACACTTCGGAACCGGCCTGCACAAAGCGGAAGATGTTGTCGACGAACAGCAGCACGTCCTGCTTGTTCACATCGCGGAAGTGCTCGGCCATGGTCAGAGCCGACAGACCGACGCGCATGCGGGCGCCGGGGGGCTCGTTCATCTGGCCGTAGCAAAGGGCCACCTTCGACTTGGAGAGGTCCTCGGCATTGATCACGCCGGACTCTTTGAATTCCTCATAGAGGTCGTTGCCTTCACGGGTGCGCTCGCCCACGCCACCAAAGACCGACACGCCGCCGTGCTCTTTGGCGATGTTGTTGATCAGCTCCTGGATCAGCACGGTCTTGCCGACACCGGCACCGCCAAACAGACCGACCTTGCCGCCCTGACGGTAGGGGGCCAACAGATCAATCACTTTGATGCCGGTCTCGAACACCTTGGGCTTGGTCTCCAGCTCGGTGAGCTTGGGGGCTTCGCGGTGAATCGGAGCGGTAGCGGTGGCGTTGACAGGACCCTGCTCGTCAACCGGCTCACCCAGCACGTTGAAGATGCGGCCCAGGGTGGCTTCGCCCACAGGCACCGAAATCGGGGCGCCGGTATCGAGAGCTTCCATGCCGCGCACCAAACCATCGGTGGTGCTCATGGCCACAGCGCGCACGCGGTGGTCACCCAACAGCTGCTGGACCTCTGCGGTCAGGGCCACGGTCTGGCCTGCAGGGTTGGTCCCTTCAATCCGAAGCGCGTTGTAAATCCTGGGCAGCTTGCCGGCTGGAAACTCGACGTCGAGAACCGGTCCGATCACCTGGCGAACAATGCCCTTGGTGCCGGTGGCGGTAGCAGCAGCCATATCTAAGGAGGTGCAGGGAGGCAACTGGCGGGTCCTACCCCCGCCATAAGCGGCGCAACACTACCACCGCACCTTGGCCCACCCGCTCCGGTTCGGTCACCCGCACAGTCAGGGCCTAGCCAGCATCCCGGCTGCGCCCATAGGTTGGCACTCGTTGGATGAGAGTGCCAGATCAGGGTTGCACTGGTCGGACATTCATCCACGGCGCCTTTGGCGCCTGCCCTTGCAAGTCATTACACGCCTCGATCCATGGCAGCTGTTTCTCTCAGCGTCTCCACGGTCAAGCCCCTCGGAGACCGCATTTTCATCAAGGTGTCCGAATCGGAGGAAAAGACCGCCGGTGGCATCCTTCTGCCTGACACCGCCAAGGAAAAGCCCCAGGTGGGTGAGGTGGTTCAGGTGGGCCCCGGCAAGCGCAATGACGACGGCAGCCGTCAGGCTCCCGAAGTGAGCATCGGCGACAAGGTCCTTTACAGCAAGTACGCCGGCACCGACATCAAGCTCGGCACCGATGAGTACGTGCTGCTGTCCGAGAAGGACATTCTCGCTGTCGTCAACTGATCACGGCCAATGAACGCTGATCGCTGCTGATCGGCCGTTCGTTGTTTGACATCCATTCTCTGTTCATCCATCCAAGCGAACATCGCCTCCCATGGCTAAGCGCATTATTTATAACGAGCAGGCCCGTCGCGCCCTCGAAAAAGGCATTGATATCCTGGCCGAATCTGTGGCCGTGACCCTGGGCCCCAAGGGTCGCAACGTGGTGCTCGAGAAGAAATTCGGCGCCCCCCAGATCATCAATGATGGCGTCACCATCGCCAAAGAGATTGAACTCGAAGATCACATCGAGAACACCGGCGTTGCCCTGATTCGTCAGGCCGCCTCGAAGACCAACGATGCCGCCGGTGATGGCACCACCACCGCCACCGTCCTGGCCCACGCCATGGTCAAGGCCGGTCTGCGCAACGTCGCCGCCGGTGCCAACGCCATCACCCTCAAGAAGGGCATCGACAAGGCGTCCGAGTTCCTCGTCAAGAAGATCGAGGAGCACGCCAAGCCGATCAGCGACAGCAACGCCATTGCCCAGGTGGGCACCATCTCCGCCGGTAACGACGAAGAGGTGGGCCGCATGATCGCCGACGCCATGGACAAGGTCGGCAAAGAGGGCGTCATCTCCCTCGAAGAGGGCAAGTCGATGACCACCGAGCTGGAGGTCACCGAGGGCATGCGCTT
>JBJOHB010000034.1:0-6429 GCA_046047915.1 Cyanobacteriota bacterium
ATTCCCGCTTTCCGGTGGGCCGGGGCAGCCTCGACGACTGCCTGGGGGTGGTGCGGGTCCGCAACCTGCTGTCGGCCAAGATCACCGGCCAGTCGATCAACCTCGAAGAGCTGCTGCAGCCGCCGCTGTTCGTGGCCGAAAGCACCCGGGCCCTGTCGGTGCTTGAGCAGTTCAAGCGCAGCGGCATTCATATTGCCCTGGTCACCGATGAGTTCGGCGGGGTCGAGGGTCTGGTCACCCTCAATGACCTGATGGAGGGCATCGTTGGCGATCTGCCCTCGTTGGACGATGAAGAGGGCCCCCTGGTGGTCACCCGCGACGACGGATCGCTGCTGGTGGACGGGGGTTTGGATCTCGACGCCTTTGCCGAGCTGATCGACCAGGACATCTTCGGCATCGACCAGGAGGGCCGCTATCACACCCTGGCCGGGTTTGTGATGCATGTGCTCGAGCGCATCCCCCGGGAGGCCGACCATTTCGAATGGCAGGGCTACCGCTTTGAAGTGCTCGACATGGATGGCAAGCGGGTCGACAAATTGCTGGTTGCGCCGATCCAGCGACCCCAGGTCAACGCGGCTGAGGCCGAGGCCGACGGTTGAGGCGCCGATCCCGTAGCGACCACTACATCTGGTGGCTTTCCCTGACGGGGCACCGCAGCTAGCGTGAACCGAGTCGCCGATCTGCGATGACCCAGCTGCATGACCTGCGCCTGCGCCTGTTGGTGCAGCAGGAAAGTGAGCGCATCGCCGACAGCCAGCCCGATGAGCTCGATCTGTCGGTGGTGCAGGCCCGCTGCCTCTGCTGGTTGGCCCTGCTGGCCGAAGCCCATGAGGAGCAGGCCAACGACGCCGAGCGCCGCGGCGACGTCGAACAGGCCATGGGCTGGTTCGCCGATGCCATGCGCCTGCGCGATGTCATCAACGTCGTGACCACGATCGAGATCCCCTTGCCCCCCGCCAGTGGCGATCTCGGGGATGACGTCCAGGCCGCCTGAGGCGGTTGTGCCACCGCCATCACCATGCGGTGTCATGATGATCACTGATTCAGCAAGGGAACGCGGTGCCCGAAGAGCCCTGCCAATGCCCTGACTGCCAGCGCTTCTATCGGGAACACGACCGATTGATTCGCGAAAATCCCACCCTGCGTCAGCAGCAGGAGCTCAGCTGGGCTGCCCTGCAGTCGTTTCGCACCATGGCTGGCCGCGCACTCGAGGAGCTGCAGCGCCGCCATGGCGATGACGGCCCGGCAGGGGCCGCTGCTGGGGGTGGTCCTGCCCCTGCGGCTGCCGCCGCCGGTCCTGCCGGCGGTGAGGCCGCACCCGCCTCAGCCGAAGCCGAGGCCCTGCAGCAGGCCATGGCCGATCTTGAGAACATCAACGCCCACCTGTTCTCGATCGAGGCGCTGATGGAGCGCGTCTTTGACGTGCGCGTGCCCGACGAGGTGGAGCAGGTGTTCAGGGAGCTGGCCGGGGAACTGGCCCCCGACCCGCTCAATGCCGATCGGCTGCGGCTCAACCGCCTGCTGCACCAGACTCCGGACCTGCCGCCAGATCGCAGGTGATCGTCACCGGGAAGGGTTCCGCCTTCCAGATCTGCGACACGTACTCGCGGATCGAGCGATCCGATGAGAAGTACCCGGTGCGGGCGCTGTTCAGCAGTGAAGTGCGGTTCCAGCGCCGGCGATCGGCCCAGACCTGGTCGACCTCGTCCTGGACCCGCAGGTAGTCGTCGAAATCGGCGAGCACAAAGAACGGATCCCGGCCGGTCAGGTTTTCCAGCAGCGGCCTGAACAGGTCGCCGTCGCCGTTGCTGAAGTGGCCCTGTTCGATCAGGCGCAGCACCTCGGCCAGCTCGGGCATGGTGGCGATCAGCTCCCAGGGCCGGTAGCCCTGGCGGTGCAGATCGACGATGCCATCGGCGGTGTGGCCAAACAGGAAGAAGTGTTCGGCGCCCACCTGCTCGCGGATCTCGACATTGGCGCCGTCGAGGGTGCCGATCGTCAGCGCCCCGTTCATCGCGAACTTCATGTTGCCGGTGCCCGAGGCCTCCTTGCCGGCGGTGGAGATCTGCTCGCTCAGGTCCGACGCCGGGTACACCCGCTCGCCCAGCTTGACGTTGTAGTCAGGCAGGAAGATCACCCGCAGCTTGCCGTCCATGTCGGGATCGCTGTTGATCGTGTCGGCGATGCCGTTGATGAAGCGGATGATCAGCTTGGCCATCGCATACCCCGGCGCCGCCTTGCCGCCAAAGATCACCGTGCGCGGGGCCATGCCCTGATCGAGGCCGTTCTTGATGCGCAGGTAGCGGGCGATCACCTGCAGGGCGTTGAGGTGCTGGCGCTTGTACTCGTGGATGCGCTTGACCTGCACGTCAAACAGCGAGGACGGGTCCACCAGCACACCGGTGTGGCGGTGGATGTAGCTGGTCAGGTGGCACTTCACATCCCGCTTGCACTGCTCCCAGCGCGTCAGGAACCCGTCATCGTCGGCATGGGCCTCGAGCCGCCGCAGTTGGTCGAGGTCCTTGACCCAGCCGTCGCCGATCGTCTGGTTCAGCAGCTCCCGCAGCTGGGGGTTGGCCAGGGCCAGCCAGCGCCGGGGCGTGACGCCGTTGGTGACGTTGATGAACTTGGACGGCCACAGGGCGGCGAAATCGGGGAACAGCTCGGACTGCACCAGGTCGCTGTGCAGCGCCGCCACACCGTTGACATGGTGCGAGGCCACCGTGGCCAGGTGGGCCATGCGCACGGCCTTGGCGCCGTCCTCGTCAATGATCGACACCCGCCGCAGGATCTGGTCGTTGCCGGGGTACTTGAGCCGCACCTGCTGCAAAAAGCGGCGGTTGATCTCGTAGATCAGCTCCAGGTGCCGGGGCAGCAGCGAGCCGAACAGGTCCAGCCCCCATTTTTCGAGCGCCTCGGGCAGCAGGGTGTGGTTGGTGTAGGCGAGCGAGGCGGTGGTGATCGCCCAGGCCTCCTCCCAGTCGAGCAGCTTGTCGTCGAGCAGCAGCCGCATCAGTTCGGCCACGGCGATCGCCGGGTGGGTGTCGTTGAGCTGCACCGCCCAGTGGTCGGGAAACTCGCGCACGGGGATGCCCCGGTCGTCGAGGCTGCGGATCATGTCCTGCAGCGAGCAGCTGACAAAAAAGTGCTGCTGCTTGAGCCGCAGGCGGCGGCCCTCGTCGGTGCCGTCATTGGGGTAGAGCACCTTCGAGAGGGTCTCGCTGCCGACCTTCTCTTCAACGGCGCCGTAGTAATCGCCGATGTTGAAGGCGTAGAAATCGAAGCTCTCGGTGGCATCGGCGCGCCACAGCCGCAGCCGGTTGCAGGTGTTGACCCGGTACCCCAGCACCGGCACATCGTGGGGAATGCCGATCGCGTGCTCGGCCGGGATCCAGCGGGAGCGCAGCTTGCCGTGCTCATCCCTGAAGGTCTCGGTGTGGCCGCCGAAGCCGACAAAGCAGGCCTGATCGGGGTGGGGAATCTCCCACGGCCAGCCCGCCTTGAGCCATTTGTCGGTGATCTCGACCTGCCAGCCGTCGCGAATCAGCTGGTCAAAGATGCCGAACTCGTAGCGGATGCCGTAGCCGGTGGCCGGCACCTCCAGGCTCGAGAGCGATTCGAGAAAACAGGCCGCCAGACGGCCCAGGCCGCCATTGCCCAGGCCGGGCTCCTCTTCAACATCGAGGATCTCGCTGATGTCGTTGATGCCGAAACGGCGCAGCGCTTCGGCGGCTTCGTCCTGGATGCCCAGCATCAGCAGGTTGTTGCCCAGCTGGGGGCCGATCAGGAATTCGGCCGACAGGTACGACACCACCCGCGCCGGGGTGGCGCGGATCGCTTCGATGCCCGCCAGGTAGCGGGTCATCAGCCGGTCGCGCACCGCAAAGCTCAGGGCCATGTACAGGTCATGGCGGCTGGCGGTGGGGGCGAGCTTGCCGAGCGTGTAGAAGAGGTGCTCGGTCATGCCTTCGAACACGTCCTGAGCCTGCAGGCCGCTGCGCTGGGCGTCGGCGTAGCAGGCCGGGGTCGGCAGGTGCAGGTTCAGCGGGGAGGTCTCGCTCATCGACGGTCAGGCAAAGGAATTGAACGGGGTCGGTCGGGCTGGGCTGGTCAGCTTGTGTGCTCAGGTCAGCTGGAGGTCAGCTCCAGATCCCAGGTCCACTGGGTGATGTCGGGGGCATCCATGCCGTGCTCATGGGCATGGGCGCGATTCGCCAGGATCGCCTCCTTCATCCGTTCCTTGATGTGGGCGGCGCGTGACCCTAAGCCCGGAACGCGGTCGATCACATCGATCACCAGGTTGAAGCGGTCGATCTGGTTGTTCATCGCCAGCTCCAGTGGCGTGTTGATGTTGCCCTTCTCCTTGTAGCCGCGCACATGGAAGTTGGCGTGGTTGGTGCGGCGGTAGGTGAGCCGATGGATCAGCCAGGGGTAGCCGTGGAAGTTGAAGATCACCGGTCGGTCGGTGGTGAACAGGCTGTCGAAGTCCCGGTCGCTGAGGCCGTGGGGGTGTTCGCTGGGCTGGGTCAGGGCGAACAGCTTGACCACGTTGAGCACGCGCAGGCGCAGGCTGGGGATCTCGCGCCGCAGGATCGCCACGGCCGCCAGGGTCTCCTTGGTGGGAATGTCACCGGCGCAGGCCATCACCACATCCGGTTCGTCGGCGGTGCCGGAGTGGTGATCGTTGCTGGCCCAACTCCACAGCCCGATCCCCTTGGCCACATGGGCGCGGGCCTGCTCAAGGGTCAGGTACTGCAGATGCTGTTGCTTGTCGCTGACGATGATGTTGCAGACATTGGGCTCGACCAGGGCCTGCTCGGCGACCGCCAGCAGGCAGTTGGCGTCGGCCGGTAGGTAAACCCGCACCACCTGACCGCTCTTGTTGCCGGCCAAGTCGATGAAGCCCGGATCCTGGTGGGTGAAGCCGTTGTGGTCCTGCCGCCACACCGTGGAGCTGATCAGGCAGGTCCAGGGCGCGATCGGCGCCCGCCAGGGGGCGTGGTTGATGCAGCTCTCCAGCCACTTGGCGTGCTGGTTGAACATCGAGGCGATCACATGGGCGAACGCCTCGTAGGTGTGAAAGAAGCCATACCGGCCCGTCAGCAGGTAGCCCTCCATCATTCCGACCAGGGTGTGCTCGCTGAGCATCTCCACCACCCGGCCGCTGCGGGACAGCTCACTGCCATTCATGTCTTCGGGCAGCAGATCCTCCATCCAGACCTTTTTGCTGCGCTCGTAGATCGCCTGCAGGCGGTTGGAGGCGGTTTCGTCCGGCCCGAACACCCGCAGGTTGTCGGGGTTGAGCCCGATCGCATCGCGCAGCAGCTCGCCCAGCACGGCCGTGTTCTCGTGTTCGATCTGGCCGGGGGCGCTGATGGGCACGGCATAGGCGCTGCTCTGGGGCAGGTGCAGCTTGCGCCGCAGCAGGCCGCCGTTGGCATGGGGGTTCGAGCCCATGCGGCGTTGGCCCACCGGTGAGAGGGCCTGCAGTTCGGGCCGCAGGCTGCCGTTGTCGTCGAACAGCTCCCAGGCCCGGTAGCTCTTGAGCCAGGCCTCCAGCTGCTGCAGCTGGGCGGTGTCGTGCCGGGGGTTGGGCAGCGGCACCTGGTGGGCGCGCCAGAAGCCTTCGAGCTTCTTGTCGCCCAGGGCGGCGGGCCCGGTCCAGCCCTTGGGCGAGCGCAGCACGATCATCGGCCAGTAGGGCCGCTGGGCTTCGCCGCTGCGGCGCGCCTCGGCGCGAATGGCGCTGATGCGGCTGACGGCGCTGTCCATGGCGGCGGCCATGGCCTGGTGCATGGCCATCGGCTCGTGCCCCTCGACGAACAGGGGATCCCAGCCGTAACCCCGCAGCAGGTTCTCGAGCTCCTGGCGGGGAATGCGCGCCAGCAGGGTCGGGTTGGCGATCTTGTAGCCGTTGAGGTGCAGCACCGGCAGCACCGCCCCGTCGCTGATCGGGTTCAGGAACTTGTTGATGTGCCAGCTGGTGGCCAGGGGGCCGGTTTCGGCCTCGCCATCGCCGACGCAGGCCAGGGCGATCAGCTCGGGGTTGTCGAACACCGCGCCGCAGGCGTGCGACAGCACGTAGCCCAGTTCCCCGCCCTCGTGGATCGAGCCGGGGGTCTCGGGGGTGCAGTGGCTGCCGATGTGGCCCGGAAACGAGAACTGCTTAAAAAAGCGGCGCAGGCCAGCCCCGTCGCGGCTGATGTCGGGGTAGATCTCGCTGTAGCTGCCGTCCAGGTAGGTGGGGCCCAGCACCCCCGGGGCGCCATGGCCCGGACCCGACAGGTAGATCATGTCCAGGTCCCGCTCGCGGATCAGGCGGTTGGCGTGGGCCCAGATGAACGCCTGGCCTGGACTCGATCCCCAATGGCCCAGCAGCCGGTTCTTGATGTGTTCGGGCCGCAGCGGCTCGTGCAGCAGGGGGTTGTC
>JBJOHB010000035.1:0-21849 GCA_046047915.1 Cyanobacteriota bacterium
CGTTACATCTGCCGGATCACCTACAGCGATCCAGCCCCCCAGCCTCAGGCGCCCAGTCGTTGAGCCGGATCCAGCGCACCGGACGGCGCGCGGGGGGCAGGGCCACCAGGGCCGCGACCAGCTCGAGGCCATCGCCCTGATGCTGAGGGTGGGCGGCCAGCCAGCACAAGCAGGTGCGAGCCAGGCGACGGCGCTTGGCAACTCGCAAGGCCGCCACCCCACCACCATCGCGGCCGAGACCAGAGCGTCCCTTGACCTCGACCACCAACAGGCGCTGCGGCTTGGCCAACACAAGGTCCAGCTCACCCCAGCGGCAGTGCCAGTTACGGGCCAGCAGCCGCCAGCCGCGCTGCTGCAGCAGGCGCAGCACCCGCTGTTCAGCCCAACGCCCCTGAATCGCCGTGTTGTGGGCTGGCAAGGGCAACGTTGGCGGGTCTCTGCCTAGGGTTCCCACACCTGTTCACATGGCCATGGTTGGGCTCTGGCCCCGTCTTCAGCGCACGCTTGCGGTTCTGGCCGTGGGTGCGCTGATGCTCTTCAGCGGCATCGGCGCGGCGGCACCGGCGCGGGCTGCCGTCGATGTGGCCAAGCAGGTCCTGATCGGGGCTGACTACAGCCAACAGGATCTGCGGGGGGCCACCTTCAACCTGGCCAATCTGCGGGACGCCACCTTTCGGGGATCGGATCTGCAGGGAGCCAGCCTGTTCGGCGCCAAGCTGCAGGATGCGGACCTGCGGGACACCAACCTGCGTGAGGCCACCCTGGACTCGGCCGTGCTGACCGGCACCGATCTACGCCATGCGGTGCTTGAAGACGCGTTTGCTTTCAACACCAAATTCAGCGGGGTGCTGATCGACGGCGCCGACTTCACCAATGTGCCCCTGCGTGCGGATGCCCTCAAAGCCCTGTGCATGGCAGCACAGGGAACCAATCCCGTCACCGGCCGCAACACCCGCGACACCTTGGGGTGCTCTTGAGATGGCATGGGATGCACGCAGCCGCGAGCGGCTGGAACAACTGGGACGCCAGCTGCCCCAGCCGCTGCCGCAACCCGAAGCCGGTGCCACTCGAGCCAAGGCAGCATCCGGGGGTGTGGGCAAGAGTCACCGCGTCGAGACCGAGACGGACCCCAAGGCCCTGTTCCGCGAGCTGATGCAGGCCAGCCCCGACGGTCACGTGCCACCGCACCTGCTGCAGCGGTTGCGCGAGCTCGAACACGCACCGCCTGAGATCAGCCATCCGTCCCCCTCCACCCCTTCAACCAAGGCAGCAATCTCTGCCAAGACAGGCATGGCGCGGATGGCGCAAAGCCGCCAGCAGGACCCGCTCTATGTGAGCTTCGAACAGATGCTGCTGGAGGACGAAAGCCTGTGAGCAGAGCTCACCGGGCTTTGCCGCTGCTGCTGGTGTGCCTGGGGCTGCTGGGCCTGACCCCATCGACCCGGGCCGAGACGCTCAGCGACAAGGAGGCATTCATGCTGATGTTCGGAAAAGGCAACGGCGCGATGCGCGTGCTCTGCGCCTTGCAGCGCGACGGGGTGATCGACCAAGAAACCCGATTGCGCTGGCTGAGCCGACTCGAAACCCTGCTGCACGAAACGGGCGACAGCGCCACGGATCGGCGCAACACCCGGATCGGGATGGCCTTTGCCGATCGGCGCAGCACGCTGTGCCCCCAGCGCTTGATGGGACAGACCGATCCGTAGGCTGGTTTGCCAATGCAGTCAGTTTGACTTCGGCCAGCCCCATGACCCTTCGCATCGGTATCAACGGCTTCGGCCGCATCGGTCGTCTTGCCTTTCGCCGCGCCATCAGCCTGGCGGACGTGCAGGTGGTCGCGATCAACGACTTGATCGATGTGGAGTACCTGGCCTACATGCTGCGCTACGACTCGACCCACGGCCGCTTTGATGGCGACGTGCAGGTCGAGGATGGGCAGTTGGTGGTCAACGGCCAGCGCATCCGCATCACGGCTGAGCGTGACCCGGGCCTGCTGGCCTGGGGGGACATCGGCGCCGACTATGTCCTGGAGAGCACGGGCTTTTTTCTGACCGCTGAAGCCGCCGAAGCTCACCTGCGGGCAGGCGCCAAACGGGTGGTGATGTCAGCGCCATCCAAGGACGACACCCCGATGTTCGTGATGGGGGTCAACCACAGCAGCTATGCCGGTCAACCGATCGTCTCCAACGCCAGCTGCACCACCAACTGCCTCGCCCCGATGGCCAAGGTGGTGCATGACAACTTCGGCATTGTCAGCGGACTGATGACCACGGTGCATGCCACGACGGCCACCCAGAAAACAGTCGACGGTCCGTCCGTCAAGGACTGGCGCGGTGGACGCGGTGCTGGCCAGAACATCATTCCCAGCTCAACCGGTGCCGCCAAGGCCGTAGGCCGGGTCATCCCGGAACTCAACGGCAAACTCACGGGCATGGCCTTTCGTGTGCCGACGCCGGATGTGTCGGTCGTCGACCTGACCGTGAATCTGGCCCGGCCCACCAGCTATGAGGCGATCAAGGCGGCGATGAAGGCGGCTGCAGCCGGCGAACTGGCGGGCATCCTGGGGTACACCGAGGACGAGGTTGTCTCCAGTGACTTCCTGGGTGAGAGCTGCACCTCTGTGTTTGACGCCCGCGCCGGCATTGCCCTCAGCGACACCTTTGTCAAACTGGTCTCCTGGTACGACAACGAGTGGGGCTATTCCTGCAAATGCATCGACCTGATGCGTCACATGCAACAGTCCAACCCCCTCTGATGCCCGAGCCGGGCCTGTCCTGCCAGATCCAGTTGACAGCCGATGGGAACCGGATGCTGCAGCTGGGCTCAGCCTTGGGAACGATGCCCTGAGGGGGTTGGTTTGGCCTCAGCGGCCACTAACCAGCCACTGAGCGCCAGCAGCAGCACACTCAGACAAAAGAAAGCGAGTGCGGTGGGACTGTTGATCGGCAGGGTCAACATCGCCTTAAAGGCCGAAACGATCAAGGCCACCACGAGAACCTTGACCAGCTTCTCCTTGAGCTGATCCAGGTTGCGAATGTCGAGCAGACCATTGCCGAGGTTGACATCGTCCCGCGCAGGTTCAATGGGCGAAATCAGCAATTCATAGACGCCATAACCAAAGATCAGCAGAGCAATACCGATCAGATACAGATCAATACCGCCGACAATGTTGCCGAGCAGCTCGCCAAGGAATGATTTCACAGGACTACCCTTTGCAAGCATTAAAAGTGTCTTGATGATTTCCTTGGTGCCCATCACAAAGGTCACCAACGAACTGAGCAGACTCATCAACACGGGCAGGATGGCGATCAACCTGAAACGCCACATCCAGCGCTCCAGGGCCAATTCCCAGCGTTTGCTGCGAGATCGGTGTGCTGTTGTCATCAGTCCATGGCCAGCCTTTCCCTCCACCCTACGGTTTGACGCAGCAGATACCAGGCGAATGCGTTGAGCAGCGTTCCCCCAATCGCTCAGCAGTGCTGGGATGCAGCATCCGTCGATGCGCCATGGCTGCCGTACCGATCACCCGAGGTTGCTATGACAGACGTGTTGCCGAACTCAGGCAACAGTTGGGCCAACTCCAGCAACAGTGTCGCCAGGGAGGATTGTCAGAAGAGCTTGAAGATCTGCTGCAGCAGCAGATACGCTGTGCTCACGCCTATCTCTGGGCCCTCTACGCCGAAATCGAAGAGGACTGAGACCGATCAGATCTGCTGAACTCAGTTCTTTTCCACATCAGACCCTTGCTTTCCCCCAGGGCTAACACCATTTTTCCCCACGCATCGGGACCAGATGCCACGCAGGCTCCTGCCTGAAGGCCAGGCCTGTGGAAAACTGGATTAGGCTTGACAAGCACAGTCTGGTTCTTCAGAACCAACGGCCGCGCCTGTCCAGACCCCGATCAGCTGACCTGACGCCGCAATCTCATGTGGAGTCCAGCCGAGACGGCGACCTGGACCTGATCTTTGACGCCGCCGGGCAGCTGTGGCGTGATGGATGCCTCAAGGCAGGTCATTCGACCTGAAGCCGGGATCGATCCGACCATGGGAACCCAGATCTGTGACAGCCAGCGGGACAATGGGCTGCTCAGCACCGCCATGGGTGGTGGCGATGCTGCTGGCCGCACGCCATGGACAGGTGGTCCAGCCCTGAGGGTGGTTCACGCCAGCGGCATCGCCGACGCCTTTGCGGTGATTCGTGATGTGCGCTGCAACCAGGCGGTCCTGCTCAATTGCGGCCAGCTCGACATCCGGTTGGGCAGACGCCTGAACGACATCTGCAGCGGCGGCGTCAGCGCCATGGATGGCCAGGTCCATCGCATCAGCGCCGAACTGGTGCTCTTTGCCCCGGCTATGGCCAAGGTGACCTGCGCCTGAGGTCAGGCGGACTGCAGCTCGGCCAGCTGGGCTTCGAGGCGCTGGCGCAGCCTGTTTTGGACCAGTTCACAAAGGTCGTCGACCAGCTTGTCATCGGCGCTGTAGATCAAGCGCACACCCTCGCGTTGGCAATGGACCAGGCCAGCCCGCTGCAGTTGGCCCAACTGGCGGCTGATGTGGGATTGGCTGAAACCGGTGGATTCAATCAGCGAGGCCACATCACGCGGACCCTGTTTCAGCTCACAGAGAAGCTGCAATCGAGCCGGTTCGCTGAGCAGCCGAAAGAACTGGCTGATCTCCTCCAAAAGCTGGGGGCCAGGGATGAGGGAAGACACGGCCTTCGCTATGACACCTCGAGCATTATGAACTAGGACGAACGGATCCCAGACCCTTCGGCCAGCGCCGTTGCGGGCTGTGGGGCTTCCCAATAAAGGCTTTATGCATGTAAAGTCATATCAGTCCGCCTGAGGCCGCCATGGTCAACGCGACTCCACTGTCTCTTGTTGCCGCTGCCGGCGGCTCTTCCCTGCTGTTCAGGCAGTTGTTCGATGCCGAAACGGGGACGTTCACGTACCTGCTGGTGGATGTGCCAAGCCGCCAGGGCGTTCTGATCGATCCGGTGTTCGAACAGCACGGCCGCGATCTATCCCTGATCCAGGAACTGGGCATCGAGCTCAAGGCGAGCCTTGATACCCATGCCCATGCAGACCATGTCACCGGCAGCTGGCTGATGCACCAGGCCACCGGCTGCGGCATTGGCCTGGCCGCCGCCGCCCGGGCCACCAACGTGACCCTGCCCCTGAACCATGGGGACCGGGTGCCCTTTGGGTCCAGACACCTGGAGGTGCGGTCCACGCCCGGACACACCGACGGCTGCCTGACCTATGTGCTGGACGATCAGACCATGGCCTTCACCGGTGATGCGCTGCTGGTGCGGGGCTGCGGACGCTGCGACTTTCAACAGGGCAACGCCAGCACCCTGTACCGCTCGATCACCGAACAGATCCTGGCGTTGCCCGACCATTGCCTGCTGTATCCGGGACATGACTACACCGGACGGATGGTGAGTTCGGTCGCTGAGGAGCGTCGGTACAACGCCCGCCTGGGGGGACAGGCCAGCGAACGGGATTTCGTGGGCTTCATGGAGAACATGAAACTGCCCCATCCCCACCGGATCGCCCAGGCACTACCGGCCAACCTGCGATCCGGACGGCCCAAGGAGGACGGGCCTCAAGCCCCAGCCTGGGCACCGGTGCAACGCAGCTATGCGGGCCTACCGGAACTGCCACCAGCCTGGGTGGCCGAACACCGCAACACCCTGACATTGCTGGATGTGCGATCCAGCGAGGAATTCAACGGGCCGGATGGACGCATCCCGGGGAGCCTGTTGATCCCCCTGCCCGAGCTGGAGCAACGACTCCATGAGATCCCCAGCGGACGGCCCGTGGTCGTGCTTTGCCACTCAGGCAGCCGCTCGGCACTGGCCACCCAACAGCTGCAAAAAGTCGGCCTTGCCCAGATCGCCAACCTGCGGGGCGGTCTCCATCGCTGGAGTGATGAGGGCTTCCCCCTGGAAGGGGAATGCCCCCGCTGATCAGCTCAGGTCCGATCGGCTCCTGCAGCAGCACCACCGACTCAGATCCATTCCACCCACAGCAACCATGACCCAGTCCACTGCACTGCGCCTCAGCCCCCATGAACTCGACGACCAGCGGCAAAGCGGACGGATCACGATCATCGACGTCCGTGAGCCCATGGAGTTCGTCGGCGGTCACATCCCCGGCAGTCGCAACATTCCCCTGAACCAACTGGCCGAGGCCCCGATTCCTGATGGGCCCCTGGTGCTGGTCTGTCAAAGCGGTGCCCGCAGCGAACGGGGTGTGGCCACCCTCAGGCGTCGCGGATTGCCAGGCGCAGGCGGCGGGCTCGCCGACCTGGAGGGTGGCCTGATTGCCTGGCAGGCGGCCCAGCTGCCGGTCGAACGGCGCAAGGGTGCGCCCCTGCCGCTCATGCGACAGGTGCAGATCGTTGCCGGCGGCCTGGTGCTGCTGGGTGTGGTCCTCAGTCAGATCAGCGCACCCGGCTGGATCTGGCTCAGCGGCTTTGTCGGTGCCGGGTTGATGTTCGCCGGCATCAGCGGCTTCTGCGGCATGGCCAGACTGCTGGCGGCCATGCCCTGGAACCGGGTGACGGTCTGATGGTGCCCGGGATCCTGATGCTGCTGGGCGCCGGTGGCGCCTTGATCGGCTTTCTGCTGGCCGTACTCGGCGCCGGTGGTTCGATCCTGTTGCTGCCCCTACTGGTCACCGGGACCTCCCTGCCGACCCGCACGGCCGTGCCCCTGTCGCTGATCATCGTGATGGTGCTGGCCATCGCCAACGCAGTCCCCTACCTGAAACGGCGTCAGGTGGCACCCCGACCAGCCCTGATTCTGGGGATCCCCGCTTTGGCCGGCAGTTGGATTGGCGGCAGCCTGGTCAAAGCCGGCGTCGTGCCAGAGGTCGCCCAATTGGCGATTTTTGCCGCGGCAGCCCTGGTCGCCTCCTGGCTGATGCTGCGCCGGGCCAGCGGTGCCCGCGAGCCTGAACTGCCGCTGCAGGCAGCGCTGCGACCGGCAGCATCGCCGCTACCACTGGCCACTCAGGGTGTGCTGGTGGGCCTTCTCACCGGCGTCGCCGGCGTGGGTGGTGGGTTTGCCATCGTCCCGGCCCTGGTGCTGCTGGCCGGTCTGCCGATGCAACTGGCCAGCGGAACCAGCCTGCTGCTGATCGCCCTCAACAGCCTCGTGGCCCTGCTGGCCCTGGGCCACTGGCCTGCCGAACACCTGCCTCTGGTGCTTCCGCTGCTGATCGGTGGCGGCATCGGGGCCGTGATCGGCCAACAACTGGCACCCCACCTCAAAGAGCGTCAATTGCGGCTTGGCTTTGCAGCCCTGCTGATCGGTTCAGCCCTGCTGACCGCAGGCGAAGCCTGGCAGCGCCAGCCCAACAAGGCCATCACCACCGCACCGAGCGCATCATCCGAACAACCGATCACTGACCCCTCTTGAAGCCCATGGGCCACACCCCAGACGCCAGACCGCTGGTCATCGTCAACACCCCACAACCGTTTGAAGAGGCCTGCAGCGCCCTTGAGGCAGCAATCCCGGCCCATGGGTTCGGCTTGCTCACCGTCCATGATCTGGGAGAAACCCTGCGCCGCAAAGGCATTGCCTTTGCAGAACAATGCCGGATCTATGAGGTGTGCCAGCCCCAGCAGGCCGCCAGGGTCTTAACCGCCGACATGGCCCTCAACATGGCCCTGCCGTGCCGGCTCTCGGTCTACACCGAAGCCGGACAAACCAAAATCGGCATGGTGAGTCCGGTGGCGATGCTGGGCGGCCTGAGCAGCGACCCTGAGCTTCAGACCGTTGCGGGCGAGGTGGAGGTCACCACCCGGGCGATCATCGACACCGCCGCCACTGCCGGCAAGCCAAGCTGAACCGAAGGACCCGACCACGATGGACAACACCTACGACCTGATCGTGCTGGGTGCCGGCTCTGGCGGATTGGCTGCAGCCAAGCGGGCTGCCTCCTATGGCGCCAAGGTGGCCATTGTCGAAGGGGACCGGGTCGGTGGCACCTGCGTGATCCGCGGCTGCGTTCCCAAGAAGCTCCTGGTGTATGGAGCCTCGGTCAGCCACGTGTTGGCTGACGCCGCCAGCTACGGCTGGCAGCTGGGCAGCGTCAGCCATGACCCCAGCGCCCTGTTGGCCCGGGTGCGCGCCGAAGTTGACCGGCTCAACACCCTCCACATCGGCTTTCTCGAGAATGCGGGCGTGGAGCTGGTCAGGGGCTGGGGCCGCTTGAACGGACCCAACAGCATCGAGGTCCAAGGCACTGAGACTGAAGGTCGAATCCTGCGCGCCGACCGGATCCTCATCGCCGTCGGCGGCCGGCCGCACCGCCCCCAGATCCCGGGTGCAGAGCTGGGGTGGGTCAGCGACGACATGTTCGAGCTCGAGCAGCTGCCTGGGCGCATGGTGGTGGTCGGCGCCGGTTTCATCGCCTGTGAATTTGCCTGCATCCTGTCGGCTCTGGGGGTTGCCGTGACCCTGCTGGTGCGGGGTGACCACCTGCTGCGGGGCTTCGACCGCGAAGCGGCGCTGGCGGTGCAGCAGAGCATGGAAGCCAGCGGCATCACCATTCGCCTCGCCCATAGCCCTGCGGCGATCGAGGGGCAACCGGGTGACCTGACGGTGGTGACCCAGAGCGGTGAACGGCACCCCTGCGGTGGCGTGTTGCTGGCCACCGGCCGGAGACCGTTTCTGGCAGGTCTCGGTCTGGAAGCGGCCGGCGTGGCGATCGAAGGCCATCGCATCCCGGTCAATGGCGATCAGCAGACCAATGTGCCCCACATCTATGCCGTCGGTGATGTCACCGATCGCATCAACCTGACCCCGGTGGCGGTCGATGAGGGCCGGGCCTTTGCGGACAGCGTCTATGGCGGCCAACCGCGGCAGGTCAACCACCGGCTTGTGGCCAGTGCGGTGTTCAGCATGCCCGAACTGGCTTCGGTCGGGCTGAGTGAAGAGGAGGCGATCGAGCGGTATGGCAACGAGGGCATCCGTGTTCACCGGGCCCGGTTCAGACCGATGAGCCAGGCCCTGCCCCAACGGGACCCCAAGGTGCTGCTCAAACTGATCGTGGCAACAGCCACCGACAAGGTGTTGGGCTGTCACATGGTGGGGGACCATGCAGCCGAAATCATTCAGATGGCGGCCATTGCCATCGGCATGGGCGCCACCAAAGCAGACTTTGACCGCACCATGGCCCTGCATCCCACCGTGGCCGAAGAATTTGTGACGATGCCGAACTGAGCAGTGACCATCTGCCCGATCAGGTGGCTAGCAACCACTGCTGGGCATCCTCAACATGATCCGTGTCGAACGCGCGGGTTCGGGCATTGACAAAGCGGCCCAACACCCGCTGGGCGGGCAGCTGCCAGCCATGGGAGGCGATCACGGCCACCCGCTGAGGCTGGTGGCGAAACTCACCCATCAGCGCCAGATGCTGGGTGAGGGCTCCCAATCCCAGCCAGCCGTCGAACTGACGCAGATCGAGCAACAGCCTCAACGGATCTTGATGGGCAACGATGTTGGCCAGATCATCGTGGATACGCTGGTAAGCATCAGGATCAAGACGTCCGATCAACGCCACCGTCACAACGTCATCCTGGCAATCAACGTGAATGGTGCCGAATGACTCACTCAACCAGCGCTCGGCCTGCTCCTGCTGATCAGCGTCAAACAACCGGACTGGATAGGGCAACAGCAGCGACATGGCTCGCAGACCCTGCCGCAACCAGGGAACATCGGAGACCACGGCCAGACGTTCAAAGCCATCCCAATGACGCAGCCCAAGGATCGTGTCATCCCAGGCCGCTTCAAGGGTGAAGCCACTGAAGTCATCGCTGAACACCAGCAACGCCTTGATGCGCTCGTGTTGCTCGAAGGCCCTCTCAATCGCAGGCAACAAAACCGAGTCGACATGACTGCCGCTGATCTCACCATGCAGAACAAAGCCGAGGGTGGCCTCTGGCAGATCTTCGATCAGCTCGATCATGTGCCTGGGAGTTGCTGTTGCACCGAGCGTAATAAGCGTGAACAAGACGACAGAGGGTGAGCTGCATCCGTGCAGTCAATCCGCCGCTATTGACCCGATCCATGCGGGTTGCAAAACACGGATAGGACGCAGATTGATCAGAGACGAAGCCAAGAGAGATGGCAACTAGCAGACGAGCCGCAGTCGGTTGCAGCCAGGCCAGCAATAGCATCAGCTTCAATTACGTCTTGCTGCAAGAAGCAAGCTCGACAACCCACCGTCAATGCACCGTCTTGGCCATCGACAGCACTCTCAGCGCAATGCTTCCAGCTGCCCTCGGGCGTAAAGCTCTGCCAGGGCGTCATAGCCACCGATGCTCACCCCATCGATGCTGATCTGCGGAACTGGAAAACCCTCAACTGGCTCAACAAGCGCATAGGCAATGTCCAAGGTCTGAAGCAAGCGGAGCGCTCGCCATGAATAGGGGCAGCCTTCGACCATCGCAATGGTCACACGAGGTTGCCCCGGCCCATCAGTCACCACCCCAACAGCTTCAGCCGCTGCCGCATGGACCGGTGGATCCAGGAAACCGACCAAGAGATCAGCGCCCTTGAACACCAGAGTGCCGTGCTCAAGATGGCCGCCCCAGACCTGGCACGCTGAGTCAGAGAAACTCAGATGCAAATGCACGCCATCAGGGGCCAAGGTGCCCTGCAGTGAAATGATCTCGAACTCGCCGGCCAGAACGGTTGGGCCGTCCTTGCCAGGGCACTGAAAGGCAGCCTGGGACAGATTGCCCACCACGCTGAGGACAAAACCGGAAGCGGCGTGCTCACGGGCCAGCTGATCGAGGCAGAGGCGCACGTCGCTACCGGGCTCGAGATGGAGGGAAACAGCCTGCATGGCAGGCAGGTTACGGCCTCAGCGGCTGGCTTCGGCGTGATGCACCAGCAGGCGCTCCACCTCGGAGAGGGCAGCCGAGGCCTCGTTGCGGCCAATCTCGAACTGACCATCGGCTGGTTCAAACAAGGCCTCGGCCACACGGTCCAGCAGAGCCTCTCTCTGCTCGCGCAGCATCGCCAAGAGCTCGCGCTCGATCAGCAGCTGCAGTGCCTTCGAGCGCAGGCTCGACTGGACGCCCGCTTCAGCCAGGGTGCCCTGAACCAACTCATCGACGAACAGACGCTGGACCTCGCGGCTGCGCAGAAAGCTCTCGACCGCATTGAGGGCTCCATCGACCAGGGTGCGCTCGGCCTCGGCCGACTCGCCGCCGAGCCTGAACTCCCAATCGAGGTGGCGACGTTGCCAACCCTGGGACTGCATCTGGGGGGCGACGTCCTGGCTGAAGCTGTCGACCGAGATCTCATAGACCCGCTCAGCGAGTCGTTCGCACCAGCTGATGCCATGGCTACGCAGGCTCGACTGCAGGGCATCACGGCTGACGGTGTGGCCGCCGTGGTGACTGTGACAGACCCCGTCGGGACATTCAATCGCGGTTAGGGACATGGGATCTGGGATAGGCAACGACTCAGGCCTAGCAACGGTGCCGGCCAACCCCCAACACCAGGCTTCACAGGCGGAGATCGACGGTGCAACCGCCTGGAGCCGCCGCACGCAGCACCGGCAACGGGTCACGCACCGGGCCGCTGGGCGCCGCCGGCGGCGTTGGTACCGCAAAAAACCGTTGTGAACGGGCCTGCAGACGCCAACGGGCGATCGGGCTGCCGTCCCCACGCCGTCGCAGGTCCAGTTCGAGCGGCAGCTGCACCGGCAGGCAGGGATGCAGGCACGGATACAGGGCTTCATGGCGGTAACGCACCGCCAAGGGCTGGTCATTGCCGTGGTCCAGGGGCAGCTGCCGCCCCTGAAGCAGCAGAGCAAAGCCCTGGCGAAAGGCCGCCGTCGTGATCAGTTCGAACCGCCGCAGGGAACTGTCGACAAAACGACTGGTGCTGCCACCCTCGACGGGCACGTCGCACAACAACGGCCAGGGTTCGAGCGCCTGGCGAATCTCCAGCCGGGCCTCGCCCTGCTGCCAGCTGAGCAGCAACGGACAACGCCAGTCCCAGATCGGCTCAAACAGCTCGGGTTCCAGTGCCAACCCAGCAGCAGCCAGATCGCCCAGGACCAGGGTCAGGTCCTGCCACAGCTGGCTGGGCAACATGCAGCGATCCTGCAGAGCAGGTCCCCAATCGCGCAGGGCTTGGGGGCGACAGTGCGGATCGAGCAGCATCACCACCAGCGCACGCCAGAGCAGGGCCACCCGCGCGGCCCAGCGGTGGTCAGGCATGGTTTCGAGCGCCCTGAACTCGAGCAGGCCCTGACAACCGGCACTCCAGGCCGGGTTCCAGAACTTGTCGAGACTGATCTCGCTGCGGTGGGTGTTGCCGCTGCGGTCGGCATGCAGGTGCCGCAGGGTCTCGCCGATGGCCACCCGGTGGTCGCCGGGTGGCAGGTCCTCGAGCAGGCGATGGGCCAGCTCCAGATCCAGCAGGCTGGCACTGCCCTCATCCAGGCGGGGGGCCTGGGAGGCAGGGCCCACACTGGCGCCGCTGAACAGATAGGCGAGGCAGGGGTGGTGCTGCCAGTAGCGCAGCACGCCAACCAGCCAGCCCGGTCTCGAAAAGAACGGATGGCGGTCAAGATCGGGCCCACCCATCAACAGATGATTGCCCCCACCGGTTCCCAGGCGCCGGTCCCCGCTCTGCTTGAACGCCCGCAAGCCAACGGCAGCACCAGCCTGCTCGAGCAACGCCAGCCAAGCGGCGTACTCGGCCCAGGTGCTGCACACCGGCAGGTTGACCTCGAGGACGCCAGGGTCCGAGGCCAGACCCAGAACCTTCCAGTGGTTGCCGATGTCCAGAGGCAACATGCCACTGAGCTCAGGCCGGCTCCAGCGGCGGCCATGGTGCGCCAACGCCCGCAACAACTGCTCAAACGGCAAGCGCGGCACCGGCGGCAAAAACACCCCCCAACCGTCGTCGCCCACTTCGACCGTGAGCAGCTGGCGCAGGGCCTCTTCGGGGAAGTGCTCCAGCGGCAGGCGCAACCCGGCCGGTCCACTGGCCCGGTTCAGCTCGCGCCAGCGCTCGGGCAGGCGCCATTGAAGGCTGTGCCAGCGCTCGCCATCCCAGGCCAGGGGGATCGCCCAGACCAGTCGACCAGGATCCAGCGGGTCGCGCAGCTGCAGCGGATGCAGGGGACACTCCAGCGACGACGCCAAATCGGCCAACAACTGCAGCACCCCCTCTGCGGTCGGTGACGTACCCATCCCATCGGCACGATCGCGCCAGCGGACCAGGGGCTCATCCGAGCTGCTGCAGACCAGTCGCAGGGCCCAGCGGGGATTGAGCTCACCGTCGTAGAGCTTGCCAGGGCAGAACAGGGCCACGCTGTCGGGCCAGGCGCGCCGCTGCAGCTGCTCGGCCATGGCCCGGGCGTAACTCAGTTTGGTGGGTCCATCCGCGGCGACCGTCCATTCGGCACCGCAGGGATCGATGGGGACCAACGTGGGCTCACCCCCCATGGTGAGCGCAATGCCGGCCTGCTGCAGCCGGGCTTCAACAGCAGCCGCCGTGGCGTCGAGGGAGGCGGACACAGACCAGAACCATCCACAGCAGCGTTGTCGCGCAACTGGGGCCCGAGAACTGCACGCCTGACTACCGTTCCACCATTCTTCAACCTTTCCTCAGTTTCGCGGTCAGGGTCGAAGCCTCTGGTCTCAGCCGGTGCCCAGGTCCGATCATCAAAGGATTGCGGCTAGAGCGTTGAGTTGCTGGCGCCTTGCATCGAGCATCAACTGTTCGGCCTGGGCCAGAAGCTGGAACACGGCACGGTCGTTGACCTCATAGAAGACCAGCGAACCCTCAGGACGCCGCCGCACCACACCGGCGATGGTCAGCAATTTGAGGTGTTTCGACACCAAGGCCTGACTGAGACCGGTCTTGTCGACGACCGCGGTGACGTTCAGAGCTCCATCGCGCAGGGCTTCAAGGACAGCGAGTCGGTTGGGCTCGGAAAAGACCTTGACGTACTCGGCCAGATGCTCCATGGGGACGGCGGCGGACATGAGATCTTCTCCGTGTCAACAGTACGACATCACCACAACAGCCCGGTACCACAGGGGCCCGTTATCACATCACTTAAAGAGCACGAAATCACGTTGATGTGTTAACAAGATTTGGCAGTCCCCACGCTGTTGTCCTTGCTTTGCGCAACAACTGCCCCTGAAACGCAACATCGACGCCACAGATCTGATCAGCCAGCGGACGTGTTGATCCCGTCTCGAATCCGTCCAGCAACTCAGAGCTCGGCCACCGCCAGCAGCCACAGCAGCAACAGCCCTGCTGCAAACCAGCCGAGCGTCTGGGCCCCCTGGCTGGCCGTGGCCTTGGTCTTGATTTCTGGGACCAGATCGGAAGCGGCGATGTAGAGAAAATTGCCCGCGGCAAACAACACCAAGGCCGGCAAGGGCAGGGATCCAGCCAACAGCCAGGCCAGCAGTCCACCGATGGGGAAGCTGAGCCCCGAGATGAAATTCCAGCGCAGGGCCTGGGCCGGTCGCCAGCCGCTGTGCACCAGGATGCCGAAATCACCCAGCTCCTGCGGCAGCTCGTGGGCAGCTGCCGCCAGCCAGGCGGCAACGCCGGCAGCGGGGTTGATCAAATAGGTGCTGGCAATGCCCAGGCCACCGACAAAATTGTGCAGGGCATCGCCGAACAACACCAATAGCGCCACCGGTTGAACGGCGTTGGCCTGCTGGCGGTGGCCGTGATGCCAACGCAGCATCTGCTCGAGCGCCAGAAACACGGTGAATCCGGCAGCCAGATACCCGCCAACCAAGTGCGGAGGCAGGGCCGCCATGCCCTGGGGCAGCATGTGAAACAGGGCGCCCCCCAGCAGTGAGCCGGCGGCCAGGGCAATCAACGGCAGCAACAGCTGCTGCTGCAGGCGTGCCGACAACACCAGCGTGACCCCGCCCACCAGGGTGAGCAGCGCCATCAGCAGTCCACCAGCGGCGATGGTGGCCAAGGCGCTCAAGCCCGCCACCACCACCAGGCCTCGCGGTTGATCAACACCCCAACACCGGTCAGCAACGCCATCAAGATCACCTGGTCATTGCGCGAGTCGGGGATGCGCATGTCGGCAACCAGATGCATCACGTTGGTGATGCTGTAGACAACGCTGAACCAGAACTGGGCTGCCCGCCAGCTCCCGGTGCCGCTCCAGCTCCCGGGGGCCGAGATGGCGTGCACCACCAGCAGCAAAGCCACCAGCGGCAACACGAAGTAGATCAGCATCGCCAGAAACAGCCGCGGCACCCGTTCAGACGGGACCTGGGTTTCAATCTCTACCGACAGGCCATGGAACAGGGGCATCAAACCCAGTTCCACGTGATAAAGCATCAACAACAACCAGGCCCCCCACAGTGCGGCCAGTCGCACGCCGTGGTCGATGGCTGCAGGCGATGACAAGGCCAAGGTTCAGCACTGATGCCAGTGTTGCCATCCATGGCGTCCATGGGGCGGCGCATGGTGCTGCAGAACTGCGCTCAGCCACGCCAATGACAAACTGCGCCAAGGGCACGATGAGCGACGGTGCTGAACCTGCAACTGCGGCTGCTCCCCTCCCTGGTCGCGGCCATGGCACTGGGGGCCTGCGCCAGCGATGAGGGCACGCTGCAGAGCCAGAAGATGGCCCTGATCAAGGGGCGCGGCGATCTGGTCTGCGGCGTGCAGGGAACCCTGCCGGGCTTCAGCAGCGTCGGCAGCGATGGCACCTACAGGGGGCTGGATGTGGACATCTGCCGAGCGACCGCCGCCGCGGTGCTCGGTGATCCAGACAAGGTGGAATTTCGCGATCTCAACCCCAGTGAACGCTTTGCAGCCCTGGCCAGCGGTGAGGTGGATCTGCTGTCCCGCAACACCACCTACACCCTCAGCCGCGATGCGGCGGGTGGCAACGGCCTCAGCTTTGGGCCGGTGATCTTCTATGACGGGCAGGGTCTGATGGTGCCTAGGGCGAGCGGCATCACCAGCGTCAAGGGATTGCGCGGCAAGCCGATCTGCGTCGAGACGGGTACCACCAGCGAGCTCAACCTGGCGGACCGCATGCGCGAGCTGAACGCGCCTTACACACCGCTCAAATTCCAGACCTCCGACCAGACCTACGCCGCCTACCTGCAGGGCCGTTGCGCTGCCGTGACCACCGACCGCTCCCAGCTGGCGGCCAAGCGCACAGGCTTCCCCAACCCCGAGGCCCACGTGCTGCTCGCCGATGTGATCAGCAAGGAACCGTTGGCCCCCGCCACCGTCAACGGCGATCCCTTGTGGAGTGATGCGGTGCGCTGGACGGTTTATGGACTGATGCAGGCCGAGGAACTCGGCATCACCCAGGCGAACGTCGACGCCAAGGTCGCCGACGCCAAGGCCAACCCCAACCTGGCGGATCTGCGCCGCTTCCTTGGTGTCGAAGGCGATTTCGGCAAACAACTGGGGCTGAGCCCTGACTTTGTCGTCAAGGCGCTCAAGGCCGTCGGCAACTACGGCGAGATCTTCGAGCGCAACGTCGGCAGTGGCTCGGTGCTCAAGCTTGAACGGGGGCTTAACCGCTCCTGGACGAACGGCGGGCTGATCTATTCGCCGCCATTCCGATGATGGGAACGCCCTGGTGGCGCAACCGGCGCCTGTTGCCCCTGCTGATTCAGGCGGCAGTGGGTCTGGCGATCCTGGTGGTGATTGCCTTTTTATTGGGCAACCTGGTGCGCAACCTCAGCGCCGCCGGTCTGCTGCTGAGCTGGCGTTGGCTCAGCCTGCCAGCCGGTTTCGACGTTTCGGAAACCCTGTTGCCGTTCAACGCCGCGTTGCCCTACTGGCGCGCTTTGCTGGCCGGCCTGGTCAACACCCTGCGGGTCGTGCTGGTGGGCCTGGTGGGGGCGACCGTGTTGGGCACCCTGGTGGGCACCGCTGCCTTCAGCAGCAATGCACTGCTGAAGCGCCTGGCCCGGGTTTACGTCGAGCTGATCCGCAACGTGCCGCTGCTGTTGCAGCTGCTGTTCTGGTACTTCGTGGTCTTTCTGAGCCTGCCCGATGGCGCCGCCGCCCTGCAGTGGCCAGGTCTGGTGCTGGCCAAATCAGGCCTTTATCTGGGGCCCAGTGCACTCGTCAACGGGGTCTGGCAGGGACCCGTGCGCATCACCTTGGAATTTGGAGCGCTGCTCACCGGCCTGATCATCCACAGCGCCGCCTTCATCGCTGAGGTGGTCCGGGGTGGTGTGGCCGCGATCCCGCGCGGTCAATGGGAAGCGGCCCGCTCCCTGGGTCTGAACCACCGCCAGACCCTGGGGCGCATCGTGCTACCCCAGGCCCTGCGGGTGATCGTGCCAGGTCTCAACAGCCAGTACATCTCCCTGGCCAAGAACTCGTCGCTGGCCGTTGCCTGCGGCTACAGCGACCTGTATGCCGTGGCCGAAACCACCCTCAACCAGACCGGGCGGGCCGTCGAGGTGGTGTTGATCCTGCTGGGCACCTACCTGGCCCTGGATCTGGCGATCTCGGCGCTGAT
Source organism: Cyanobacteriota bacterium (assembly GCA_046047915.1). Lineage (GTDB taxonomy): Bacteria > Cyanobacteriota > Cyanobacteriia > PCC-6307 > Cyanobiaceae > RGUW01. Next base: position 17,522 of record JBJOHB010000035.1, read on the forward strand.
GAACCGCCTCAACCAGCTCGTGCAGATCCAGGAGCGCTGATGGACCCACGGCGCCACTGCCCATCCCTGCTGGCCCGACTGCGCCGCGACCTGTTTGGCACCCCCCTCGATGGGGCGATCACCATCGCCCTGCTGGCCGCCCTGATCGCTGGCGCCCAGGCGTTGCTGCACTGGGCGATCAGCCGCGCTGACTGGGCCGTGATCCAGGCCAACAGCACCCTGATGGCGGTGGGGCGCTATCCGATGGCGCAGCAATGGCGGTTGTGGTTGCTGACGGCGCTGCTCGGCAGTGCGACCGGTGTCAGCTGGGGGCTGCTGCGGCGCCGTCACTGGCCCCGCAACGACCGCATCGCCGCTGCCCTGCTGATCGCCATTGGACTGCTGGCACCGGCGGCCCTGAAGCTGAGCCCGGATCTGCAAGCCCGTTGGTGGGCGACGGCGGGTCTTCTGCTGATGGGGCGATGGGGGGCCGGGCGGTGGGGTGAGCGGTTGCCCCGCCCCTGCCAGAGGCTGTGGCCCCTGGCCTGGCCAGCGCTGTATGTGCTGGGACTGGGGTTGATCGGCGGTGGGCTGGGCCTGCAACCGGTGCGCAGCTCCCAGTGGGGCGGCCTGCTGCTGACGTTGGTCGAAGCCAGCTTTGCCATTGTGCTCTGCCTCCCTTTGGGAATTGCCCTGGCCCTGGGACGCCGCAGCGCGTTACCGCTGCTGCGCTGGGGTTCGACGATCTACATCGAGTTCATCCGCGGGGCGCCGCTGATCACGCTGCTGTTTCTCGGTCAGAACATCCTCGGCTTCCTGCTGCCGGGCGGGCTGGCACCCGATCGGGTCTGGCGCGCAGCCTGGGTGCTGACCTTTTTTGCGGCCGCCTATGTGGCCGAGGCGGTGCGGGCCGGCCTGGCCGCCCTGCCCCGCGGTCAGATTGAGGCAGCCCGCTCGTTAGGCCTCAACAACCTGCAGACCGTTGTGCATGTGGTGTTGCCGCAGGCCCTGCGCGTGGCCCTGCCGGCCACCGTGGGCCAATGCATCACCCTGCTGCAGGACACGACCCTGCTGTCGTTGATCGGCCTGCTCGACCTGTTGGGCACCGCCAGGGCGATCATGGCCAACCCGGAATTCCTCGGCCGCAATGCCGAGGTCTACCTGGTGCTGGCCGTGCTCTTCTGGTGCTGCTGCGCCGCCCTGGGGCTGGGCAGCCGGGCCCTGGAACATCGCCTCAACCGCCACAGCCCCACCGCCAGCCGATGACCCAAGTCAGTCCCACACAGGCCAACGGTCTTGCCTCACCACGCGTGATGATCGAGGCCGACAAGGTCAACAAGTGGTACCCCAACGGCTACCACGCCCTGCGCGGTGTTGACCTGACCGTGCATCAGGGTGAGGTGGTGGTGATCATGGGTCCCTCGGGCTCGGGGAAGAGCACGTTCCTGCGCACCTTCAACGGCCTCGAAGATTTTCAGTCGGGCTCGATCGTCATCGACGGCATGACCCTGGGCGACGACCTGCGCCAGATCGAAGCGGTGCGCCAGGAGGTGGGGATGGTCTTTCAACAGTTCAACCTGTTTCCCCATCTCACCGTGCTCGACAACCTGACCCTGGCCCCGACCCTGGTGCGCGGCCGCGCCAAGGTCCAGGTTGAACAGCAGGCACTCGAACTGCTCGAGCGGGTGGGCATCCATGAGCAGGCCCACAAATACCCGGGACAGCTGTCGGGCGGGCAGCAGCAGCGGGTGGCGATCGCCCGCTCGCTGTGCATGGAGCCGCGCCTGATGCTGTTTGACGAGCCCACCAGCGCCCTTGACCCCGAAATGGTGCAAGAGGTCTTGCAGGTGATGCTCGAGCTGGCACGTGGCGGCATGACCATGGTGGTGGTCACCCACGAGCTGCGCTTTGCCCGGCAGGTGGCTGATCGGGTGATGCTGATGGCAGAGGGCGAGGTGGTGGAAATCGCACCACCCGAACAGTTCTTCAACACGCCGCAGCACCCGCGCAGCCAACAGTTCCTCAGCCAGATCAGCTGAACTCCAGCGACAGCTGCTGAGGGTCTGGCAAGGCCTTGCGCGATCGGCCTGAGCGCCTCAGGCCCGAACGCCGCGAGCCATGACGCTGCTGAATGGCATCGGCTGCTTCGGCAAAACCACTCTCACGCCGCAGCGACCAGAGACGATCACGGGCCATCGCCGCAGCGGCCTGCCAATCGACGATCGGACAGGGGTAATCGCGCCCCAGGACACAGCCGCTGCGTTGTTGGGTCGCCCCATCCATCGTCCAGGGTTGGTGCAGGTGCACAGCGGGGACCGCCCGCAGCTCGGGCAGCCAGCGGCGCACAAAGGCGCCATGGGGGTCATGGTCCTGGGCTTGTTTGAGCGGGTTGTAGATGCGGATCGTGTTGATGCCGGTGGTGCCCGACTGCATCTGGCACTGGCTCCAGTGGATGCCGGGTTCGTAGTCGACAAACATCCGCGCCAGGTGCAGACCCGTGTCACGCCAGGGCAGCCAGAGCTGATAACTGGCGACCGACATCAGCATCGCCCGCATGCGGAAGTTGAGCCAGCCAGTTGCCACCAGCGACCGCATGCAGGCATCGACAAAGGGCAGGCCCGTGTTGCCGGCAGCCCAGGCCGCCAGCCGCTCGGCTGACGGCTCGCGCAGCCCCCGGGTCAGGGGGTGCAGTTCGCTGAACTCGAGCGACGGCTGATCCTCAAGCTTCTGCATGAAATGGCAATGCCAATGCAGGCGCTCTTCAAAGCGCAGCAGCGACAACGACCAGCCCGCTCCATCGGCCTGGGCCTGCAAGCAGGCTCGCCGTGCTCGCGAGGCCTGCACCACCTCCTTCAACGACAGCGTGCCCCAGCTCAGATGGACCGACAAGCGCGAACAGCTGTTGACAGCCCGTAAGGGGCTCGACAGGCCGCGCTGGTACTGGCGGCTGCGCTGCTGCAGAAACCCCTGCAACAAGGCCAGGCCCGCGCGACGACCACCAGGCTGGCGCTGCTCGGTGGTGTCATCGGCCAGGCCCAGGGCAGCGCCGGTGGGGATCTCACCTGGCACAAGATCCGGCACGGGCTGCAGGGCCGCCGGTTCGGGCCATGGAGCCTCGGCCATGCGCGCTTCCCAGCGGCGGGCCCAGCCGACGCGGCTGGCCAGGGGCCGCACCACACCGAACTGGGGGAGCTCCATCCAGGGGATCCCCTGACTGCGGGCCCAGGCTGCAACCTGGCGATCACGGGCAAAGGTCCAGCCGTTGCCGGTTTCTTCGTGACTCCAGAGCGCGGCGATGCCAAACCGCTGTTGGGCCCGTTGCAACACGGCGACCACAGGTCCGCGGCGCACCACCAAGGGCATGCCCAGCGCGGCCAAGGCGCCGCGCAGTTCCAGCAGGGACTCGCGGCAAAACGCCCAGTGACGGGCCGAAGCATCGCTCTGGTGCCAGAGCTCGGGCTCGATCACGTAGAGGGGGAGCACCGGTCCGCGGCGCGCCGCCTCCACCAGGGGGGCGTGATCAACGGTGCGCAGATCCCGCTTGAACCAGACCAGGTGCACAGGACCCAAAAGCGCTCACCGCGGTGTCGGGGAGCGGCATTGTGGCGAACCGATCAGCGCCTCTGCTCGGTAGGGTCACGCCTCGGTAGGGTCGCGCCCATGAAGGCCCCTGACGCACTGCGATCCCGCCTGGAGCGGATTCCTGGCATGGAGCCCGGGCACAAACGCCTGGTCGTGCTGCTGAGTCAGCTTGGTGACTTTGACAGCCTCGAGTATGCGCAGGCCCTCGTGCCAGCGCTGCCGCGGCTGGCGGCCGCCTGCATCAAGCTGCAGACGATCGCCATCGGCAACGAGCCGGGAGCTGAACGCTTCTGCCAGTACACCCGTCTGCCGCGCCAGCACCTGCTGGTCGATGGCGAACCGACCCTGCATCGCACGCTTGGCCTCTACCCCGGGCTGCGCACACCGGCGGGTCCATGGCCCGCCCTGCTGCTGATGTGCGCTGGCATCGGCTCGCCCGGAACGCTGGCCGAGGTGCTGCGGGGATACAGCGGCGACCGAACGGCACCCCCGCGGCTCAGCGGCGACCAGGTGGTGCAACTGGGCAACCTGCCACCGCTACCAGGAGCCCTGTTCGACCGGCTGGGCCGGGGTCACCTGCGCCCCTTTGAGCTGGCGACGGTGCGCCTGCAGAACATGGTCGAGGTGCTGAGCCATTGGCGCACCTATGTGCCCCGGGATGACTTCATCGGCCAACGGGGAGGGACCTACCTGCTGGCCGAAGACGACAGCGTGCTGTACAGCCACCGCGACCGGGGCATCCTGGGGTTCTCGGCCACGATGGCCAG
>JBJOHB010000036.1:0-7443 GCA_046047915.1 Cyanobacteriota bacterium
TGGTCACGCTCACCTACCCCAAGCCCTTGCCGATGCGCCTGGATCGCTGGCTGGTGAGCCAGCGGCCCGAGCAGAGCCGCGCCCGCATTCAGAAGTTCATCGATGCCGGCTACGTGCGGGTTAACGGTGTCACCGGCCGGGCCAAAACGCCCCTGCGCTGCGGCGATGTGGTCGCGCTGTGGATGCCGCCGCCCGAGCCGCTCGCCTACCTGGTGCCCCAGGCGATGCCGCTGGATGTGCTGTTTGAGGATGAGCATCTGATCGTGCTCAACAAGCCCGCCGGTCTCACGGTGCACCCGGCACCGGGCAACAAGGACGGCACCCTGGTCAACGGCCTGCTGCACCACTGCCCCGACCTGCCCGGCATCGGCGGTGAGATGCGGCCCGGCATCGTGCACCGCCTCGACAAGGACACCACCGGCTGCATCGTCGTCGCCAAGAGCCAGCAGGCCCTGGTGCGTCTGCAGGTGCAGATCCAGAAACGCATCGCCAGCCGCGAATATCTGGCGGTGGTGCACGGCCAGCCCGCGGCCGACCACGGCACGATCATTGGCGCCATCGGCCGCCATCCGGTCGACCGCAAGAAGTACGCCGTCGTCAGTGACGCCAGCGGCCGCCATGCCTGCACCCACTGGCGCGTGGTCGAGCGCCTGGGCGATTACGCCCTGCTGCGCTTCAAGCTGGACACCGGCCGCACGCACCAGATCCGGGTGCATTGCGCCCACCTGAATCACCCGATCGTGGGCGATCCGGTGTATTCGCGCTGCCGCAATCTGCCGCTGGCCCTGCCCGGTCAGGCCCTGCATGCGGTGCAGCTGGGGCTCGATCACCCGATCAACGGCGAGCGTCTGGTCTGTCAGGCCCCGCTGCCACCGGTGTTCGAGAAGCTGCTGGCCCTGTTGCGTCGCCGCGCCGGCGTGCAGATGCCTGAATCATCGGTGCCTGAATCCGTCGCCTGAACCCCCAGACTGGAGGCGTCATCGCTGCGATCCCCGTCCATGTCGGCAGACGCTTTGCATGGTTTCATCGCGGCCGTGCGCCAGGACCAAGCCCTGCAACAGGCCATGGCTACGGCGGCGGCGGCCGATGTCGACGCGGTCGCGCAACAGGCCCGCGAGTCCGGTTTTGATGTGGTGAGTCGCGATTTTGTCGACCACAACGGTGGCGCCCTGGTCGAGTACGAGGACGAGGATTATTTCCTCAAGGCCTGCTGGTGGACCCTGGCCTGAACAGGGCAACGACTGAGGGCAACCACGTCACGGCAACCGCGGACACGCCGCGACCAGCGTTTGCGTGATCGCGGCCTGGGGGGCTGCCAGCAGCCGCGCCCCTGGGCCCTGTTCGACGATCTGACCGCCATCCAGCACGATCACCCGGTGGCAGAAGCCGCTGGCGACCGCCAGGTCGTGGGTGACAAACAACAGGCCCAACCCAAACTGCTGTTGCAGCTGGCGCAGCAGGGCCAGGATCTCGGACTGCACCTCGGCGTCGAGCATGCTGACGCTCTCGTCGCACAGCAGCAGCCGCGGCTCCAGGATCAGGGCCCGGGCGATCGCCACCCGCTGTTGTTGCCCGCCCGAGAGCTGGCGCGGACGACGGCCTTCAAAGGCTGTGGCCGGGCTGAGGCCCACAGCCTCCAGCAGCTCTCGGGCCCGCTGGCGAGCGGCGGTGGGGCTGGCAAGGCCATGGATCAGCAGCGGATCGGCGATCGCTTCGCCCACCCGCATCTGCGGGTTGAGGCAGGCCAACGGGTCCTGAAACACCATCTGGATGCGCCGCCGCAGGGCCCGTTGGCCGGCTCCCCGCACCGCCAGCAGGTCCTGGCCCTGGAGCCGCACCGTGCCGCCCCGCACCGCGGCCAGGCCCATCAGGGCGCGGCAGAGCGTGCTCTTGCCGCAGCCCGAGGCGCCCACCAGGCCGACGGTTTCACCGGCCTGCAGCTGCAGGCTGACCCCATCGACGGCCTTGAGCCAGTGGGGCTTCCAGGGTGGTCCCCCCAGCCGATGCCAGCAGCGCAGGTTGTCGATCGCCAGCAGCGGCGCCGCATCAGGGGGGGCTTTGCTCTGGCTGTCTTCGAGTTCCCGGGCCCGGGCCACCAGCCGTTGGCCCAGCGCCGAGCGTGGATGGCACAGCAGCGCGCGGGCGGGGGCCTGCTCCACCAGACGCCCCTGATCCAGCACAGCGATCTGATCGCACCATTGGCCCGCTAGGGCCAGGTTGTGGCTGATCAGCAGCAGGGCGCTGCCGCTCTCGCGGCACAGCTCGCTCAGCTCAGCCATCACCTGGGCGGCCACCGCCACATCGAGGCTGGTGGTGGGCTCGTCGGCGATCACCAGCTTGGGGCTGAGCGCCATTGCCAGGGCGATGGCCACCCGCTGGCGCATGCCGCCGCTGAATTCGTGCGGGTAGCTGCCGTAGCGCTCGGCGGGGATGCCGACCCGTGCCAGCAGCGATGTGGCCCGCTGCCGCCGCAGGCGGTCAGGCTGGTCGGGCCTGTGGGCCTGCAGGGTGTCACGCAGGTGTTCGCCGATGGTCAGCAGCGGATTAAGCCGGGTCATCGGGTCCTGAAACACCAGGCCCACGGCGGTGCCCCGCAGGCGCTGCAGGGCACCGCGCCCCAGGCTGCGGGGATCAACCCCCGCCAGCTGCAGCGACCCCTGGCACTGGCTGCCCGGCGGCAGCAGCTGCAGCACCGCCCGGGCCACGGTGCTTTTGCCGCAGCCCGACGGGCCCACCAGCGCCAGCCGCTGGCCGGGCCCCAGCTCCAGGTTCAGCCCGGCCAGGGTCGGGGCCTGGGCGCCGGGATAACGCACCACCAGATCCCGCAGCTGCAGCACTGGTTCGGCCCCCATGGCGATCGGCGGATCCGCACAACGGACCCATGCTGCGTCCTGCTGCATACGATGGGGTGAATTGCAGGCCGGGATGCTCAGAGCGGTACCGGATAGGCCACCAACGTTGCTGCAGCGGGGCCCCCTGGTGATCAGCTCACCGGCTGACTACGGCATTCCCCTGCCCGACTGGCTGCAGCGCTGCATTGAGCATGTGCCGCCGGGCGCCGGTGAGAGCTGCCCTACCGATGCCGAGGCTTTGCTGGCCTCGGCCTTTGACTTTGCCTATCAGCTGCATGAGGGGCAGTACCGCGCCAGCGGCGAGCCCTACATCTGCCATCCGGTGGCGGTGGCCGACCTGCTGCGCGACATCGGCGCCAGCGCCGGGGTGATCGCCGCCGGCTTTCTGCACGATGTCGTCGAGGACACCGCCGTCACCCCCGACGAGGTCGAAGCGCACTTTGGGGCCGAGGTGCGGGCCCTGGTCGAGGGCGTTACCAAGTTGGGCGGCATCCACTTCACCAACAAGACCGAAGCCCAGGCCGAAAACCTGCGGCGGATGTTTCTGGCCATGGCCAGCGACATCCGCGTGGTGCTGGTGAAGCTGGCGGACCGCCTGCACAACATGCGCACCTTGGGCTCGCTCAAGCCCGAAAAGCAGCAGCGCATCGCCCGCGAAACCCGCGAGATCTATGCCCCCCTGGCCAATCGCCTGGGCATCGGCCGCTTCAAGTGGGAACTCGAGGATCTGGCCTTCAAGATCCTGGAGCCCGAGGCCTACCGGGATGTGCAGCAGCAGGTCGCCACCAAGCGCAGCGAGCGCGAGGAGCGTCTCGGGGTCACGGTGCAATTGTTGCGCGACCGGCTGGCGGCCTCTGGCTTGCATGACTGTGAGGTCAGCGGCCGCCCCAAGCATCTCTATGGCATCTGGAGCAAGATGCAGCGCCAGCAGAAGGCCTTCCACGAGATCTACGACGTGGCGGCGTTGCGGCTGATCTGCCCCAACCTCGAGTGCTGCTACCGGGCGCTGGCGGTGGTGCATGACACCTTCAGGCCCATCCCCGGCCGCTTCAAGGATTACATCGGCCTGCCCAAGCCCAACGGTTACCAGTCGCTGCATACGGCAGTGATCGGCCGGCACCGGCCGATCGAGGTGCAGATCCGCACCGCCGAGATGCACCAGGTGGCCGAATACGGCATTGCCGCCCACTGGAAGTACAAGGAAGGCGGATCGCCGGCGGCTTCTGGGGCCGATGCCGAGCGGTTCAACTGGTTGCGGCAGCTGGTCGACTGGCAGAAGGACGACGGCGGCGAGGACAGCGGTGACTTTCTGCGTTCGATCAAGGAGGACCTCTTTGATGAAGAGGTGTTTGTGTTCACCCCCAAGGGTGATGTGGTCGGTCTGCGCAAGGGCTCGACAGCGGTTGATTTTGCCTACCGCATTCACTCTGAGGTTGGCAATCACTGCCAGGGTGTGCGCATCAACGATCGCCTTTGTCCCCTGACGACGCCGTTGCAGAACGGCGATTTTGTGCAGGTGATCACCGCCAAAACGGCGCATCCGAGCCTTGATTGGCTCAATTTTGTCGCCACGCCGACGGCGCGCAACCGCATTCGCCAGTGGTACAAAAAGAGCCACCGCGATGACAACATCGCCCGCGGTACCGAACTGCTCGAGCGCGAGCTGGGCCGCGATGGCTTTGATGCCCTGCTCCATGGCGAGGCCATGGCCCAGGTGGCACGCCGCTGCAACCTGGTGGGCACCGAGGACCTGCTGGCCTCCCTGGGCTTCGGCGGCGTCACCCTGCACCAGGTGCTCAACCGCCTGCGCGAGGAGATTCGCCTGGCCAGCGCTGTTGAGGCCCCGCCCCAAAGCAACGAGGAGCTGGCCGCCGAAGTGGCCGCCCAGGCCGAAACGCTGTTGCCCCTGCCCACCCATGGCGCCGGCGTGGCCAGCCCGATCCTGGGGCTCGAAGGGCTGGACTACCGCCTGGGAGGCTGTTGCAGCCCGTTGCCCGGCGAGTCGATCGTCGGCTCGGTCTCCCTCGGCAACCACGGCATCACCATTCACCGCCAGGACTGCGGCAATGTGCAGCAGATCCCGGCTGCTCGCCGCCTGCCCGTGCGCTGGAATCCAGCCAGCGAAGCCCAACAGCGCCGGTACCCGGTGCAGCTGCGCATCGAGGTGCTCGACCGGGTCGGCGTGCTCAAGGACATCTTGATGCGGCTCTCGGACCACCGCATCAATGTCAGCGATGCGCGGGTGCGCACCAGCCCCGGCAAGCCCGCCCGCATCGACCTGCGGGTCGAACTGCAGAGTGCTGCCCAGCTCACCGGCACCCTCAACCAGATCCGCTCGATGGCCGATGTGCTCGACATCGCCCGCACCGGAATCGGTTGATCAACCCGCTGCTCCTGCTGATGTGCAGCAAAAAGCGCATGATTTGAGGGCTTTTGCTGAAGAGTTTTGCTGGATCTGGTGTGAAACAGTCCTGGGGCTGGATGTGAAAGATGGGCTCGTTATGACGGGTGGGCCCAATCTGAGTTTCTACTCCATGAAGCTTCTTCAAGCAGCTGTTGCGCTTGGTTTTTTGGCGGCTCCCGCGCCTTTGCTGGCGAGCTCCAATGCCGACATTGATGCCAAAGGCACAGCGCCGACCTTCTGCAACATCAGCAACGACAAAGGCGCGATCAGCATGGCCATCTCCCCTGCTGGCGATGCTTTGAGCGGTGCTGGTCGGTTCAGTTATGTTGCCAATGGCAACTCCAAGCTCGTCCTCAGTGCCATTGGTCAAGATGGCCCCCAAGGGGCGGCGGCTTCGATTCCGACCATTGCCCTGGCTGATCTGGTCATCAATCGTTCGACCACGGCCGAGGCTGCCAGCAAGCCTTCCGGCGGGGTCATCCGCCAGGAAGGTGACATTACCGCTTCGATTGTTCAGGACAACGAAGCCAGGTTGTTGACTGCTGGCGATTACGCCCTGAAGGCGACTGCAACCTGCACGTCGCTTTGATCGTGAAGCGCGTTCTTCTGCTTGCGGCAGTTCTCTGGTCTGGGCAGGTCTCTGCCCAGACCGCCTTTCTTGAACAACGGGAGTTCCGCGTCAAAAGCGGCATGGTTCGGGTCAAGATGGCTGTTTCTCACACTCGCAAAAGTGCGGTGGAGTTGACGGTGCGTCTGAAGGGGCCTGGTAAGGATCAGGAGACCCCTGGTCCAGTGTTGAGCGATGGCGTCACCATCTCGCCTTCTCACTTCAAGATGCCTCCCAACAAAATACGAAAGTTGATGATTAGCTTCCCCGCTCAGCTCTCAACGCGTACTCCCTACTTCGCATGCGTTCTTTATCAGCCGCCTGTCGAGCGCATGGAGGCAGGGCGTCTTGGTGGCTCCATGTTGTTGGCTACGGAATCTTGTTCGCGCTTTTGGGTCAACCCATAGTTGCACCCGTTGTTGCCAGCGAGAGGCTCCAATTGGAAGATTTTAATGCTTATCCACCTCAGCCTAAAATTGACATCAACCTCGATGACGGCAGCACCTGTTCGGTCACCGATCGTGCGCCGCCGACTCTGGTGTTATACGGCCGGCAGCTCAACAGCATTGATCGCCCATTTGGGAGCCAGCAGGGGTTGAAGAATGACCTTGGTGGTGGTGTCGCCTTGATGATTCCCTTGGGTCCGACAGGGTTCCGCAAGGCCTGCACGGGCTTGTTGCGACTGCAGGAGGGCAGGGCCAAGATGGCATTGGCGAATCAGCTGCTTGAGGCCGGTCAGATCACGGAAGCAGAGATGAAAAAGGTGGTAGATGGTTTGCGGGCTGTGCTGGGGATTTAGGTCGATGTGTGGATTGGCGCGTCCTAGGGCCCTTCGGTTGCAACCATTCCTGCCTTGCTGCGGGCCCCTGGTTACGAGAGACCATCGATGCATGCATCATCATGACCTCTGAACAGGCGGCTCGGTTGCTCGACAGCACCCTTGATCTGGTGCATCAACGCCTGAACAATCTGCAGGATCACGCCCTGCAGAAAGATCACCAGGCCCTGGCCGATGAAGGTCGTGAATGGCGCCATCCTGTGGGGGCGCACATCGATCTGATGGTGTGACCTGGGTTGGCAGGGTCCTGACCCTGGTGCTTTCCCGGCTGCTGGGGTTCGTTCAAAACCGGGGTGAGCCCGGCCTGAAACCGTTGGCGCTGATCCCGCGGTAAGGAAGCGTCGCGGGGTCCAGCTGGCCATGGCCGGCCTGGATGGGGGGGCTGCAGCAGCTGCTCAACCCCTTGCGCTCGCTGCTGCTGGATCAGTTGGCCGAGCTTGAGGACCGGGTTGATTTCGAAGAAGATCTGCCCCCCCCCTGGATGGCGCTACCGAGACCGCCCACCTGCGGGTCGAACTGCAGAGTGCTGCCCAGCTCACCGGCACCCTCAACCAGATCCGCTCGATGGCCGATGTGCTCGACATCGCCCGCACAGGGATCGGCTCATAAGCACAATGAATCAAGCCTGCTGGTGGCCCCCTGTCAGCCGGGCGAGCCATCACAAGGATGGCACGTGCGATCAGGCGAGATTCGTGGCGAGATTGGTGATGATCAGTTGTACGTGCAGATCATTGAAATCCCT
>JBJOHB010000037.1:0-3929 GCA_046047915.1 Cyanobacteriota bacterium
TTCGCTTTTGTTGCCGGTCGACAGCAGCAGCTGGCCCTGCTGGTTGGCCAGGGCCATCAGCAGGGTGCCGCGAATGCGCGACTGCAGGTTTTCGGCCGCCAGACCGCTGGGCGGTCCGCCCAGCGCCGGTTCCAGGGCCTGATCAAAGCCCTGCATCAGCGGGGCGATCGGCAGGGTGTGGGTGGTGAGGCCCAGCCGTTGGGCCAGCGCCGTGGCATCGCTGATCGAACCGGCCGAGCTCCAGGGCGACGGCAACAGCAGCGCCTGCACCTGATCGGCCCCGACGGCCGCCGTCGCGATCACCGCCACCAGGGCCGAATCGATACCGCCGCTCAGCCCCAGCAGCGTCTGCCTGAAGCCGCATTTGCGGGCGTAGTCAGCCACGCCCAGCACCAGGGCGCGAAACAGCTGCTCGTGCTGGCTCGGCACGGTGGGGGCGGGGCTGGCCTGTGGCTGCAGCTGGCGCGGGTTCAACTGGTGCACCTGCTCGCTGCAGCAGCGCAGCTGGGCACACACCCCACCGCCTGGGGCCATGACAAAGCTGGCGCCATCAAACACCAGCTCATCGTTGCCGCCCACCTGGTTGACGTAGACGACCGGCGCTCTTAGCCGTGCTGCCGCCTTGGCAGCCAGCTGCTGGCGCAACGCCAGCTTGCCCAGGCCAAAGGGCGACGCCGACAGGTTGAGCAGCAGGTCCAGCTGCTGGTGTTGCAGCGCGGCGATCGGATCGGGCCCGGCCAGCCGTTGTCCGGCCAGCTCCTCGTCCACCCAGAGGTCTTCGCACAGGGTCAGGCCAAGCCGCAGGGGCCGCTCGGCTGCCTGGGGCCAGGTCAGCACCGCTGCGTCGCTGCCGGCGGCGAAATAGCGCCGCTCGTCAAAGACGTCGTAGCTGGGCAGCAGCTGTTTGCGGTAGACGACCCGCCAGTGGCCGGCCTCCAGCAGGGCGATGGCGTTGTGCAGGTTGGGCAGCTCGGCGCTGCCCGTCGGTGCGGCGATGCCCACCAGCAGGGCCACCTGGGGGGCTTGCTGGTGCAGCTGGGCGGCCAGCTGGTTCAGCAACGCGTCCTGCTGGGCCAGCAGGCTGGGCCGCAGCAGCAGATCCCGCGGCGGGTAGCCCCACAGGCTCAGCTCAGGCGTGACCAGCAGCAGGGGGGCCGTGGGATCGGCGGGGTTCTGGGCCGCCGCCGTGCGGGCTGCCGCGAGCAGCCGCTGGGCATTGCCCTGCAGGTCCCCCACCAGGGGATTGAGCTGGGCCAGGGCGACGCGCATCGATCAGCAGTGGAGTCCCAGGCCATACAGATTGTGCTCGCGCACCAGGGGGGCCGCGGCAGGGGCCATCTGCCCCGGGTCATGGCGCTGGCGCAGCGCCGAGCTGGCGGTCCCGGGGATCGGCAGCTCCAGCACCGTGATGCGGGCCCCCAGGTGTTCCAACGCTGCAAGTGCCGTGGGCTCGACGGGCCAGCCCAGGCGGGGCACCACCGCCAGCTGGCAGCACTGCAGCACCTGCGTGGCCTGGCGCCAGTGGGGGATCTGCCCAAGCAGGTCACTGCCCACCACAAACACCAGCTGGGCCCCGGGCCACCGGGCCGCCGCCCGCTCGAGCGTGGTGATCGCCCAGGGGCTGCTGAGTTCCTGGCGATGCTCCAATCGCGGATTGGCCAGGCTGGCCACCAGGGCCGCCAGCATGCGGGTCCGCAGGGCCAGCGGTGCGCCGTGCTGCTTGCTGGGGTTGTCGCTGGCCCAGGTTGCCACCTGCGGGTAGCGCTGCAGCAGGTGCTCGAGCAGGGCCTGGTGCCCCAGGGTCGGCGGGTCGGCGCTGGTGCCGAACAGGGCCACCGTGGCGCTCATGGCAGCAGGCTGCGCAGCGGTGCGTTGGTCGCCGGGGGGTGCCAGCTCTGCAGCCAGGCCCGGGCTGCCGGGTCATGGCGCACCAGCCGTGCCAGCAACGCCCCCGGTTTGGGGCCGCGCTGGGCGCTGTTGAGCAGGGCGGCGGCGGCCAGGGCCCCGGTGCGGCGGGTGGTGTGCACGGCCAGGGCCGCCTGGGCCAGGGCCACCGGCGCCGCCGGTGCCAGGCTCAGGCCACCGCTGAGCGGTGCCGCCAGCAGCAGCAGCTGCCGCAGCCCGCCCAGCAGCAGCTGAATGCCCAGCTGGGCGCCACCCAGCAGGGCGTTCTGGCCCGACAGCCGTGCCAGCAGCGCCCGGGCCCCTTTGCCCCGCAGCGGCAATCCATAAAGCTGGGACAGTTGCAGCACCAGGGCGGTGTCGCAGGCGATGCCGCCGGCCAGATCGAGCAGGGGCAGGGGGTTGGCCGCCACGCCGCTGGCCTTGAGCGCCGCAAAACGGCCGATCAGGCTCTGGGCTGCCTGGCGGCTGCGCAGCAGCCGACCCTGCTGCAGGGCCTGTTGCAACCGGTCGGCGCTGACCAGGGCACCCAGGGCCAGCAGCAGGTCGCCTTCTGTTTGCAGCAGGCTCAGCAGAGTTCGCTCCAGGTCTTTCACATCGGGCGCGGCCGGTTGGCTGCGCACCCGGCCATCGGCCAGCACCGTCGGTTGGCGCGGGGCGGCGGCAGCGGTCACCAGCGTGACGTCCCGCTGGGCCGGCGGCAGGCGGCGGCGAATGCTGGCGATCAGCTCCTGCTGTTCGTCCTGACTCCAGCAATCGCAGCGGTTGAGCACCAGCAGCAGCGGTTTGCCGCTGGCCGCCAGCTGCTCGAGGGCATCCAGCTCGACCCGGTTGAGATCGCCGTCGAGCACCAGCAGCACCAGATCGGCGTTCAGCGCCAGCCGTGCTGCCAGCCGCGCCCGGCCGGCGTCGGCGATTTCATCGATGCCCGGCGTGTCCACCAGCTCCACCCCGTTCAGCCCATTGATGGCCACATCCCAGGGGGCCAGCTGCTGACGCCGGGTGCAGCCGTGGGCCACATCGGTGGCAAAGCGCGGCTGCCCCAACAGGGCATTGAGCAGGCTCGACTTGCCCACCCCCACCCGGCCGAACACCGCCAGCCGCAAGCGCCGCTGCTGCAGCCGCGCCAATTGCTGGTCCAGCAGCCGCAGCTGACCGGCCAGCAGACCTTGCTCGCGCCGGTCGAGAACGAGCCCGCCGCGCCAGTGCGCCAGCAGCAATCGGCAGCGCTCGGGGGTGGAGGGGACCTGGGGCAACGGCCGGGCCGCGGCGCAGACATGCTGAGTCTGCCGTAGTTATGGGTCCATGCCGACCGCTTTGCCCCTCGACGCCTTGCAGCAGCCGCTGCTGTTCGCCCAGCGGCGGGCCCGCTTCTTCGAGGCCCTGGGCAGCGCGGCGGCGGTGATTCCCGCGGCGCCACTGGCGGTGCACCATGCCGATTGTGAGTGGCCGTTTCGCCAGCACAGCGACTTCTGGTACCTGACGGGCTTTGATGAGCCCGATGCGGTGGCGCTCTTCCTGCCGCACCGGGACCCCGGCGAGCGCTTTGTGCTGTTCGTGCAGCCCCGCGAGGCCAGTGCCGAGGTGTGGCACGGCTTTCGCTGGGGTACCGAGGGCGCCGTCGAGCGCTTTGGCGCCGACGTCGCGCACCCGATCAGCGAGCTGGCCGAACGGTTGGCCGAGTACCTCAAGGGTGCCGATGGCATCGCCTTTCGCGTCGGCAAGCACCCCAAGGTCGAGCCCTTGGTGATCGCCGCCTGGGCGGCCCAGCTCGACCGGGCCCCCCGCAACGGCCATGCCGCACTGGGCCTGGTGGCGCCCGATCCGTTGCTGCACGAGCTGCGGCTGCGCAAGACCCCCGAAGAGCTGGAGCGCCTGCGCGAGGCGGCGCGCATCTCGGCCGAAGCCCATGAGCTGGCCCGTCAGGTGGCCCGGCCCGGCCTGTCCGAGCGCCAGGTGCAGGCGGTGATCGAGCAGCATTTTCTGGAGCAGGGGGCCCGCGGGCCGGCCTACGGCTCGATCGTGGC
>JBJOHB010000038.1:0-10647 GCA_046047915.1 Cyanobacteriota bacterium
TGCCCAGGGCACTGGTGCTCTTGCCCTTGCCTTCACCGGTGTAGATCTCGATGCCATCGAGCCCCCCTTCGCCCTGGTGGGCCCGCATCTCTGAGTGCAGGTCGGCCAGCTGCACCAGCTGCTGCGGGGCGCCGCGACCGGTGCAGATCACTTCCATGCCTTCGGGCTTGGCGGCCAGGGTGCGGCACACCTCCGCGCTGTCGAGCAGCCCCAGGTCGAGCACGGGGTTGAGCTCATCGAGAACCACCACCGAATAGAGGTTGCTGGCAATGGCCCCCTTGGCGATGTCCCAGCCCCGCTGGGCCTCCTGGCGGTCAAACTTGGTGACCTCCTCGGCGCTGAAATAATCGCCGCGGCCGGTGCGCACCTGATCGATCAGGTGGGGGAACCCCTGCTGCAGGGCGTCGATCGCCGCGTCCTCGTCGTAGGCGCGGCCCGGGCCCTTGAGAAAGCGCAGCAGCAGCACCCGGGTGCGCTTCTGCTCGCAGATACCCAGGCCGATGGTGCGCAGCACCACTCCCAGGGCGGCCTGGCTCTTGCCCTTGCCTTCGCCGTCGTACACATGGAGCTGGCCATGGGCGCGCTCGTCGCTGCCGGCTGCCGTGCGGATGCCGATGCCCCGGCCGGTGCCCCGTTGCGGCGTCTGGGTGCTGCTCATCGGCTCACCAGCTTGGCCCGATGCTATCGGCAGCGTCGGCCATGAAGCAGGGTTGTCGCCGGGGTTGCCAGGATTGGCGGGCTGTCCTGTGTTGCACCAGCGCCATGTTCGGCCTGCTCGAGCCCCTGCCTGTTTCCCTGGAGCAGGCCCTGGGCCAGGTGCGTCAGGCCCTGGCGGCCGAACAAACCGTGGTGGTGGCCTACTCGGGCGGGGTCGACAGCGCCCTGGTGGCAGCCCTGGCGGTCGAGCAGCTGGGGGAGCGGGCCCTGGCGATCACCGGGGTGTCGCCGGCCCTGGCCCCCCATCTGCGGGCCGAGGCGGTTCAGCAGGCCCGCTGGCTGGGGTTGCGCCACCGGGAGCTCGCCACCGCCGAGCTGGCCGATCCGGCCTATGCCAGCAATCCCGGCGATCGTTGTTATGCCTGCAAACGGGAGCTGCATCGGCTAATTGCACCGATCGCCGCCGCCGCCGGCGCCGGTGCGGTGGTGGTCGATGGCGTCAATGCCGATGATCTCGGCGACCATCGACCCGGTCTGTTGGCGGGCCGTGAGGCCGGGGTGCGCTCGCCCCTGGCCGCGGCCGGCATTGACAAAGCCGGCGTGCGCCAGCTGTCTAGGGCCCTGGGCCTGCCCTGGTGGGACAAGCCGGCCCAGCCCTGCCTGGCATCGCGCTTTCCCTACGGAGAGCCGATCACCGCAGCGCGGCTGCAACGGGTGGCGGCGGCCGAGGGCTGGCTGCGTCAGCAGGGTTGCCGCGATCTGCGGGTGCGCAGCCAGGGCGAGACGGCGCGCATCGAGCTGGCCGCCGCTGAATTGCCCCAGTTGCTTGGCGCTCTGCAGCAAGAAGGCCTGCGCCAGGAGCTGGTGCAGGCCTTTCTGGGGCTGGGCTTCACGGCGGTGAGCCTGGATTTGGAGGGGCTGGTGAGCGGCAAGCTCAACCGCTCCCTGCCAGGGGCTTAAACCGCCAGCGCAGGGGTTCGTTCGCTGTCAGCGATGGCTGTGGGCGTCTCTCGGCGGAAACTGGTCAGCTTGTGCTGGCCAGCCTGCAGCTCATCGATCAGCACCTGGCAGGCGCGCTCGGGCATGGTGTGGTCACCGCAGGTGAACACGTCCACGGCGGCATAGCCCGACTCGGGCCAGGTGTGGATCGAGATGTGGGATTCGGCCAGCAGGGCCAGCCCGGTCACACCCTGGGGTTCGAAATGGTGGGTGACCAGATGGAGCAGGGTCGCGCCAGCCCGTTTGGCAGCGTCGGTGATGGCGTCCCTGAGAAAGGCTTCGTCGTTGAGCTTGTCGTGACAGCAGTCGTACAGCTCAAGGATGCAATGTTTGCCCACGGTGTCGGAGACAGGGCCCTGGGGGGCAGCCAGGGAGCTCGAGGAGGAGAACAGGTCGCCGGCCCATCCGGGGTTGGGATGAAGGCTGGAGAGGGTTTGGGTCATCAGGGTTGATGCACACAAGCCACCCACCATACGGTGTTTGGACGCCATCTGCATCGTTAGCCCTGTTCCTGGCTCAGCGCACCGGCCTGCATGCCGATCACCTGGCTGGCCTGCCGCCAGCCGCTGCTGAAAGCATCCAGATGGGTGGCGCTGACCAGACACTGGTGGCCCTGGCCCACCGCCTCCAGCAACAGCTGCTGCCGACCCGGATCGAGCTCGGCCAGCACGTCGTCGAGCAGCAGCACCGGTGGTTCGCCGACCACCTGCTGCACCAGCTCCAGTTCGGCCAGCTTGAGGGCCAGCACCAGAGTGCGCTGCTGCCCGGCCGAGCCGTAGCGGCGGGCGGGATTGCCCTGCAGCAGCAGCGCAATCTCATCGCGATGGGGGCCGACCCCGCATTGGCCCAGGCGTCGCTCGTCGGGCCGTTGCCGCAACAGCTGCTCCTGCAGGGTCTGACACCAGGCCGTTTCGCTGTCGTCGCTCGGTGGTTCGCTGCCGCTGCGGTAGCGCAGCTCCAGCTGCTCGTGGCCGCCGCTGAGCCGTTCATGCCAACGGGCGGCCAGCGGTTCGAGCCGCCCCAGGGCCCGTCGCCGGCGCCGGTGCAGGCGGGTGCCCAGCAGGGCCATCTGGGCATCAAAGGCATCGAGCAGGGCATCGGTGCCCCCGCCGCCCGGCTGGCGGCGCAGCAACTGACTGCGCTGGCGCAGCAGCCGGCCATAGCGACTCAGCAGCTCGCTGTAGAGCGGCTCGAGTTGCAGCACCACCCGGTCGAGCCAGTGGCGGCGCAGGGCGGGTTCACCGCGCACCAGCTCCAGATCAAGCGCACTGAAGCCCACGCAGCGCAGGCTGCCCAGTAGGTCCTGCTGCCGCTCGAGCAGCTTGCCGTTGCGGCTGGCCTGGCGTCCGCCGCTGCGGCGCAGTTCGAGCTGTAACAGGTCGCCGTCGGTGGTGATGCCCTGCAGCCGCGCCGAGCTCTGGTGCTGCTGGATCAGATCACGGTCGAGGCCGGCTCGGTGCGAGCGCAGGCTGCCCAGCAGTTCGACCGCCTCCAGCAGGTTGGATTTGCCCTCGCCGTTGCGGCCGACCACCAGCAACCGCGGCGCTTCGATTCGGAGCGCCAGTTGGCTGATGTTGCGAAAGCGCAACAGCTCAAGACGTTGCAGCCGAATCGCCACGTTGCGGTCAGCAGTTAAGGTGGACCCAGCCGGAAACGGCGGTGGGCATGTAGCTCAGTTGGATAGAGCATCAGATTCCGGTTCTGAGTGTCGGGGGTTCGAGTCCCTCCATGCTCGTTTGCACTTCTCCGCCGGAACGGGGAAGCCTCAGCGACGGACCACGGTCATTCCAGGCCGAGGTCATTCCAGAGCCAGACCCATGGCTCTGATCCCCCCTGGGTCGATCACAAATCCCTGCTGGGCCAGGGCGTCAAGGGCGTCGGCCGGTGCCGCTAGCGAGATGCTGCAGCCAGCGAGATCACGCCGCAGTCGGGCCAGCACTGAGCCCACCAGCGCCCCGTAGATCTCGCCCTGCGCCGGATCGTCGGGATCGGCGCACAGGTCCCAGAGGTTGGCATTGAGGGCCATGTCACTGGTGACCCGCACGAAGCCGACCAGGCGCTCCCCCGCCCCGACCACCGCCACATGCCAGGTGCTGCGCTCGAGGACCTGCTGCCAGCAGGCGTCCGTGCGGCTGGCATCGCCGCAGCGCTGCAGCAGACGGTTGAGGGCGTCGGCTGCCAGTGCGGGACTTTCGAGCAGGCGGTAACCCTCTCGCAGGCGCGGGGCGGGGGGATGGAGGCGAAAGGGAAGCAACAGGGAGTCCAGGGTTTCAGCCGGTGTTGCGCAGTCCGGCGGCGATGCCATTGATGGTCAGCAGGGCACCGCGCAGCAGTTCGCTGCGGCTGTAGGTGCGCCCATCGCCGTCGCTGCTGCCCGCCTCACTCATGGGCGGCTGGCGGTTCTGCTCGCGCAGGCGCCGCAGCAGGGCCACCTGCAGGAAACCCAGCGGAATGATCGTGCGGTTGCGCAGATCCACCGCCAGTTGCAGGGCCGGGTCGGCATCCAGCAGCCGGGTGTGACCGGTGATCTGCAGCACCAGATCGCGGGTGAGGGTGAACTCGGCCGCGATCGTCTCAAAGATCCCTTCAAACGCCTCGCGGTTTTCAGCCCGTCCCAGGGTCTGCACGTAGTGGTGCGCCAGCTCCAGATCGACCTTGGCCAGGGTCATTTCGACCTTGGAGATCAGCATCCTGAAAAAGGGCCAGCGCTGGTACAGCAGCCGCAGCAGTTCCAGCTGGCCCCCGTCCTGATCGAGCTCCTCCTGCAGGGCGGCGCCGACGCCAAACCAGCTCGGCAGCAGAAAGCGGCTCTGGGTCCAGCCGAACACCCAGGGGATGGCCCGCAGACTCGAGAGATCCTTGGCGCCGCCCTTGCGGCGGGCCGGCCGGCTGGAGATCTGCAGTTTGCTGATCTCCTCGATCGGGGTGACCTGCTGAAAGAACGCCACCAGCTCCGGATTGTCGTGCACCAGGGCCCGGTAGTGGCTGCGGGATCGGGCCGCGAGCCGGGCCATCAGCGCATTCCAGCTGGGGGTGTCATCGACGGGTGTGCTGACCAGGCTGTTCTGCAGCACCGCTGTGGTGACGGTCTCCAGGTTGTAGAGAGCCAGTTCGGGCAGGGCGTACTTGGACGCCAGCACTTCGCCCTGCTCGGTGATCTTGATGCGGCCGCAGAGGGTGCCGCTCGGTTGGGCCAGGATCGCCTGGTAGGCCGGTCCACCACCGCGTCCCACCGACCCGCCGCGACCGTGAAAGATCCGCAGGGCCACCTGGTGGCTGTCGGCCAGACGCTGCAGGGCGATCTGGGCCTTGTGAATCTCCCAGTTGCTCGACAGAAAGCCTGAATCTTTGTTGCTGTCCGAGTAGCCGAGCATCAACTCCTGCAGCGGTTGGGCCGACTCGGCGCCGCTGCTGATCAGGCGCTGGTAGAAGGGCTCGCGCAGCAGCCGCTCCATCACAGCCGGTGCGCCTTGCAGGTCCTCGACCGTTTCGAACAGAGGCACCACCAGCAGTGAGGCACGCTGGGCCTGGGGATCCACCAGACCCGCCTCCTTGGCCAGCAGCAGCACCTCCAGCAGGTCCGAGACCGTGTGACTCATCGAGATCACATAGGTGCGGCAGATGCGCTCGCCGAACTCTTGCTGCAGCCGCTTGAGCATGCGGAACACCGCAAAGGTCTCGGCGGTCGCTTCGCTCCAGCGGGCCGCCGGTGGCAGCAGCGGGCGCCGGGTTTGAAGCTCGGCCAGCAACCAGGCGATGCGCTGCGGCTCGTCCATCTCGGCATAGGGGACGGGCAGCTGCAGATAGCGGCTCAGCTCGTCGATCGCATCGCTGTGGCGGGTGCTCTCCTGGCGAATGTCCAGGCTGGCCAGGCAGAAGGCAAAAATGTGGACCTGGCTGATCAGGGTCTGCAGCGGCTCGCAGCTCAGGCCTGTGACCTGCAGGCTTTCCTGGATCAGCTCCAGGCTGGTACGAAATTCATCGGCCGAGCTGAAGTGCAGTTCGGGGGTCGGGTTGATCCCGTCGAGGCCGCCGCCGTCGCTGCTCAAGGGACCCACCAGGCCGGCATGGCCGTCGCAGGGCGACTCCCAGCCCGCTTCGGCCAGCTGTTGATTGCGCTGGTGGGTCAGCTGCAGGCGCCGCAGGGTGTAGCTGAGCTTGAGCCGGTAGGGCTCGAGCCGGTAGCGGGCGGCCCGCTCCTCGTAGATCTCGGGGAACCGCAGCCGGTCCATCTCGAGTGACTCGAGCAGGGCCGGGCTCACCTGGCTCCACTGCATCGAAATGCTCAGCTGATCCCTGAGCTCGCTGACCGACTTGATGTAACGCTCCAGCATCAGCTGACGCTGATAGCAGGCCGTGCGCCAGGTGATCTCGGGGGTGACCGACGGGTTGCCGTCGCGGTCGGATCCCACCCACGAGCCAAACGTGCAGAAGGCATCCCGCGGGGGCTCCACATCGGGGTAGCTGGCGACCAGGGCCGAGCGCAGCCGCTGCCTCAGCTGGGGCATGGCGTCGAACAGCACCTGCTGGAAGTAGTGCAGGGCGTAATCGACCTCGTCGAGCACGGTGGGCTTGAACTGGTGCAGTTCATCGGTGCGCCACCACAGCC
The DNA here is from genome assembly GCA_046047915.1 of Cyanobacteriota bacterium. Lineage (GTDB taxonomy): Bacteria > Cyanobacteriota > Cyanobacteriia > PCC-6307 > Cyanobiaceae > RGUW01. The sequence goes on from JBJOHB010000038.1 coordinate 6,266, forward strand.
GGATCTCTTCTTCGAGCTGGCGGCGGATCACCAGGGTGTCATCGAGGCTCAGCCCATCGGCCTGCTCGAGCCGTTGGATCAGATGGGCCACCCGGCGCTGCTTGTGGCGCACGGTGTGGCGCACGATTTCGGTGGGGTGGGCGGTGAACACCAGCCGCAGATCCAGATCGTGCAGCAGACGCTCGAGCCGGGCCGGTGGAACGTTCAAGGCCCGTAGGCGCTCGAACAGCTGCCTGAACGTGGCCGGCTCCACCTGGCTGGCCAGGGGCGGTTGGAAGGGATCGGCCGGCAGCGGCTCACTCTGATCGCTGAGGCTGTCGAGATAGCTGTCCTCCTCGATGTGCTGTTCGAGGATGTTGACCAATTGGAAGTACAGCGAGAACGCCCGGGCGGCGGCGATCGCCTCGGCCAGATCCATCTCGCGGATCAGGGCAACGATGCCGGCTGTGGTTTCGCTTTGGGGGGCTTCGGGGTCGCTCAGCTGCTTGAGTCGCATCAGCCGCTCGGCCTGCTCGGGCGGACATTCGCTGCGCAGCACGGTCTGCCAGAGCTCTTCGACGAGCTCGAGCCGCTCGCCCAGCAGGCGTCGCACCCGCGGTGAAGCAGAGGTGGCAAGCGGGTCGGATGGCCGCATCGGCTGGGGGGTACTGACTGAGGTGATGCCGGGTCTGGACATGATCATCCCAAAGCCTGCTCCCGCAGGGCCAGGGCTGCCGCATCGCTCGCCACAATCGCAGCGATCGGTTCGCCTTGCTGGTGGCGCTGCAACCAGCGCATCGCCTGGTTGCCCTGATCCAGGATCGCCTGCAGGGGGGCGATCACCGCCTCGAGCTGGTGGGCTTTCGCCAGGGGCATCAGCTCTTCGAGGGTGCGCCGCAGCCAGGCGCGGGCACCGATCGGCTCGCCCTGCCGCCAGTCCTGCAGTGTGGCCTCCAGGCTGAGGGCGGCAGCGGCGCGGTCATTGGCATCGGCCAGGGTTGCCAGGGCCGTCGGCTCCAGCGTGCTGGCCAGCAGCGGGTCATGGTGCGTCGGGTCGGCCAGCAGCTGCAGCAGCCGCAGTTCGGCAAAGGCGGTGACCGCCAGCAGTTCGGCCGGGTCCGCGATCAGATCGCAGATCCGGATCTCGACCCGGTTCAGGTCGTGGGGGCGGTTGTCGCCATTGGGCCGCACCGAGGTCCACAGATGGCGCACGTTCTGCATGCTGCCAGCGGCCAGCTGGGCTTCCATCCAGTCGATGTAGTGCTGGTGCGAGCTGAACAGCGGCACCTCGGCCGGCGTCAAGGGGAATTGCAACCAGCGCTGCGAATGGGCCCCGCTCACGCGGTTGTCGAGAAACGGGGAGCTCGCTGACAGGGCGAGCAGCAGGGCCGCCTCACAGCGCAGCAGCCGCAGGGCGGCAAACAGGCTGTCCATGCCGCCCTCGGCCGGGCCGATGCCCAGGTTGATGTGCACGCTGGCGGTGACCACCCGGGTGCCATAGGTGCGTTCGATGTAGCCGTGGTACGGATTGGCCGGATCGGATCGCTCGAAGCGCTGGCTGTCGCCCGTGCTCAGGGTGCTGCCGGGCAACAGGGTCAGGCCGCGCTGCTCGAGCCAGGTGCGCAGGCGGCGGCGGGGTTCGAGCAGCAGCTGCAGTTGGTTGGCGTAACTGGCGTCGGGAGCGGTGACGTATTCGAGGTTGCGGTGATCCGGCTCGGTGACAAACCCGCTGAGCTCCTGGGCCACGGCCGCGGCGCAACCCACCACCGTGCCGTCAGGGCGGCCGGTGTACATCTCCACTTCAAACCCCTTGAGCAGCAGGGTCATGGCAGACAGGCCAGAGCCTTGAGCATGCCGCGGGCTTTGTTGAGCGTCTCCTGGTACTCGGCTTCGGGGCGCGAGTCGGCGACCACGCCGGCGCCGGCCTGCACCTGAACCCGCCAGCCCCCCTCGGGGTGGGGCAGCACCACCATTGTGCGGATCGTGATCGCCGTGTTGAGACCGCCGTTGAGGTCGACGGCTCCATACACCCCCGAGTAGGGGCCGCGGGCATCGGGCTCGAGCGCGTGGATCAGCTGCATCGCCCTGATCTTGGGGGCGCCGCTGACCGTGCCGGCCGGAAAGGAGGCCATCAGCAGATCCCAGACGCTGCGGCCCCGGGCCAGCAGACCCTCCACCTGGCTGACGATGTGCATCACGTGCGAGTAGCGCTCGATCACCATCAGTTCGCTGACCTGCACGCTGCCCGGCTCGCAGACCCGGCCCAGGTCGTTGCGTCCCAGGTCGACCAGCATCACGTGTTCGGCCCGCTCCTTGGGATCGGCCATCAGCTCGGTGGCCAGGGCGCGGTCCTCGGCTTCGTTGCTGCCCCGGGGGCGGGTGCCGGCGATCGGTCGCAGGGATGCCAGCAACCGGCCGTCATCGCTTGGTTCGGCCTTGACCATCACCTCGGGACTGGAGCCGATCAGGTACCAGTCGCCAAAGTTGAAGAAGGCCATGTAAGGGGATGGATTGACCATCCGCAGGCTGCGGTACAGCTCAAAGGGATCGCGCTGCACCCGGGTTTCCAGCCGTTGACTGAGCACCAGCTGGAACACGTCACCGGCGGCGATGTGCTCCCGGCCGGTGCGCACGGCGTCCTCAAAATCGCTCTGGCTGCGGTTGCTGCTGGCCTCGATGCCGGCGGCGGGGTCGTCCTGCCAGTTGAGGGAAGTGACGCCCGCTGGCAGCGGTTGGTGCATGGTCGCCTCGAGGGCGTCGATGCGGGCGTTGGCCGCGTCCCAGGCCTGCTGCGGGTCCTGGCCGCGGCTCAGGTCCGCAAACGCCACGGCGGTGATCTGGCGCCTGATCTGGTCAAACACCAGCAGGCTGTCGGCCAGCATCCAGCAACCATCGGGTGGGGCCCCGGCTGCCGGTGGATGGACCGGCACGCTGGGTTCGATCCAGCGGATCAGTTCATAGCCCCAGAAGCCGAACAGGTGGCCCAGGGGCGGCAGCCCGGGGACGCTGCCGCTGCGCAACGGCTCCAGGCACTGCTGCAGCAAGGCAAACGGATCACCCTCCAGCTGCTCCTGGTGTCCATCGCGCCAGCGGCGTTCACTGTGGTCGCCCCGGCTGGTGAGGATCCAGAGCGGGTCGCTGACGACCACGCTCCAGCGGCCAAGGCGCTCCCCGCCTTCGACCGATTCGAGCAGCACCCCGTGGGAGCGGCCGGATCCCACCTTGAGCCAGGTGCTCAGCGGGGTTTCCAGATCGGCCGGCCAGCGCCGACTCAGGGGGATGAAATTGAAGCCTGCGGCCAGCTGCTGCTGAAACAGCGCATCGTCTGCGGCAGAGCTGACTGGGCTGGGCATGGCGCGACCGATCGGCAAAAAAAACGGGGCCCCTGGCCCCGCCTTTATAGGAGCTGGCCTGACGGGCTCAGGCGTCGAAGGTGTTCTTGCCGGTGAACTTGAGTGCCGAAGGATTGGTGTTGGCACCGATGCGGCGGGGATTGTGGCCCACCATGGGACGACCCTCGTTCACTTTCTCGGGGAAGACACCGTCCTTGGGATGCAGGAATTCGGTGTCACCGCCGGGGTAGATGCGGTAGATCTTGTAGTCCTCGATCCGCGGCTTGAACTTGGTGCGCAGCTGGGTACCCAGGGCCAGGCACTGTTCTTTACGGGCGAAATACATGAGGTTCTCGCCCTCATTCATTTCGGCGGCACCCCCGGTCGGCAGTTCAAATGCCTGAGCCTTGGGGCTGCTCCAGGTGATTGCGTACTTCTCTTCCGTTTCGGCGGCGTTGAGCAGTCCGCCGGTGCTGCCGATGTACTTGGGAAGTTGACCTTTCAGCTGGGTTGCGCTCATGGCGATGCCTAGAGGGGATCGGCAGACGGTTCAAGCGGAAGCTAGCACCGGGTTTTTGGTGCATTTGCCCGGCGTGCAGCACTCTTCACACCCGTCAACAAATGGGGAAGAACACGGTCAGGCCGCTGCCATTGCGCTCGGTCAGGCGGCCCCCGAGTTGCTCGAACAGCTGCTGGGTGGCCTGGCGGCTCAGCTGCAGGCTGCCGGTGGTCGGATTCCAGCTCAACACCGGACCGACCAGGGACCGCGGTGGGTGGAGCTCGGCCTGGGCGGCGCCGGCTGGATCCGGGATGTCGCTGCTCAGGTGCAGCTTCAGGCGCGGTCCCGCCTCCACCAGGCTCAGGTGCACCTGCGAGCCGCTGGGCAGGCTGCGGCTGAAGCGGTCGATCAGCCCGCCCAGCATCGTCTCCAGCCGGGTCGGGTCGCTCAGCACTTCGGGCAGGCCCTCGCTCAGGTTCAGCGCAAAGGCCAGGCCGCGGCGGTTGAGCTGCCGCTGCCAGAGCGGCTCCAGCTGGGCCAGTAGCCGAGCCAGATCGGTGCGGGCCAGGGCC
>JBJOHB010000039.1:0-3406 GCA_046047915.1 Cyanobacteriota bacterium
CCGTTCCTGGCGGCGGGCCTGCAGGGGGTCCAGGCCGCGGCGGGCGGCGCTGTGTTCGGCGTCGAGAGCCGCCTGGCGGCGCTGCAGTTGCTCGATCCGGGGCCGCAGGGTGTCGAGATCGCGGCCCAGTTCGGCCTCGCGGCGCCGGCCGGCCACCAGGCTCTCGCCCAGCTCCAGCAGCCGGCGGCGCAGCGGTTCGGCCTCATCACCATCGCTGCTGCGGCCGAAGCTGAGCTGGTTGCCGCGCTGCTGCAGGCTGCCGCCCGTCATGGCGCCGCTCTTCTCGAGCAACTCGCCTTCCAGGGTCACGGCCCGGCAGCGTCCCAGCTCCCGGCGGGCACTGGCCAGGTCGCTGAACACCAGCGTGTCGCCGAACACGTAGCGGAACACCTCGGCATAAACCGGTTCGTGTCGCACCAGCTCCACGGCCCGGCCCACCAGCCCCTGGCTGCCTGGAGCGGCACCGCCGCGCTGCAGGGCCGCCCCGCCGGCACCCGCGGCAGCGCCACCACGGATCTTGTTGAGCGGCAGAAAGGTGAGGCGGCCGGCCCGGCGGCTCTTGAGCAGCTCGATCGCCCGTGCGGCGATGCGGTCGTCATCGACCACCACCTGGCCCAGGCGGGCCCCGGCGGCCACCTCCAGGGCCAGGCGCAAACGCTCGTCGACTTCGCCCAGCTGGGCCACAGGGCCGTGGATGCCCTCGAGGCCGGCCTCAAGCAGCACCCGCAGGGCCCCGGTGCCGCGGCTTTCCTGCAGGGTTTCGCGGCGGCTGTCGAGCCGCGCGATCTCCCGCTCCAGGCCGGCCTGCTCCTGCTCGAGCCGGCTGCGGGTGCGCTGCTGCAGGGCCAGCTCTTCGGCCAGCTCCTGCACCTGGCGCTGCTGCTGCTGCAGGGCGTCGAGCAGCTGCTGCCATTCGCCGTCGACGTTGGCCAGCTGCTGCTGCATGCTCTGGTTGCTGGTGAGCTCGGCGCTGGCGGCTTCGCTGACTTCGGCCAGGCGCTCGTGCTGCTGCCGCAGCCGCTCGAGCAGCTGCTGGTGCTCGGCCTCGAGGGGGCTCAGCTGCTCAGCGAGCTGCTGGCGCTGCTGGCTGCGCTGCTTCTGGGCTTCCAGCCAACTGCCCGAGCGACCGGCCACCTCGCCCAGGCGCCGCCGCGACAGCTCGACGGCGGCTTCGGCGGTGCTGACGGCGGCTTCGGCCTGCTGCAGCTCGCCTTCGTCAGCACCCGCGCCGAGCGCCTGCTGCTGGGTGCGCAGGTCCCCCTGCAGCCGCGCCAGCTCGTGGCGCTGGCGTTGCAGGTCTTCGGCCTCACGCTGGTGTTTGTCGGCCTGGCGGGCCAGCTCACGGCCGCTGGCCTCGAGGCCGGCCAGTTCGGCCTGGACGGCGATCAGCTGGTCCTCGCCCAGGGCCCGCACCTCGGCCTGCAGGGCTTCGAGGGCACGCGTGGCTTCGGCGACGGCGGTTTCGCCCTGGGCGATCGCCTCGCGGGTGCTGCTCTGCTGCTGGCCCAGGGCCTGCTGCCGCTGGACCAGGGCGGCCAGGTCGCGGCGGGCAGCCTCGGCCACCAGCACCTGCTCCTGCTGGCGGCCGCTGGCGTGCCGCTGCCGCAGCTCCTGGTAGGTGCGGGCGCGGGCGCAGTCGCGCTCGAGCTTGTGGCGTGAGGCCAGCAGTTCCTGCTGCACGATGCCGCAGCGTTCCTGCGACTCGTGCACGGCATCGAGTTTGCTGCGGGTCTGCTCGATACGGCTGTCGAACAGGGCCACGCCGGCCAGCTCGTCGATGATGCCGCGGCGGTCGCGGGCGCTCATCGAGACGATGCGGGTCACATCGCCCTGCATCACCACGTTGCTGCCTTCGGGGTCGACCCGCAGACGCCGCAGCTGGGTCTGCAACTGCTGCAGGTTGCAGGGCTCGCCATCGGCGCTGAAGCTGCTGGCGTAGGTGCCCCCCGGCGCCACCCGCAGCTTGCGGCTCACGGTCCATTGCTGCTGACCTGGTTTGATCCAGGGCCCTTCGGCGGCCGGCTCGAGCCCCGCTTCGGCCTCATCGGGCTGCCAATCGCTGAGGTCGAAGCGCACACTGACCACGGTTTCGGCGGCGCGACCGCTGCGCAGCACAGCGCTGTTGATCAGGTCGGGCAGCCGTTCGGCCCGCATGCCCCGGCTGCTGGCCAGGCCCAGGCAGAACAGCACCGCGTCAAGAATGTTGCTCTTGCCGGACCCGTTGGGGCCGGTCACCACCGTGAAACCCTGCTCGAGCGGGATCGACATCGACCCGCCGAACGACTTGAAATGACTGAGCTCGACCTGATTGATGTGAACCAACAGGCCCGTGCGCCGAGCAGCAGAAATGTAGCGGAGGCTTTCGCTTGATCAAGTCCCTCCTTAGCTTGGAGCCACCTTCGGTGCCATGACCCTGGACACCCCCACAGACCAGCCGACCACCCAGCAGCTGTTTCGCGAGCGGTTCGAAGCCCTGCTGCCCGCGATTCAGCGCCAGTGGCCCGAGGTGGCCCGGCAGACCCTCGAGGCCACCCGCGGCAGTCTCGATGAGGTGGCCGAGGTGATCGCCCAGCACACCGGCAAGACCGCCGTGGTCGTACAGGACCAGCTGCAGGAGCTGTTGCAGGTGGCTGGCGAGCAGACCAGCCGTCTGGCCAGCAGCCTGGAGCCGCTCGAGCAGCAGCTCGAGGCCTTGCTCGACGAGCTCAACGCCAACCTGCGGCCGCGCATCGAGAAACCCGTGCGCGAGCGGCCCCTGCTGGCCCTGGGACTGGCCGGTGGCGTCGGCCTGCTGTTGGGTCTGATGCTGGCCTCGGGCCGGCGCTCCCGTTGAACCGCTGCGCTGACCTGATCCGATGAGCCCCGAGTCCGCTTCTGACGCTGTCAGCCGCAATGGCGCCGCAGGCCCGGGTGTGGCCCGTGCGGCTGCCGGGCGGGTGGGTGCCCTGATGACCTCGGTCATGGACCTGCACGTGCGCATGGCCCTGCAGGAGGTGGACCGCGAAAAGCGCCGCCTGATCAGCGGTGCGCTGTTCGTCAGCGGTGCCCTGGTGCTGGTGCTGTTGTCGTTGATCGGGGCCCAGCTGGCCCTGCTGCTGTGGCTGCATCAGGCCCAGGGCCTCAGTTGGATCGCCGCAGCCCTGGTGGTGGCCGCGATCAACCTGGTGTTGTCGGGGGTCTTCCTGCGCGTCGGCGGTCAGTTGCTCAAAGGGCCCTATCTGCCTCAGACCACAGCCGGCCTGAGCAAGACCACCAGGGCGCTGCTGGGGCGCTAGCGAATGTCGTAGCGCAACCAGCGGCAGTCGATGCCGCCGTTGCTGATCGGAACCTTGCGGCTGGCCTTCATCCGTAGGGCGCCCGTCAGTTCGGGGTTGCCGCTGAGCAACCACAGGGTCCAGCCGCCGCA
>JBJOHB010000040.1:0-23140 GCA_046047915.1 Cyanobacteriota bacterium
CTGGGGGTAACGGCGCTGCAGCTCCTGGGCCAACACCACATTGGCAAGCTTGCTTTGCCCGTAGGCCTTCCAGCGGTCGTAGCGGCGCTCGCCCTGCAGGTCCTCAAAATCGAGCTGGCCAAAGTACTGGGCCCCCGAGGTGACCTGCACCACCCGCGGGCTAGCACTGGCCAGCAGCAGCGGCAGCAGGCGCTGGGTCAGGGCGAAATGGCCCAAATGGTTGACGCCAAACTGCAGCTCAAAGCCCTGGCGGGTGAGCGTGCGCGGCGGGGCCATCACGCCGGCGTTGTTGAGCAGCCCATCCAGGCGGCTGTGGCGGGCAGCCACCTGATCGGCAGCACAAGCGACGCTCTGCAGATCGGCCAGATCGAGCTCAAGGACGTCAAGACGATCTGCGCACACAGCAGTGGCAGTCGATCCTGTCAGCAGCTCCTGCCGGGCCTGCGCAGCCTTGGCCAGCGAACGGCAGGCGAGCACCACCGTGGCTCCCTTGGCCAGCAGGGCGCGGGCACTCTCGAGGCCCAGACCGCTGTTGGCACCGGTGACCAGGGCGATGCGACCTGTCTGGTCCGGCATGGCCGCCGTGGTCCAGCGCTGGGGAATGGGGGTCGACATGGGCCAGGCCTGCCAGGGGCCCGCAAGGTAGCGAGCTCAGGCCGCTCGCTTGAGCAGGCTGGCGGCATAGCTGCTGGCGTCGCCCTGGTCGCCGCCGGCCAGCTCGGCCAGCTCGGCCTGGCGGGCGCGAGTGTCCCGCAGGTGGGACACCCGCGTGTGGGTGGTGCCGTCCTCGACCACCTTGCTGACCCGGTAATGGTGATCAGCCGCGGCCGCCACCAGGGGCTGGTGGGTCACGCAGAACACCTGGCGCTGGGCCGCCAGCCGCTGCAGCAGCTCAGCCATGGCACCGCTGACGCGGCCGCTGACGCCGCTGTCGATCTCATCGAACAGCAGCGTCACGTGCTGATCGGCCGCGGCCAGGCAGGTCTTGAGCGCCAGCAAAAAGCGCGACATCTCACCGCCCGAGGCCACCTCGGCCAACGGCGCCAGGGGCTGGCCCGGGTTGGCCGAGAACCGAAACTGCACCGCATCGGCGCCGTCCTCGGCGGGGGCGCTGGGTTCCAACGCCACAGCAAAGCGCACATGGGTCAGACCCATGGGCCGCAACGCCGCCATCAGTTGCTGCTCCAGTTGGGTGGCAGCCGTGCGGCGGGCCTCACTGAGACGGGCATTGGCCGTGTCCCGGTGGGCGCGGGCCTGGGCTTCGGCAGCCTCGAGCGCTTCAAGCGCGGCCTCGCCGCCCCCGGGGGCCAGCTGCTCCCGCAGCTGATCGCGCAGGGCGATCAGAGCCGCCAGCTCCTGGCCATGGCGGCGCTCGAGGGTCTTGAGCTGGGCCATGCGCTCCTGGGGCCGCCAGGCTCTCGGGGTCGCTGTCGAGGGCGGCCCCGTAACGATCGAGATCGCGGGCCAGATCCTGCAAAGCCGCCAGGGCATCGCTGCAGGCCTGGGCCAGGGGACCGGCACCCGCTGGGTCCAGGGCCGCCATCTGGCCCAGCTCCTGCTCGCAGGCCGCCAGATGCTCAAGGGCTGCCGGAGCCTCCTCGGCCCCCTCCAGCAGGCGCCCCAGCAGGGTCATGACGCCCTGCTGCAGGCGCACGCCATGGGCGAGACGGTCCTGCTCGGCCTGCAGCCGCTGACGCTCGTGCGGGTCCTGCAGATCGGCCGCCTCAAGATCGGCCAGCAGCTGTTCCTGCTGCTGGCGCTGCTGCTGCAACTGCTGCCATTGGCTGCGGCCGCTTTCGAGGGTTGCCGCCGCCTGTTTCCACTGGCGGTGGGCTGCCGCCACCGGCGCCAGGGCTGCCGCCACGGGCTCACCGCCGAAACGATCGAGCCAGCGGCGCTGCTGACCGGGGCGCGCCAGCTGCTGGGTCTGACCCTGCACGGTCAGGTCCAGCAGCAACGGCCGCAGCTCCTGGATCTGCTGACGGTTGACGGCCACGCCATTGAGCCGGTGGCGGCTGCTGAGGCGCCCGTCATTGAGGCGCCACTCGCGGCTCAACAGAATCTCGCCCTCATCGGCCTCCAGCTCCTGGGCGGCGAGCCAGGTCTGCAGCGGCGGGGTCAGGCTGAAGCTGGCCTCGATCAGGCCCCGGCCGGCGCCCTGGCGCAACAACCGCGGACCCGAGCCCCCCAGCAGGGCGTCAAGGGCATCGAGCAGGATCGACTTGCCCGCACCGGTTTCACCGGTGAGCACGGTCATGCCCTGGCTGAAGCTGAGCTCGAGGGCCTCGATCAAGGCGATGTTCTCGAGCCGCAAACCGGTGAGCACGGCAGTCTCCGCAGGCGCATCGGTGATCGGCCCGACCGTAGCGGCTGCTGCTTTCGTTTAGAAGGGGGACCGGCGCCTCGCCTGAGCGGACCCCCAGACCATGGCCAGCTCCAGCTCCACCGAAATCTCCACCGAGATCAGCGATTTCATCGAAGCGGCAGGTCTGCTCGAGTACGACCCCGAAGCGATCAGTCGCATCTATGCCGGACACCCCCTGCGTCTGTTTCGACGCTTCTGGCAGACCCTGGTACCGATCGGCCTGTATCTGCTGGGGGTCGGCTTCGACTGGTTGATCCAGCGCCTCAAGGACCCTGAGATCGCCCGGGCCCGGGCCAAAGAAGCAGCCGACCTGGTGGCCTCGCTGGGCCCTGCCTTCATCAAGGCCGGCCAGGCCCTGTCGACCCGCCCCGACATCGTGCCGCCGCTGCTGCTCGAAGAGCTGGCCCAGCTGCAGGATCAGCTGCCAGGTTTCGCGTCAGCCCTGGCGATGGCCTGCATCGAGGAAGACCTGGGCGCTCCGGTGGCGGAGATTTACGCCCAGCTCGACCCCGAACCGATTTCGGCCGCCTCGCTGGGGCAGGTGCACAGGGGCGTGCTGCACAGCGGCGAGAACGTGGCGGTCAAGGTGCAGCGACCGGGCCTGCGCGAGCAGATCACCCTCGATCTGTACATCGTGCGCAACATCGCCGCCTGGCTCAACCGCAACATCGGCCTGATCCGCAGCGACCTGGTGGCCCTGATCGACGAGCTGGGCCGTCGCGTGTTTGAAGAGATGGATTACTGCAACGAGGCCAGCAACGCCGAACGGTTTGCCTCTCTGCACGCCCACAACCCCCGCATCGCCGTACCCCGGATCTACCGCGAGGCCACCAGCCGTCGGGTGCTGACGATGGAGTGGATCGATGGCGTCAAGCTCACCAACCTGGAGGCGGTGCGGCAGCTGGGCTTCGATCCCGACGACATGGTCCAGGTGGGGGTCGATTGCAGCCTGCAGCAACTGCTGGAGCACGGCTTCTTTCACGCCGATCCCCACCCCGGCAACCTGCTGGCCCTGGCCGACGGACGCCTGGCCTATCTGGATTTCGGCATGATGAGCGAGGTGACCCGCGAGTCGCGCACAGGCCTGATCCAGGCCGTGGTGCACCTGGTCAACCGCAATTTTTCGAAGCTGTCCAAGGACTTCGTGAGCCTTGGATTTCTGGCCGAGGACGTGAACCTCGAGCCGATCGTGCCGGCGTTTGAAACGGTGTTTGGCCAAGCCCTCGAGCAGGGCGTCAGCCGCATGGACTTCAAGGCCGTCACCGATGACCTGAGCGGGGTGATGTACCGCTTCCCGTTCAGGGTGCCGCCCTATTACGCCCTGATCATTCGCTCGCTGGTGACCCTCGAGGGCATCGCCCTGAGCGTCGACCCCGACTTCAAGATCCTGGGTGCGGCTTATCCCTACTTTGCGCGGCGGCTGATGGAAGATCCCGATCCGTCCCTGCGCCAAAGCCTCAAGGAGATGCTGTTTGACGGCGAGGTGTTCCGCTGGCAGCGGCTCGACAACCTGGTGGCCAGTGCCGCCCAGGGCAGCGCGCTGGACCTGGACGGGTTGCTGGACCAGGTGATCAGTTTTCTGTTCTCCGAAAACGGTGGTCTGCTGCGACGTCAGCTCGTCGATGCCGCGGTCGAGAACCTCGATGACTTGGCCTGGCAGACGACCCTGAGCCTGAGCCGCCGCCTGCCCCAACGGTTGCGGGCGCTGCAACCGCCAGGGCTGCGGCAATGGTCGCAGGAGCAGCAGGACAGCGGCGCCGACCTGTTGCTGACCCTCGAACCGATCCGCCAACTGATGCGCATCCTGGTGGCCTTGCCAGGCTTCGAACCGCAGATGTTGCTGAGCCGCGTGCCACGCCTGCTGGCCGAACCCGGGCTGCGGCGCATGGGCCGCGATCTGGCTCGCGGTCTGGCGGAACGGGGTCTGGTGCGGTTGCTGCGGGATGTGCTGGTGTCTGACCGCAGCCGGTCAGCCCAACCCGCCTAGAGTCAACTCCGTTCCATTTGTGCAGGACCTGGTGGTCAGCCGCAGCAAAAGCACCCATCGGCGACGGCTGTTTGCTGCAAAACAGCTGTTTGCGGCAAAACGGCTGTTTGCGGCAGGCCTGATGGTCGTTTGCTGCGGACCGTTCCTGCCGCAGCCACCGGTTCAGGCGGCAGAGAACCTGGTGTTTGTCAGCGGCGCCTTCCGCCGTTCGATCCCGGTCGCCGATCTGGAGTATTTGGCCAACACCGGGCAGGCTCGCGGTCTGCTGGCCGATGTGCTGGCCCTGGCCCGACAGGACCCGGCCACGGTGGCCAAACTGCTCAAAGAATCGATCAACCTGCCGATCACCCTGGTGAGCAGGCTGCTCAACACCCGCATCGGTGAAGCCCTGCTCAAACGGGTCGGCCAGATCGTGTTTCCCCTCTACGCCAGCGGCGAAAGCGTGCCTGCCCTGCGCTCGGCCGTGATCATGGGGCTGGTGCAAGGCAACGGCTCCCTGTCGGCCATCTCCTTCTTCAGGGCCTATCCGACCCAGGAGATGGAAGTCAGCATTCCGGCGCTGCTGAATCTGATGAGCAAGGCCAGCTCGATCAGCGAACTAGTGCGCTTCTTCTCCGAGTCTCCCCTGGACGGCCTCAAGGGCAGCAACTGAGCGGCACGTAGATTCGGCCCAGCGTCCCCCTTTGCCGTGCCCCTGCTCCGATCCCTGCGGCGATTGGGCAGCAGGCCGACCCATCAAGACTGGCCTGGCCTGATCGAGGCTTACCGGCGCTGGTTGCCGGTCAGCGCCAGCACCCCGGTGATCACCCTGCATGAAGGGGCGACCCCCCTGATTCCTGCCAAGGCGGTCTCAGACCGCATCGGCCGCGGCGTGAGGGTGTTCCTCAAGTACGACGGCCTGAACCCCACCGGATCTTTCAAGGACCGGGGCATGACAATGGCCATCTCCAAGGCCAAGGAAGCCGGATCTGAGGCCGTCATCTGCGCGAGCACCGGCAACACCTCGGCCGCGGCAGCCGCCTACGCCCGCCGCGGTGGCATGCGGGCCTTTGTGCTGATCCCCGATGGGTATGTGGCCCAGGGCAAATTGGCCCAGGCCCTGCTGTACGGCGCCGAAGTGATCGCCATCCAGGGCAACTTCGACCGGGCCCTGGCGATCGTTCAGGAGGTGGCCAACCAGTACCCGATCACCCTGGTCAACTCGGTCAATCCCTACCGACTTCAGGGACAAAAGACCGCGGCCTTCGAGGTGGTCGATGCCCTGGGCAAAGCCCCCGACTGGCTCTGCATCCCGGTGGGCAACGCCGGCAACATCAGCGCCTACTGGATGGGCTTCAACGAATACAAGGCCGCTGGCCACTGCCGCACCCTGCCGCGGATGATGGGCTTTCAGGCCGCAGGCTCTGCCCCGCTGGTGCTGGGTCACACAGTCGAGCAACCCGACACGATCGCCACGGCGATCCGCATCGGCAACCCGGTCAACCGGGACAACGCCCTGCGGGTGCGCAGCGAAAGCAACGGCGACTTCATGGCCGTGACCGACGCCGAGATCATTGCGGCCTACAAGCTGCTGGGCAGCGAAGAAGGGGTGTTCTGCGAACCCGCCAGCGCCGCCTCGGTGGCCGGACTGCTCAAGCGCAGCCATGAGGTGCCGGACGGCGCCACGGTGGTCTGCGTGCTGACCGGCAATGGCCTCAAGGATCCGGGCACCGCGATCGAGCACAACGACGCCCGTTTTCACACCGGTCTGGCGGCCGAAACCGACACCGTGGCTCGGGTGATGGGGTTCTGAGCCCGCTCAGAGTTCAGAACCAATCCACAAACAGGCTGCTGAGAACCTGGGGAAAGACGCCCCTGGCGCCGTTGACGGCACCAGGAGAAGTCCACCGCCTTGAGGCCACCCCCATTCCCCAGCGGCGGGAAACAGTGGAAAAGCCAGGGTTTTGCCCATTGGGCAGGTTTGATTCCTCAGGCCTGGTGCGCACAGATCACTGTTGCAGCAAGGGCGAACAACCCTTTTCCGCCGTTTCCCCAGCCCCTTCTACGACGGTTGATTTGTTTTAAAAGACTTGTACTCCAAAGTCAGAAGGCCGGGAAAACCACCCGTTGCGCATCGGACCAGGCTGTGGAAGCGTGGAGAGCCCCATCGGGCCCAGGCCCTACGCAACCGCAATGAAGCTGGTTTGCTCCCAGTCCGAACTCAGCGCCAGCCTGCAGCTGGTGAGTCGAGCGGTCGCGGCCAGACCCACCCACCCGGTGCTGGCCAACGTGTTGCTGACCGCCGATGCGGGCACCGGTCGCCTGAGCCTGACCGGCTTTGATCTCAACCTCGGCATTCAAACCAGCCTGCCGGCTTCGGTCGAGGTCAGCGGCGCCATCACCCTGCCGGCGCGCCTGTTTGGCGAGATCGTCACCCGGCTGGCCGCGGACAGCCCCATCACCTTGAGCTGCCCCGAGGGCCAGGAGCAGCTCGAGCTCACCAGCCTGTCGGGCAGCTACCAGATGCGCGGCATGCCCGCCGATGACTTTCCCGACCTGCCGCTGGTGCAGACCGGGGTGCCGATTCGGCTCGAATCCGAGGCCCTGATTCAGGGCCTGCGGGGCACCCTGTTTGCCAGCAGTGGTGACGAGGCCAAGCAGCTGCTCACCGGGGTTCACCTGCAGCTCGATCCCGAGGGGCTCGAATGCGCCGCCACCGACGGTCACCGCCTCGCGGTGCTGCGCCTACCCCATGCCCAAGCGAGTCAGGCGGCTGACGGTGAGCCGTTTGCGGTCACCGTGCCCGCCCGTTCGCTGCGCGAGCTGGAACGGTTGCTGTCGGGGCGCCCCTCCACCGAACCCCTGAGCCTGTTCTGCGATCGCGGCCAGGTGGTGTTTCTGTGGGCTGACCAGGTGCTCACCAGCCGCAGCCTGGATGGGGCCTATCCGAACTATCGCCAGCTGATTCCCGACAGCTTTGGCCGTGCGATCCAGCTCGAGCGACGTGCCCTGATCGCCGCCCTCGAACGGGTCGCTGTGCTGGCCGATCAGCACAACAACGTGGTCAAGCTCAGCGCCGATCCGGCCGAAGGCCAGCTGCAGATCAGTGCCGATGTGCAGGATGTGGGCAGCGGCTCCGAATCCTTGCCCGCCGGCATCAGCGGTGAGGCGATCCAGATCGCCTTCAATGTGCGCTATCTGCTGGATGGCCTCAAGGCGATCGGCGGTGACCAGGTGGTGTTGCGCTGCAATGGCCCCACCACCCCGGCCGTGCTCACGCCGGTCGATGATGGGCGCTTCACCTACCTGGTGATGCCGGTTCAGATTCGTCAGTGAGCGTCTGTGCCCCTGCCCGAGCAGCTGCTGCTGAGTGATCTGCTGCGTCGCCGTGTGCGCTGCGATCAGGGACTCGACCATGGTGCGGGCGTCCTCGCGTGGATGCATCCACCGGTGCATCGGCTGCTGGGCTGGGTCAGCCGGCCATCGGCCTTCGGCTCCCGCCGGGTGGTGTGGCGGTTGAACCAGTTGCGGGGGCTGGCCGAACTCGAAGCGATGGTCAAGGGTGAACCGGCCGACACCGATCTCGAGACGGTCGAACGGCTGCCGACCCTGTTTCAGGCCACGGTGCTCGGCAAGCGAGAGCAACCGCTGGGCACCGTCGTGGATGCGGCGGTGGACCTGGCCAGTGGTGCCATTCGCCACTATTTGGTGAGCCGCAGCGATCCGCGCCTGCCGGGGAGCAGCCGCTGGCGCCTCAGTCCGGACCGGATCGACGACCAACAGCCGGGGCGCGTGTTCGCCCGGCTCGAGGAGCTCGACGATCTGCCCCTGGCGCGGGCCAGCGTGCGTCAGGAGCTGCTGCGGCGTTCGCGCCGCTGGCGGGACCAGGTTCAGGACCTGGGTGACCGCTTTGAGCAACGGGTCGAAGGCTGGCTGGAAGAGCCCCCCTGGCAGGACCCCGAACCCGAACCCTGGGACCAGCGACCCCCGCGGCGATCGGCACCGGCGGCTGACGATGACCCCTGGATCTGATACTGGAGGGCTGACGCCTCGCCGCCGTGCCTTCGTCTGCGCCCCAGCCCGACTATCCCCTGGATGCGGCTCTGAAGAAGGAGAACCTCAGCCAGGCTGATTACGACGAAATCTGCCGGCGCCTGGGCCGGGCCCCCAACCGGGCCGAGCTGGGCATGTTTGGCGTCATGTGGTCCGAGCACTGCTGCTACCGCAACAGCCGGCCCCTGCTGGCGGGGTTTCCCACCAGCGGGCCGCGCATCCTGGTCGGTCCCGGCGAGAACGCCGGCGTGGTCGATCTGGGTGAGGGCCAGCGGCTGGCCTTCAAGATCGAAAGCCACAACCACCCCTCGGCCGTCGAGCCGTTTCAGGGGGCGGCCACCGGCGTCGGCGGCATCCTGCGCGACATCTTCACCATGGGCGCCCGGCCGATCGCCCTGCTCAATGCTCTGCGGTTCGGTCCTTTGGATGAGGCGCGCAACGTCGGCTTGATGGAGGGGGTGGTCGCCGGCATCGCCCATTACGGCAACTGCGTGGGCGTGCCCACCGTGGGCGGTGAGGTGGCCTTCGATTCCAGTTACAGCGGCAACCCCCTGGTCAATGCCATGGCCCTGGGGCTGATGGAGACCGAGCAGATCGTCTGTTCCGGAGCCGAGGGCGTCGGCTATCCGGTGGTCTACGTCGGCAGCACCACCGGCCGCGATGGCATGGGCGGCGCCAGCTTTGCCAGTGCCGAGCTCACCGAGGCCTCGCTCGATGACCGGCCTGCCGTGCAGGTGGGGGATCCCTTTCTGGAGAAGGGCCTGATCGAGGCCTGTCTCGAGGCCTTCCAGAGCGGTGATGTGGTCGCCGCCCAGGACATGGGCGCCGCCGGCCTCACCTGCAGCTGCTCCGAGATGGCGGCCAAGGGGGGCTTGGGCATCGAGCTCGATCTGGATCGGGTGCCGGCCCGCGAGCAGGGCATGACGGCCTACGAGTTTCTGCTGAGCGAATCCCAGGAGCGGATGCTGTTCGTGGTCAAGCCCGGCCGCGAAGACGCGCTCATGGCCCGCTTCAGTCGTTGGGGACTGCAGGCGGCTGTGGTCGGCCGCGTGCTGCAGGACAACGTCGTGCGGGTGCTGCAGCACGGCCAGGTGGCCGCCGAAGTGCCGGCCAGCGCGCTGGCCGACGACACGCCGATCAACCATCACGCCCTGCTGGCTGAACCACCGGCTTCGATCCAGGCCCATTGGCGCTGGAGCGAGGCCCAGCTTCCCCCCGCAACCGACGCGGGTGTCATCGGTCTCAGCTGGAGCGAGGTGCTGCTCGAGTTGCTCGATGACCCCACGATTGCCTCCAAGCGCTGGGTCTACCGCCAGTACGACCACCAGGTGCAGGCCAACACGGTGGTGCCCCCCGGCGGTGCCGATGCGGCCGTGGTGCGCCTGCGGCCCCAGCAGGGTGAGGGCGCGCTGCACGCCAGCCACCGCGGTGTGGCGGCGGTGGTCGACTGTCCCAACCGCTGGGTGGCGCTCGACCCTGAGCGGGGCGGCATGGCGGCGGTGGCCGAGGCGGCCCGCAACCTCAGCTGCGTTGGCGCCGAACCCCTGGCGATCACCGACAACCTCAATTTCCCTTCGCCCGAGACCCCGACCGGGTACTGGCAGTTGGCCATGGCCTGCCGCGGTCTTTCGGCCGCCTGCACGGCGCTTGGCACGCCGGTCACCGGTGGCAATGTCTCGCTCTACAACGAGACCCGCCTGCCAGACGGTTCGATGCAGCCGATCCATCCCACGCCGGTGGTGGGCATGGTCGGTCTGGTGCACGACCTCGGGCGCCTATGCGGCCTGGCCTGGCGTCAGCCCGGTGATGCGATCTGGTTGTTGGGGGTGCCGCTGGCTGAGGCCCAGGACCCCCGCGTCAGCCTCGCAGCCAGCAGCTACCTCGAACGCCTGCATGGCGATGTCACCGGTCGGCCGCCATTGACCGATCTGGACCTGGAGACGGCCGTGCAGGCGGCTGTACGCGCCGCGATCGCCGATGGCCTGCTGGCCTCGGCCCACGATCTCAGCGATGGCGGTCTGGGGGTCGCCGCGGCCGAATGCTGCATTGCCTCGGGCCTGGGGGCCAGCCTTGATCTGCCCCTACCGGCGGATGCGCTCCGATTTGATCGGTTGTTGTTCGCCGAGGGTGGGGCCCGCATCCTGGTCAGCGTCGCTGCCGATCAGGCCGCGGCCTGGCAACAGGTTCTCGACGCTGCCGGCGCAGCGCTGCCCGCCCAGCGTCTCGGGGTGGTCAGCGCTGATCCCACCCTGGTGATCAGCGCCGCGGGCGCATCGCTGCTGCAGGTTCCAGTCAACCGGATGGTGTCGGTCTTTGAGCAGGCGATCCCCCGTCGCATGGCCAGCGGAATCCCCCCCACGGCCTGATGCAGAATGAAATCGACTGCCGGATCGATGGCTCTGTGGACGATGCCCTCCTCTCGTCCATGAGCCCAGAGTCCTTGAGAACAGAGTCCGTGAGCTCGGCGTCCGTGAGCCCCGACGACCGCCCTGACAAGCCCGAAGAGGCTTGTGGTGTCTTTGCTGTGCTGGCTGCTGGACAGCCTGTCGCCAATCTCACCTATTTCGGCTTGTACGCACTGCAGCACCGGGGTCAGGAATCGGCCGGGATCGCCGTGTTCGACGGCGAGGCCAGGGTGCGCATGCACAAGGACATGGGCCTGGTGTCCCAGGTGTTTGACCAGTCCGTGCTCGAACGCCTGGTCGGTGATCTGGCGATCGGCCACAACCGGTATTCGACCACCGGTAGCAGCCGGGTCTGCAATGCCCAGCCGGTGCTGTTGATGACCCGGCTGGGTCCTCTGGCCTTGGCCCACAACGGCAATCTTGTCAATGCGGCCGAGCTGCGCCAGTCCCTGCTCGAGCACACCGACCACTTCAATTCGACCACCGATTCCGAGCTGATCGCGTTTGCGATCCAGCAGGAGGTGAACCGCGGTCAGGACTGGGACCGTGCGATTCGGGCCGCGGCAGGGCGCTGCCGCGGCGCCTTCAGCCTGGTGATTGGCACCCCAGAAGGTCTGTTCGCCCTCAGAGATGGTCATGGCATTCGTCCCCTGGTGTTCGGCCATCTGGGCGAGCCGTCCCAGGCCCAGTGGGTCGTCAGCAGTGAGACCTGCGGGCTCGACATCATCGGCGCCAGCTTTGACGACGATGTCCAACCCGGTGAGCTGATTCACTTCAGAGCTGGCGCCTCCACGCCCGAACGCAGCCGCTGGTGCCAGGAGCCAGCCAAGCTGTGCGTGTTCGAGATGATTTATTTCGCTCGGCCCGACAGCCGGTTCTTCGGCGAGTCCCTGTACAGCTATCGGGTGCGCATCGGCGAGGCCCTGGCCCGTGAAATGCCGGTGGAAGCCGATCTGGTCATTGGCGTGCCGGATTCCGGCATTCCTGCCGCCATCGGCTACTCCCAGTTCACGGGGATTCCTTTTGCCGACGGTCTGATCAAGAACCGCTACGTCGGCCGGACCTTCATTCAACCGACCCAGGCGATGCGCGAGGCAGGCATTCGCGTCAAGCTCAACCCCCTGCCTGACGTGCTAGCTGGCAAGCGGGTGGTGGTGATCGACGACTCGATCGTGCGCGGCACCACCAGCCGCAAGCTGGTTGCCGCCTTGCGCGATGCCGGTGCCACCGAGGTGCACATGCGCATCAGCTCACCGGCCGTCACCCATCCCTGCTTCTACGGGATCGACACCGACACCCAGGACCAGTTGATCGCGGCCCGGCTCACCCTGGCCGAGATCAGTGCCCATCTGGGCGTGGACTCGTTGGCCTACCTGAGCAAGCAGGGCATGGTCGAGGCAGCCCAGGCACCCTCCTCCCAGTTCTGCACCGCCTGTTTCGACGGGGCCTATCCGATCGAGATGGACGCGACGGTGGCCTCCAGCAAGTTGATGCTTGAGCCTGGCGGTCTGGCGGCGACCGTCACACAGCGCTGATCAAAGAGCGCTGATCAGGGGAACCAGCTCACGTACGCTCTGGCCGTTGGGAAGCTGCAGTTGCAGGCCCGCTGCCGCCGGTCCTTCGGGCAGCAGTTCAGCGGCGGCCAGGCGCAGGCTGCCGTCTCCTGGTGCGAGCCGCACGCCCAGGATCGGCCCCGCTTCGGGCTGCAGATCGACGAGAGCGTCGCTGCGCTGCAGAAACTGCAGGCCGATCTGGCCCAGGTCGCCCCGCAGGCAGGTGCGCAACTGACTGACGTCGAGCCGTTTGATTTGACCTAGGCGGCTGGCCATCAGCACACTGTTGCCCGCGCCCACATCGGCGGCGCCGACGATCGTTTCCCCCGGCAGCAGTCGCATCAGCATCGGACCCTGGGCGGTGCGGCCCATGAGCGGCAGGTTGCTGTCGTTGACAGCGAGCCGCAGCAGCCGCGCTGTGGAGCTGGCGATTACCACTTCGCCACCTTCCCGGCAGATCACCACCCGTTGCAGGCTGACGCCATCCTTCAGTTTGAGCACCGTGGTTGCACGGCCTGAGAGGTCCTGAACGTCCTCGAGCGGCAGGCGTTTGAAACGCCCGTCACTGCTCAACAGCCCCAGGTTCACCCCGGGTTCGCGGGGCAGGGGCAGCACCTGCACCACCGGATCACCGCTGATGCCATCGGGCAGGAAGCGCTCGAGCAGGCCTGGTTGCTGGCCGGCAAATTCCCAGCGCAGCAGGGCCACGCGGCCGCTGGCGGTGAATGCCAGCAGGGCCGGCTGGCCGCTAATCGGCAGGATCAGGCGCGCCGGGGCCGGTTGGTCGGCGGCTGCGGCCGCCTCGTCCAGATGCAGGCGGCCCAGGGTCTGGGCATTGACGATGCGCACGGCACCGTCGGCCTGGATCAGCAACCGGCTGTCGCCGCTCAGGGCGGCGAAGGCCTGCTGCCGTTGCAGTTCGGCATTGGGTCTGATGGCGGCGGCCCGCTGAGCCACCAGCGCATCGCCGCCTTCGACCAGCCGGGTGCGGCGCGGGGTGGCATACCGCTTCTTCAGACCCTTGAGTTCGCTGATCAGGGCATCCAGCAGCGTGTCGCGGTCGTCCAGCAGGTGACGCAGGCGGGTGCGCTCCTGGCGCAGGTCGTCGGCTTCTTGGCGCAGGCCCTCCTGCTCCAGCCCCGTCAGCCGCCGCAGGGGCATGGCCAGCACCGCATCGGCCTGGCGCTCGGTCAGGTCCAGATGCACCTGCAGGCTGGCTCGGGCACTGGCCGCATCCCTGGCCTCCTGAATCATCGCGATCACCCGTTGCAGGGCATCGAGGGCCTTGATCAGGCCTTCGACCACCTCGAGCCGGTCCTCGCACTTCTTCAGGGCGTGCCGGGTGCGGCGGATCAACGTCAGCTCCCGGTACTCGAGAAACTCCTGCAGCAGTTGCCGCAGGGTCAGCTGCACCGGTTGCCCGTTGACCAGCGCCAGCAGGATGGCGCCAAAGTTGCTTTGCAGGGCCGTGCGGCGCTGCAGATCGGTGAGCACCGTCTCGGCGTTGGCATCGCGACGCAGTTCGACCACGACGCGCATGCCCTCGCGGTCGCTCTCGTCGCGGATGTCGGCGATGCCGCCGATTTTGCCGTCGTTGACCTGCTCGGCCAGCTTCTCGATCCAGCCGGCCTTGCTCAGCTGGTACGGAAGCTCGGTGATCACCACGGCGTTGCGGCGATGGCGCCCCTTGCCGGGTTGGACCTCTTCGATGTGGGCCACACCCCGCATCGGGATGCTGCCGCGGCCGTTGAGGTAGGTCTCGCGCACGCCGCTGCCCACCAGCACCTCGCCGCCGGTGGGAAAGTCCGGTCCGGGGACCAGCTCCAGCAGTTTCTCGTCGCTGAGGTCGGGCTTGCGCACCAGGGCAATCAGCGCATCCACCACCTCCCCCAGGTTGTGGGGGGGGATGTTGGTCGCCATGCCCACGGCGATGCCCGTGCAGCCATTGAGGATCAGAAACGGCAGCTGGGCCGGCAGCACCGTCGGCTCTTGCTGGGAGCCGTCGAAGTTGGGGGCAAAGTCGACGGTGTCGTTGCCGATCTCGTCGAGCAGGGCCTCGTTGGCGATCGGAGCCAGGCGCGTTTCGGTGTAGCGCATCGCGGCCGGTGGGTCGTCGTCGACCGACCCGAAGTTGCCGTGGCCATCCAGCAGGGGGTTGCGGCTGGCAAAGGTCTGCACCAGACGCACCAGGGCGTCGTACACCGCCTGGTCACCGTGGGGGTGGTATTTGCCCAGCACATCGCCGACCACACGCGCGCACTTGCGGTACGGCCGATCCGGGGTCAGCCCCAGCTCGTGCATGGCGTACAGGATGCGCCGCTGCACCGGTTTGAGTCCGTCGCGCACGTCGGGCAGGGCGCGCCCGACGATCACGCTCATCGCGTACTCGAGGTACGAACGCTGCATCTCCTGATGCAACGCGATCGGTTGGATGCGCGGGTCTTCGGGTCGCTCCTCGGCCATCCGGTGCTGCGGTGTGAGGGCTGAAAGTGGCGCTCAGCCTACAGATCTTCTTCGGGGCTTCCCTCGGGAGCGGCGTTGGCATGGGCGCGTTCCACCACCGTCTTGAGCTCGGGCAGGGTCAGCAGCTTCTGGGTCACGGCCCGCAGCTGCGGGCCCCAGAGCTGCTCCTTCTGGTAGCTCTCGAGCACATAGTTGGGGTCGCCATCGAGGGCACGACCCGTCAGCTGCACGGCTTCCTGCCGGTGCTGCGGCCCCAGGGCGAACAGGCCGGCGGCCAGGGCCAGGGTCGGCTCGGCGGCATCGGGTTTGATCTTCAGCACCGCCCGCCAGCGGTTGATCGCTGTCTGACGGTCACCTTGCTCGTAGAGCACCAGCGCCTGGTTGTTGATCGCTTCCCAGAAGCTGGGCCGCAGGCCGGCTGCCCGTTCAAAGTCGGCCATGGCGGCCTTGGGGTTGCCCAGCAGCAGGTGGGCATTGCCCAGGTCAAAAAAGGCACCGGCGTTGCGGTTGTCGAGCCGTAGTCCCTCCTGCAGCAGCCCCACAGCCTGTTGCGGGTTGCCGTTGCGCAGGGCCAGGGAGCCTTCAGCAAACCAGATGCCCGCATTGCGCGGATCCAGTTGTTTGGCCCGGGCCAGGGATCCTTCCGCGGCCTTCAGCTGATTGCTGCGCAACTGGGCTTCGGCCAGCAGCAACCAGCCGCGGGGGTCGTTGGGCAACAGTTGAACGGTCAGGGCGGCCAGCCTGGCGGCATCGGCGGCCTGGCCCAATCGCAGCAGCCGTCCGGCGGCCTGGGCGATCCCCAAGCCGGCGCCCTCGAGCTCCTGGGGCCGCGGCACGTAGACGTAGGGCACCAGCGCCAAAGCGGCGGTGGTGGGGATCGTCAGGGTGAGTGCTGCGATCGCCGTTCCGCCCAGCATTGGTTTGACGGCCTTCAACAGCGCGGCGGTAAAGCGTGAGCGCCGAGCGCACAGGCCCATGGCTACCAGACAGGTCTGCTCAGCCTAGGGAGCGG
The DNA here is from genome assembly GCA_046047915.1 of Cyanobacteriota bacterium. Classification (GTDB taxonomy): domain Bacteria; phylum Cyanobacteriota; class Cyanobacteriia; order PCC-6307; family Cyanobiaceae; genus RGUW01. The sequence goes on from JBJOHB010000040.1 coordinate 15,818, forward strand.
ATGTTGCGGCGCCATTGCTCGGGCTTGATGCGCCGCAGGGCCGAGGCCCGCAGCTGGTCATCCCAGGTCTGATCGCTCCAGCTCAGTGCCTCATCGGCCTGCAGGTTCAGCAGCCAGGGCCTGGGTTGCAGGTCGGGTTCCTGGCTGCTGCGTGCCTGCCGGTTCCAGGGGCAGGCCTCCTGGCAGATGTCACAGCCGGCCACCCAGGGGGCCATCGCCTTGCTGATCGCGCGGGGCAGGTCAGGGTCCCGGTTCTCGATCGTGTGGAAGGCGATGCAACGGCGGCTGTCAACCACAAACGGCTCCACGATCGCCTGGGTTGGGCAGGCCTCCAGGCACGCTGTGCAACTTCCACAGAGGCTCTCGGCGGGTTGGTCGGCGGGCAGATCGGCGCTCACTAGCAGATGTCCCAGCAGCAACCAGGACCCCTGCTGGCGGTTGATCAGGTTGCTGTGCTTGCCGATCCAGCCCAGTCCTGCCTCCTCGGCCCAGACCTTGTCGAGCAGGGGGGCACTGTCGACGCAGGCCCGCCAGCGCACCCCCGGGCTGCGTTGTTCGAGCCAACGACCCAGTTGGCGCAGCCGTTGATCGATCACGCGGTGGTAATCGCGGCCCCAGCCGTAGCGGGCCACGGCCAGGGATCCCGGGGCCCGCTCGGCCGAGACGTAGTAATTGAGACCCACCGCCAGCACGCTGCGCACCCCGGGCAGCAGCAGCTCCAACTGCCGGCGGCGGCCATCGGCCATCCAGGCCATGGAGGCCTGATGGCCTGCTGCCAGCCAGCGCTCGAGCGCGGCCGTGCGCAATTGCAGCCGCGGGCTGGCGGGTACAGCGGCGACGCCCACCGGGTCGAAGCCCAGGGCATGGGCTTGCTGCTTGAGCTCGGCGGCCAGTTCGGGGCTGCCGCCGGCGGTGGTTCTGGCAGAACCGCTGATCACCCGTACAGTGCGCCCACACACTCAAGTCTGCAGCGAATCGACCGTGGGCACAGAAACCTCAGGCCGCCTGGCACCGGTGTTGCGTTGGATCGGCCTCACCCTGGTCGTGTTGCTAGCCCTGCAGTTTCTGGTTCTGTTCAGCGGCTGGAACTGGGCCGAGGACAACTTCCGTCAGCTGTTCGTGCAGGTGCTGGTCAGTCAGTCGCCCATGGCCCTGGTCGGTTTGGTGCTGATGCTGATCGGAGCCCGTCTGGATGCGCCGGCTGGCCGCAGCCCCCTGCGGGTCACCACCGGCGTGCTCAGCATTCTGTTGGCCGTGGCCATGGTTGTGACCGTGCCGGTGTCGATCAGTGGTGACAAGTCCCTTGCCGATCAGACCGACCAGCAGCTGCAGGCCGGCAAGGGCCAGGTCGAGATGATGCGGTCCCAGCTGGCTGCTGCCACGCCCGAAGCCCTGGATCAGTTGGTGCAGCAGGCTGATCAGGCTGGTCAGCTGCCGGCTCAGGCCAGTGCCACCCAGAAGCGTCAGTTGGTCAAACAGCTGATGGGCGCCCAGATCAAGCGAGCCGAAGATCAGCTCAACCAGCAGCGCCGGGCCCGCGACCTGAACGTCAATCAGCGGCGCATCGGCGGCACCGTCAGTGCCGTGGTCCTGCTGATCGCCTTTGTGCTGATTGCCCTGGTCGCCCTGCTCTGACCGGGCTTCCCCCCGGCTGGCTAAGTTGCGGATTGGTGCTTGAAGCCGCTGCCGGGAGCTGAGGTGGTTCCATCCAGTCCAAAACCCGACGAACCGTTGGGTGATCGCCTTCAGCAGGATCTGAAGAACGATCTGATCGCCGGTCTGCTGGTGGTGATTCCGCTGGCGACCACCATCTGGTTGGCCACCACCGTCAGCCGTTTTGTGCTGGCCTTTCTGACCTCGATCCCCAAGCAGTTCAATCCGTTCAACACCCTCAATCCGGTGTTGCAGGAGCTGATCAACCTGGGGGTGGGTCTGCTGGTGCCCCTGCTGGGCATCCTGTTGATCGGTCTGATGGCCCGCAACATCGTCGGCCGCTGGCTGCTCGAGTTCGGTGAAGGGACCCTGCTGCGGATTCCCCTGGCTGGTTCGGTCTACAAGACCCTTAAGCAGCTTCTCGAAACCTTTCTGCAGGGCAGCTCCAGCCGTTTCCGTCGGGTGGTTCTGGTCGAATATCCCCGCGAGGGTCTGTATGCGCTCGGGTTTGTGACCGGTGTGATCGGCGGTTCGCTGCAGGCCGGTTTTGACGAACCGATGTTGAGCGTGTTCATTCCGACGGCGCCCAATCCCACCACCGGTTGGTACGCCGTCGTCCCCGAGCGGTCTGTGCGTGATCTTGACCTTTCGGTCGAAGACGCCTTCCGCACCATCATCTCGGCCGGCATCGTCAGCCCGGATGAACGGGAGCCTGCCTCCAACCGTAGTTTTTCAAGCCTTCTGGCCCAGTTGCGCGCACCCCAGCTCTCCTGATGCAGAGTCGAACCATTGCCAGGGAACTGGCCCTGTTGATGCTGGGTCAGACCAGCGACCGCGCCGAGCGCTCTGGCACTGCTGCAGCGTCCAGGGATCTGTCGGACGCCTCGCTGACCCCCCTGTTGCATCAGGCCCTGGCGGGTCTGCATCAGCACGCGCGCGAGGCCCTGGATCGCTCGGCCGAGAATCTCCAGGGTGCCGAGCAGTTGCTGCTCGACAGTGAGCTGCACGAAGGCGCCGACGCCCAACAGGCCGCCCAGTTGCCGCGGGTGCGTAAACACCTCAAGGATGGTCTAACCCAGGCCGAGCTGGCACTCAATCGCATCTCGGCCGTGCTTGAGCTGCCGCGGGTGCTGTTGCTGGCTGACCAGCAGGAGGTGCGCAGTGACGCCATCGCCCGCACCCGGGCCGTGCTCAAGAACCGGGAGCAGATCGACCGCAGTCTCGATCAGGTGATGGAGGGTTGGCGTCTGACCCGTTTGCCCCGCATCGATCGCGACATCCTGCGCCTGGCGGCGGCTGATCTCGAGGTGTTCGGGACCCCGGCGGCGGTCGCCTGCAACGAAGCGATCGAACTGGCCCATCGTTACAGCGATGATCAGGGTCGCCGCATGATCCATGGCGTGCTGCGGCGGCTCACCAGCGCCGCTTCTGCCTCCTGATCGGACCCGCTGACCCGATGGTTTACGACTGGTTCAACCGCAGTGCCGACGGCGCTGCCAGCGATGCGCAGGAGCCCCAGCCAGCTGCGGCAGCTGCAGCATCCGATCCGGAGCAGGACACCAACCAGGCTTCAGACCAGGACGATGCCCTGGCCTGGGCCCGCGAGGCTTACGCCCGACTCAAGGCCCAGCAGGAGGCGGCCCGCACACCGGCCCCGGCCGAGCCAATCGCACCGGCTCAGCCAGCAGCACCGCCAGAGCCCGAACCGGTCCATGAGCCAGCACCGGCTCCATCCCTGCTCGAGCTGGCGGCAGCTCAGCGGGCTGAGCGCCTGCAGGCCCTCACCGCCGCTGACAGCCCGAGCCCGAGCCCGGTCCCGGCGGTTCCGGCAGCGGCAGAACCCGCGCTTGGGGACTTTGATGACACCTTCACCTGGTCGGCCGAAGTGCTGGCCGCCCAGGGCAAGCGGGTCGATCAGATCTCCATCGAGGAGATCGACTGGCTGACGCGCCTGCGCCAGGGCCTCGAGAAGACCCGTCAGGGTTTCGTCACCCAGCTGCTCGAGAACCTCGGCGACGACCCCCTGACGCCCGCAGTCCTCGACGACCTCGAGACCACGCTGCTGCGGGCCGATGTGGGCGTGCAGGCCACAGACCAGGTGCTCGAGGCCCTGCGCCGGCGCCTCAACACCGAGGTGGTCGATCCCGCCGAGGGCATCCGCTTTCTCAAGGAGCAGCTCAGGGACCTGCTCGAGACCCCGATCCGTCGCTGTGACCAACCCTTGCTGGCCCCCCAGCGGGGTCGCCTCAATGTGTGGCTGCTGGTGGGCGTTAACGGCGTCGGCAAGACCACGACCCTGGGCAAGTTGGCCAACCTGGCGGTGCGCAGCGGCTACAGCGCCCTGATCGCCGCCGCCGACACGTTCCGTGCCGCCGCCGTGCAGCAGGTCCAGGTCTGGGGCGAGCGCAGCGGTGTGCCGGTGATCGCCAACCCCAGTGCCAACGCCGATCCGGCTGCTGTGGTCTATGACGCCATCGGCGCCGCCCAGGCCAAGGGTACCGAGCTGGTGCTGGTTGACACCGCGGGCCGCCTGCAGACCAAGAACAACCTGATGGAGGAACTGGCCAAGGTGCGCCGCATCGTCGACAAGCTGGCCCCCGATGCCGCTGTCGAGTCCCTGCTGGTGCTCGACGCCAGCCAGGGCCAGAACGGGTTGCGCCAGGCGATGGCCTTTGCCAGTGCCGCCGGCCTCACCGGGGTGGTGCTCACCAAGCTCGACGGCAGCGCCCGCGGTGGGGTGGCCCTGGCGGTGGCTTCTGAAGCCGGTCTGCCGATCCGGTTTATCGGTGCCGGCGAGGGCATTCGCGATCTGCGCCCGTTCAACAGCTTCGAGTTCGTCGAAGCCCTGCTCGCCGGCTGAACAGGGCAACCATCGCTACTGTGCGGGTCCTTGCGGCTGAGTGCCGTGTGGACGGCCTCAGAATCGTTGCGTCAGCTTCTTGACAGCCTCAGCAGGGAGCAGCGCCGCAACCAGGAGCTGCTGACCTCGCTGGGCTTTGCTTTGCGCAGCTTCACCAACCTGGCGCGCTTTCTCGAGCTGGTGCCGCTGATGGCAATGCGGCTGGTCGAAGCCGAGGGTGCGCTGCTGGTCGTGTTTCATGACGATGGTCGCCTCTGGCGCGAGCAGCTGCAGGCCACCCAGTGCGACCGTTGCGCCGAGGTGTTGCGCCAGCTGGCTGCCCTCAACGACAGCGAGCTGCAGAGCTTCAGCGGCGACGAGGCGCTGGTGCGCTTTCTCGATCAGCGGGTGGCCCGCAGCCTGGGCCAGGCCCAGGTGTTTGCCACCTCGGTGGCCTGCCGCGGGTGGCAGGGGGGTCGTCTCTATGTGTTCAGTTCGCGGGTCGGCTTCAGCTGGAGTGAGGTCCACCGCCGCCATGTGCAGCTGGTGGCTGATCTGACCGCCGTCGCCCTCGAGAACGATGGGCTGGTGCAGCAGCAGCGGCGCCATGAGCGGCTCGATCGCCAGCTCAGCACCGGTGCCGAGATTCAGGCCCAGCTCTTGCCCGACCATTGTCCGGTGATCGCCGGTGTCGAGCTGGCGGCCCGCTGCCGGCCCGCCTTTGAGGTGGGGGGCGATTACTACGACTTCATTCCCACCCGTCCCCAGCTCAGCGGGCGGCGGCGCGAACAGGGGCGCTGGGCCCTGGTCATGGGCGATGTGATGGGCAAGGGCATTCCGGCTGGACTGCTGATGACCCTGCTGCGGGGCATGCTGCGGGCCGAGGTGCTCAGCGGTCATGAACCCGGGCGGATCCTGCACGACCTCAATGCCATGGCTCAGGAGGATCTGGCCCATTCGCACCGGTTCGTGACGCTGTTCTATTCCGATTACGACCCCCGCACCCGTCAGCTGCGCTATGCCAATGCGGCCCACAATCCCCCGCTGATCTGGCGCCGTCAGGGGGGCCAGGTCGAACGGCTGGATGCGGCCGGGTTGCTGATCGGTCTGCAGGCTGATGCCGAGTTCAGCAGCCAGCAGCTGGTGCTTGATCCCGGTGATGTCCTTCTCTATTACACCGATGGGGTGACCGAAGCCACCGGCTTCAGCGGTGAGCGGTTTGAGGAGAAACGTCTGGTCGATGCGTTGCAGCAGAGCTGCCGCAGCGGTGCAACGGCCCAGCAGATTCTGGAACAGCTGTTCGCCCGGCTCGACCGTTTCGTCGGCGCTGACCGCACCCTCGAGGACGATGCCTCCTTGGTGGTGCTCAAGGTCGATGAGGCCGTGCGCCTGCCGACGTTGACGTCAGGCCCGATGGCAAGCTGAACCCATGGCAGTCGATTCCACCGCCTCCACCTGGAGCCAGCGTTTCGAGCAGGGTCTGCACCCGGCGATCGAGCGTTTCAACGCCTCGATAGGCTTTGACATCGCCCTGTTGCAGCAGGACCTCGACGGCTCGGTGGCCCATGCCCGCATGCTCGGGCGCTGTGGTGTGATCAGCGACGCTGAGGCCGACCAGATCATGGCCGGCCTCGAGACGATCCGCGCCGAGGCGGCCGCGGGGACGTTCAACCCTGGCCTCGAGGACGAAGACGTTCATTTCGCCGTCGAGCGGCGTCTGATCGCCCTGATCGGTCCGGTGGGCAAGAAGCTTCACACCGGTCGCTCGCGCAACGACCAGGTGGGCACGGATGTGCGCCTCTGGCTGCGGCAGCAGATCGATGCCATCGATGGCGATCTGTTGCGGTTCGAGCGGGCCCTGCTGGACCAGGCCGAGCGCCACGCCGACACCCTGATCCCTGGCTACACCCATTTGCAGCGGGCCCAGCCCCTGTGCCTGGCCCACCACCTGTTGGCCTACATCGAGATGGCCGAGCGCGACCGCGATCGCCTGGCCGATGTGCGCCGCCGCGTCAACATCTGTCCGCTGGGAGCCGCCGCACTGGCCGGGACCCCGGTGCCGATCGATCGCCGTGCCACGGCGGCCGAGCTCGGGTTCGAGCAGATCTATGCCAACAGCCTCGATGCGGTCAGCGACCGGGATTTCGCGGTCGAGTTCATGGCCGCGGCCTCGCTGGTGCTGGTGCACCTGAGCCGGCTCAGCGAGGAGGTGATCCTCTGGGCGTCCGAAGAGTTCGGCTTTGTCAGCCTCAGCGACCGCTGCGCCACTGGCAGCAGCCTGATGCCCCAGAAGAAGAACCCCGATGTGCCCGAACTGGTGCGCGGCAAGAGCGGCCGCGTGTTCGGCCATCTGATGGGCCTGCTGACCATGATCAAGGGTCTGCCCCTGGCCTACAACAAGGACTTTCAAGAGGACAAGGAAGCCCTGTTCGACGGCGTGCACACCGTGCGCAGCTGCCTTGAAGCGATGGCGATCCTGTTTGAGGAGGGTCTCGTCTTCAGGCCCCAGCGGCTGGAGCAGGCTGTCGCCAGTGACTATTCCAACGCCACCGATGTGGCCGATTACCTCGTCGCCAAAGGGGTGCCGTTCCGCGAGGCTTATCAGCTGGTGGGTGGCTTGGTCAAAACCGCCCTGGCCGAGGGGGTGTTGCTGCGTGATCTGCCCCTGCAGCGCTGGCAGCAGCTGCATCCGGCCTTCGAAGCCGACATTCGTGCCGCCATCGCGCCGCGGCAGGTGGTGGCGGCCCGCCGCAGCGAGGGGGGGACGGGCTTTGCCCAGGTTCACCATCAGTTGCAGCAGATGCGCAGCCGACTGGGCAGCGGTTCCCAGG
>JBJOHB010000041.1:0-8893 GCA_046047915.1 Cyanobacteriota bacterium
CCAAACACCCTGAGAGTGACATCCAGGTCGATCAAGGCAGTTGACCGACCAGCCCTCTTGAAGTTCCAGTAGCAAGATCCGGCCGCAGAAGCACAGCAGCCAGCCCCCAAACCCGTGCTAGTACAGGCGTTCTGATCTGGAGTGGCTCATGGGCATCCCCCTCCCCCCGCCGGCGGCCATGGTCGCCAAGCTCGAAAACCCTGTTGAGGTGTGGCCTTACCTTGATGGAGATGTGCTGCTCAAGACCCGCAGCCGCAAGGTCTGCACGACCTGCCATTGGTTCCGGCATCACGCGGGAGTGAACTGGATCCCAGTGCTGACCTGCCAACTGCACCAGGGCCTGATCACCCATGGCGAGCACCTTGTCAGCCGCTGCCAGGGCTGGACCGATGACATGACGCGCCAGCAGGGTTGGGCGCCAGAGGTGGCCTGACCTACGAAGGCCTGGTGCCGCACTTCAGGCAACGGCACTACGACAAGTGGTGCAATGACCTTAAAGTGACCTTCAGCAAAATGAAATCTAGCGGGGACTGGTTCCCAAATACCCCGCAACGCACCACAAACGACAGCGAAACGATTACCAGGGCGATGGCGAGCCCTGCCGCTTGACGACACTTGATACCGATCAGGGCCTGCAGCTGGTCCCCCAGCCCACCGTTCGTGAGGTCGAGCGCCAAGGTGTTGAATGGGCACGCCTGAACATGTCCAGGGAACGATCTCGTCAAGCCCGAGGTCCAGGCCAGGGATTTCGCTGAAGTCCGATGACGGAATGGTTGCCACCTCCTTCATCCGCGGCTAAGAGTCGGCTAGTCAGAGGTCGATTCCGTGGATCAAATGGCACGACAGGACCCCATTGAACTGTTGCGTCAACAGGAGGCAGGTCGCTTGGAGTGGCTTGTTCCTGTGCGACACAGCCGCATGGCTGATAACGCGTTCGCCTTCTTCCGGGGCGCAGCGGTCATCATGGCGGCCGATCTAGCGCGCAAGCCCAACTCGGGACTGATGGTGCAGCTGTGTGGCGATGCCCATCTGCTCAATTTTGGCTTTTATTGCTCCCCTGAATATCAACTTCTGTTTGATATCAATGACTTCGATGAAACCCACCCTGGCCCTTTTGAGTGGGATGTGATTCGGCTAGCCACCAGTCTGCTCTTGGCTGGGCGCAGCCTTGGTTTAAGCGACAAAGAGCAGAGCAAGGTGTGCCGCAGCGGTGTGCGGGCCTATGCAGAGGCCATCGCTGAGTTTGCTGCGATGCGCGTTGAGGATATCTGGGTCCCCAATCCGGCTCTTCAGGACTTGATCAACGAGCACGCGAAAGGCTCTTTGCGGGCCCATCTCAAGCAAGTCATGGCAACGGCGATGCAACGCAACAGCCGCCAGGCGGTCCGCAAGCTCTGCGAAGTCGATCACAGTGGAACGCTGCTGTTCCGGCATCAACCACCCTTGATCTGGCGGCAATCGCTCCTGCCACCTGAAGCCCTGGCGGGCATGGATTGGCAACACCGAATCAATGTGATTTATGCCGAGTATCTCAATAGTGTTCGACCGGATGTTCGTCGGTATCTCAGCGAGTTCAGGATGAGTGATGCTGCCCTTAAGGCTGTCGGAGTGGGCTCTGTGGGCACTCGCTGCGGCGTGCTTGTGTTTGTTGGGGAACACCCGGAAGACGTGCTGGTTCTCCAGAGCAAGCAGGCGGAACCATCGGTGCTTGCTGCTCATATCAATGGAGACAACCAGGTGCCTCCACACCAAGGCCAACGCGTGGTCGAAGGACAACGCCTGATGCAAACAGCGAGTGATCCCTTCCTGGGCTGGACCACAACTCCAGAAGGTACGGATCTCTACTGGCGCGTTTTCCGTGACTGGAAAGCATCCGTGGATGTGAATGTACTGGATGTGGGTGGATTAATGGATTACGGCAAGCTCTGTGCCTTGACGTTGGCCAAATCTCATGCTCGCAGTGGTGACCGGAAAAAGATTCATGCTTTTATCAACGACGCCAAGATGTTTGCCAGAACGATCTATGAACAGGCCATCGAGAATGCAGAACTTGCAGAGCAAGATCACAAGGCACTGCTGCAAGCAATTGCTGATGGACGCCTAGAAACATCGACGGTGTACTGAGATTTGATCCCAATCATGCTCTCGGCGATGAACGACAAACCTAAATAGAGCCGACATGCGGCCATCGCCAAGGGTAAAGTCCTGGGTTAAAGGTGAATTAATCTGCCTTCATTGACTGGCATTGCATGCTACAGCGCATCCGGACATTATTGATTACAGCTCTGGTGACAGGCATCGATTTGTATTGGGGCTGGTACCTGTCGACTTATGCCCAGTCATGGATGTTCCAATTGCTTGGTGCTTCCGGGTTGGAGGTCAAGGCGTATTACCACAGTGTGCTCGAGCCAAGGCTCTGGATTCAATATGCGGTGGTCCTGACGGCACAACTGACCTGGGTCATACTGATCGCTCCAAGCCCCCTGAGTCATCAAAAGCTGAGGATGCTTTGGTGGCTTGGCGTTGCAGTCGTGATTGCTGGCGGGCTGATCCTGAGGCTCGGATTGACGTTGTCTGCTGGGGCCTCACTTCTGCTGCTCGGCGTACAGATCGGCGATCTGCTTCTTCTGTATTGGTTGGCGACACGCTTGTTGACGCCCAAGCCGCAACGCAAGGTGATTCCTGGGTGGTGGTAACACTGAGAGATCTCTCTCAATCCTCGACCAACTAGACGCATCAGGGGCTTGGCGCGATGCCCCGGATGGCATGGGCCCGCCCTTCCAGGCGGATCGAGCCGCAGGCGGATGGCTGCAGGCGGGCTTGCAGCAGCCTGCGGTAGCTGGTGCGCTCCTCCTCGTTCATCGCCGTGAGGAGTTGACCGGCGCTCGGCCCCCCGAGGACGGTCTGCCAGAGGTCGTCAAAGTCTGTGTAAGTCCGTTCCACTGTGATCACACGCGTGTGGATGTCGCGCAGACCGGCGGATTCCCACAGTTTGCTCAGCACGTCAATGCGTGAGGCGGTGACACTGGGCGGCATGGGAATGGCCTTGCCGACAGCACCTAGGGTTTCATTCACGCTCTGATACGGGAAGCCCCCGCCCTCCATGTCCCAGGCATAGGCCGCCACGCTTCCACCGGGAGCCACAACCCGTGCCATTTCGGCGACTCCCCGGGCCGGTTCTGGTACGAAGAAGATCACCAACGGCATCACCGCAAGATCAAACGCGTCTTCCGGGAATGGCAGTGCCATGGCGTCCCCCTTCACAAACTGCACGTTCTGCAGCAGTGGCTGCTGCCTGGCATAGGCCAGTTGCGCCTCCGATGGGTCGATGCCGACAAGAGTGTGCGGTTCACTCTGCTCAGCGATCAGTTGCGTGAAAGCACCATTGCCACAGCCCACATCCAGCCAGCGCTGGCCATGCTTTGGAGCCATCCAGTCGAGAAAATCCTGGCCGGCAAGGCGGCTCCAGACCCCCATAAAGCGGTCGTAACTGGCCCCATCAGTGAAGCGAATGGATTCACAGCTCATGGTTCGATGGATGAACGGTGTAAGGATCGGCGTTAATGGCTTGTTGATGGGCAGCAATTGTGGTCAGCCGGGCTGCGTTGGGATCCCAGAGAATGTAGTCAAAGCAACCTTTGATGTCTGCCAGACCGAGTCGCCTCACCCCTTGGAGAAGGGTGGCATTGCGCGCTTGACAAGCACGCAGACGGTAATTGGGAATGGCTTCACAAAGATGATGAATGGCATGACAGCCAATGTCGGCTGTGAACCAATTCAACAGGGGTGGAAGGTCCAAGTTGCTCGTCCCTTCGAGCACGCCGGCCATCGAGCTCCAGCCCGCACTGCGGTGGGCGTAGGAATCGGGGAAGTTGTGCTGGATGAAGAAGACGCAAATGAACAATGCCGCACCACAGGTCATCAGCGGCACGTACAAGGTCCAGAAGGGGCCGATCCCAACTGTGGACCCCATGAGCACCCAGAAGGAGAGCACCGCGACGTTGTTCCAGAACAGGTCAAGCCCTTCGCGCGGGCTGTGCCAATGGCGACTCTTGTGCTCCTGCAACAGGGTGCCCAGATCGGCCGTGGGTTTCTGCTGAAGCTGGGTGATCAACGCTGGGATCAGCTCCCGCAGTCCCAGCAGCAGGGCTAGCCTGGGCTTGATCACCAGGTAGAAAAAACCGCCGGGAAACAGCATCAGCGGATGACGCAACCAGCGGTAGGACTGCTGTTGGCCCGGGTTGAGCCGGTCGAAGGCCTCGGTGTTGATCAGGGCTGATGGCCCTTGGTATTTCTCCCAGTCGCCGTTGTGGCGGTGGTGGAAGGCATGGCCCCTTGACCACGGCAGCTGGGGAATGCCGGCAACCACTCCCAGCAGAAATCCCACCCAGCGGTTGGCCTGACGGCTGCGGAACAGTGACTCGTGGCCGCAATCATGCATCAACGAAAAGCAGCGGGCCATAAACAGCACCTGCAGCACCAAGACCGGCAGGACGAGAACGACGCGATGCTGCAGACACCACAGGGCCAGGACCCACAATCCACAGAAGGGTCCAAGTGTGTTCAGAACCTGCCAGGTCCCGATCGCATTGGACCGTGCCATGAAGGGACGGAGAACGAAGTCACCCCTTCGAATGGAGAGAGGTTGCCGCTGCAAGGGATCCTCCAACTGGGAGTTCGCCGGCAGGATTGGAGAAATGGTCAGAACAGGGGTTGCGTCTTGGCTGCACAGAGCGGTCGCCCGACCCCTGTGACGTTCATCGTAGATGCAGAAACGCTGCATAACGCGGCAGGCAGCGGGCTGACTGTGCTGTCACCGTGGTCCCCGTCACCCTGGCTGAATCCCGTCAGCTTGGACTAGTTGCCCAGGTGGCCGTGCTTGCCCCTGACCGTGATCATGCCTGCGACGCCGATGCCCGGGCCCTGTTAGCCCGGCTCGACACGAACGACAAACTGCGCCTGCTGAGCGGGGGCACCCCGTTCTGGTCGGGAATGGCTGACATTGCCATCCGAGACGCCTCGCACCGGCATCCGTGGCCGGGTGCCCATCTCGACCAGCTGCCGTTACCGGACCTGAGCTTTGTCGATGGCCCCCGCGGCGTCGTACTGGCTGGCGGGGCCACCACTTTTCCGGTACCGATCGCCCGCGGCGCCACGTGGGACACCGCCTTGGAGCGGCGCATCGGCGCCGCGATTGCCCGCGAAGCTCGCTCATTTGGAGCGAACTGGATTGCCGCTGTCTGCGTCAACCTGCTGCGCCACCCTGGCTGGGGCCGCGCCCAGGAGACCTACGGCGAAGACCCGGTGCATGTGGGTGCCATGGGTGCCGCCATGACCCGCGGCCTACAGCGCCATGGCATTGCCTGCGTCAAGCATCTGGCCCTCAACTCGATTGACAGCTGCCGCTTCATCGTCGATGTGCAGGCCACCAGGCGGGTACTGCACGAGCTGTACCTGCCCCAGTTCCGAGATTGCGTCATGGCTGGCGCCGGCTCGGTGATGAGCGCCTACAACCAGGTCAATGGCCAGTGGTGCGGAGAGCATCCCCAGTTGCTGAGCGAGATCCTCAAGGCCCGTTGGGGGTTTGACGGTTTCGTCGTCACCGACTTCATCTTCGGTTTGCACGATGGACCGGCAGCCTTAAAAGCGGGCCAGGATCTGGAGATGCCGTTCCAGATGATCTGGCACAGCTGCCTTGCCGAGGCACTGGCGGCAGGGGAGTTGCCGATCTCCCGGGTCGATGACGCCGTGCTGCGCCAGTTGCGCCAACGCCTGCGCCTCAACAGAGCCGTCTACACCCCCCAGCTGCGCCGCTGCAGCCAGCACCTGCAGCTGGCCCGCCAGGCAGCTCGCGAGTCCATCGTCCTGTTGCGCAATGTCGGCCCGGATGGGGAGACGCCGGTGCTGCCGCTGGGCCTCCTGCAGTCGTTGGCGGTGATCGGTGAGCTGGCGGCCAGGGCCAATCTGGGTGATCGGGGTTCCTCCGACACCCGCCCTCCCCGCGGCGCCGTTGTGACGCCACTGCAAGGGTTGCGGGCGGCCCGTCCAGGTCTGCCGGTTCACCACGACCCCGGTCGTGATGCCCAGGCTGCGGCGGCGTTGGCGGCTCGCTGTGACGCCGCTGTGCTGGTCGTCGGCCTGGACTGGCGGCATGAGGGGGAGCACATCCATGCCGGTGACATCGCCCCGATCTTGCGGCAGACACCACCGCCGCAATGGCTTGAACGCTGCAGCGATCGTCGCCGCGTGAGACGGCGCTGGCAGCCCGTGGCCTCGCTGCTGTCCTGGTTCACCAGCCATGCCTCCGCGCCGTTGCGGGGCGATTTTGCAGCCGGTGATCGCACCGACCTGGGGCTGCCCGGCGATCAGGTGGCCTTGATCGAGGCGGTGGCGTCTGCCCAACCCCGCACCGTGGTCGTGTTGATGGCCGGAGGCGCCCTGATCTGCGAGTCCTGGTTGCAGCGGGTCGCTGCGGTGCTGTTGCTCTGGTACCCCGGCGAACAGGGTGGCCATGCCCTGGCCGATGTGGTGTTTGGCGTGGTGTCTCCATCCGGACGCCTGCCGATGGCGATTCCGACAACGGCAGAGCATCTGCCCCCGTTCGAACCCCGGGCAAGGCAGATCCGCTATGACCTGTGGCATGGCTACCGGCGTCTACAACGGCTGGGGCAGCCGTCCCAGTTTCCGTTCGGTTTCGGTCTTGGTTACAGCAGCTTCAAGGCCACGGCCCCCAGCGCTGCGTTGATTCGGCCGCGCAGGGCTGAGCCCAGCATCCTGCTGCAGCTCATGGTTACCAATACAGGCCCGATCAACGCCGCCACGGTGGTGCAGATCTATCTGGAGCCACCCGCTGCGGCGCTGGAGCGCCCAAGCCGCAGCCTGGTCGGCTTTGTGCGGGTGCAACTGCAACCGGGGGCGCTGCGCCGGCTCAGGTTGAAGATCCCCCTGCGGCGTCTGGCTTGCTTCGACGAAGACGCTGATCGGTTTGTCGTGCAGCCTGGACGGCACCGGTTGGTGGTCGCCGACCATGCCGACGATCCGGGACAGGGGGTGGAGCTGGACCTGGAGGCTGAAGTCCTGGATGACGAAGCCTGGACCCCTGGCGCATCCGGGCCAGGGTCCGTTGCACCCGCCGTCGGTTGTGACGTTGCAGCACCAGACAGGGCAGGTTGAACGCGGTGGCGAACACCAGGTTGATCAGCACGCCCAGCGGCGGTAGCCACAGGGCTGTTGGCAGCCACGCAGCCCACAGCAGCCCGTGCACCAGCTCGGCCCGTTGTGTCTCCTGTTGCAAGCGGGCGAGCAGTTGCGGCTCGGGGCGGCTGAAGGCCGCCTTGGGCACACCGCCGGGCAGGGCTGGCCCCGCATCGGGAAGCCACCGTTTCCAGCGCCGGATGCCAGGCGCATCCGGTCCTGCCTGCCGCAGGGGCAGACACAGCAGCCATCGGGCTGGTAGGTGGTTGGCGAGTCCGCCCACCAGCAGCGAAATCACCATCCAATAACCGGCACAACTGAGCAGCGGCAGCAGCACCGCGGGCAACGATGCATGGGTGCTCGCCATGGTCATCGGGTCCAGACAACCCGGCCTTTCCAGCGCACCCGACCCCGCTCCAGGTTGAGGATCGCCAGGACGAACACCGCCAGAAAAAACAGCACCGGGATCGGGAACAGGCCGTTGATCCAGCTGAAGCGGCCGACCCGGCGGGTCAGCACGCCCAGCTGCAGGACGGACAGTCCGTAGATCAGCCCATTGAGCGCCAGCCCCCGATCGCCCACCAGTGGCCAGCCGAACAGCGCTGCCGGTAGACACCAAGCCGCCCAGAACAGCCCCGAGAGCCACAGCAGCACGGCCAGCATCCACGGCCAGCGCACCTCACCGGCCGCGGTGGCGAAATTCTTGTCAAAGCCACGCACCAAATCCCCCAAGCCGCCGGGATACATGCGGTAGGTGATCTGGCCGTCACCGATGAAGGCACTGACCGGTAGGCCGGCCGCCTCGTAGCAATGGGCCAGAAACCAGTCCTCGACTACTTTGTCGGCCACTGCGGCGTGGCCACCGCTGCGCCGGTAGTCACCTCGGCTGGTGGCCATGGCAGGCCCAAAGGCCACACCACAACAGGGCCCCAACGGGACCGCCATCAACCCCACCAGGTTGAACAGCAACGACAGCTGTTCATAGGGTTGTTCGGTGCGGTGATACGGCTGCACCGACACCAGTCCACCCAATTGCTGTTGCGCTGCCACCAGGCTGGCCAGCAAGGTTGGGCCGGGCTCGGTGTCGGCATCCAGAAACACCAGCGTGTCGGCCCCACAGGCCTCGACTCCCTGGTGCAGGGCCCAGGTCTTGCCACACCATCCTGCGGGCAACGGTGGTGGCTGGATGACGCGGATCGGCAATCCCCAGTCCCCCCCTGCCACCAGGGCTGCAGTGCCATCGCTGGAGTGATCATCGATCACCAGGACCTCTCGGGGTTGCAACGATTGCCGCTGCAGGGCCCGCAGCAGATGGGGCAAGGTCTGTGCCTCATTGCGTGCCGGGATCAGCACCGCCAACGACGAGCCGGGGGCCGTCTTGGGCTCAGCTGAGGGCAGAACCGGCAGTCGCAAGCCCAGGGCCCAACCGAGCAGCCAGCGCACCAACAGTGAGACGATCAGCCAACCCATCTGTGGCCAACGCTCCTGCAACGATCGACACGCTAATCAGCGTTTGTCGCGCCCAGTTAGGGCCGCAGCAGTTCGCGGGCCAGGGGCTGCAGTGCTGCACGATCCCGTAGCAATTGTGGGTGCGTTAGCACCGGCAGCATCGTGCGTTGTCCCACCGGCAGAACCGCCCGCCAACCGGGTACAACGACCAGATCCAGGGCTGAAAAGAAGCTGTGACACTCGATCCGTT
>JBJOHB010000042.1:0-7366 GCA_046047915.1 Cyanobacteriota bacterium
TGGCCCGCGAGCTGTATCTGCAGCTGCAGGATGGTGAGGCCAGTTTTTCCGACCTGGCAGCTCGGTACAGCGAAGGTCCGGAAAAAGGCAGCGGTGGCATCGTCGGCCCGGCGCCCCTGGCTCAGGGCCATCCGTTGCTGGTGCAGCGGCTGCGCACAGCAGCGGCAGGGACTCTGCTGGAACCGTTTCAGATTGAGCAATGGTGGCTGGTGGTGCGGCTCGAATCGCTGCGGCCTGCGATCTTTGATGAACGGATGGCCCTGCAGATGAGCCAGGAACTCTTTGAACAATGGCTGGAGCGGCAGGTCGACCAGGAGATTCAGGGCCTGCGGCCCCTGGTGCTCGATCAGACCAGCGAGCCGAGCCGATGAGCGACTCCCGCGCCCACAACGCCCTGCTGCACCATCCGGCCTTCGCCGCCCTGACCGCCAACGGGCGGGCCAGTCTCGAGGCCGGTGCCCGACTGGATCGGTTGGAAACCGGCCAGCTGCTGAGCCAGGGCGACCAGATCAGCAGCGAGATTCTGCTGATTGTCGACGGCCAGGCACGGCTGCTCGGCCGCGACTGCGGACGCCTGTGCACGGTCGACAAGCTGGGAGCCGGTTCCTTTGTCGGCCTGGCATCCCTGCTGCGGGCTCGCGGCTGTGAGGAGGTCACCGCCTCGGGTCCCGTGGAGGCCTGGCGCCTCTCTGATGCCCTGGTGCTGGAGTTGCTGCAGGCCGAGGCCGGTTTTGCCCACTGGTGCGCCGACCACCTGTTCGCGGCCGAGCTGGTGGCTCTGGTGGAGGTGCTGCTGCAGGCTCACCCCCGGCAGGGAGCCAGCCTGCTGCAGGCGTTCACATCCCTGCGCAGCCAGGCCACGCTGCTGAAACCCACGCCAGAAGGCCTGGCCGGGCTCGCGGCTGATCAGGTGCTGCTGGTGGCCAGCAACAACCTGGCCGCGCACCCCCTGGGGGCTCGCCTGGATCCCGACGGCGGGGTGCCGGTGGCCAACCCTCCCCTGCAGCCCCGTCTGCTGGCGGTGCCTTTGGCCTGGTACGAGGCCCTGGTCAATACCGCCGATCTTGAGGTCACCGCCCTTGACACCAGCGAGGCCGGCGGTGGCCCGTCCTCCAGCAGTGCCGCCCTGGTGCCCCTGGGCTCGGGACTCGAGCTGGGTGATCGCGACCAGGTGCCGTTTCGCCTGCAGCGGGGCGAGGGTGCGCTGGAGGAGACCCTGGCCTGTTTTCAGATGCTGGCGGTTGAACTCAACCTGCCCTTCCGCAAGGATGCGATCGAAAAGATCCTGCGGGACGCCCTGCGCCGCGGGCAGGCGCCCGATCTGCAGCTGTGCGGCAACATTGCCGCGATGATGGGACTCCACGTCAGTGGTGTGCGCGTACCTGCCACGCAGGGCACCCGGCTGCAGACCCCGGCGCTGATTCCCTGGAAGGAGGGTTTTGCCCTGGTGAGGGCTGCCAACGCCCGCGGGCTGCACGTGGCCTCACCTCGCGATGGCCTGGTGCTGGTGCCACCGGCTGACCTGCCCGAGGTCTTCCCCGAGGGCATTGAATTGTTGTTGCTGGAACGGCGCAACAGCTCGCCAGAGCAACGGTTCAGCTTCAACTGGTTCTGGCCTGCCCTCAAGCGCTATCGGGGCATCCTGGGCCAGGTGCTGCTGGCCTCGTTTGTGGTCCAGCTGTTCAGCCTGGCCAACCCGCTGCTGATCCAGGTGATCATCGACAAGGTGATCACCCAGCGCAGCCTGGACACCCTGCAGGTTCTCGGGGTGGCCCTGGTGGTGGTCACGATCCTCGAGGGTGTGATCGGATCGCTGCGCACCTTTCTGTTTACCGAAACCACCAATCGCATCGACATGCGGCTGGGGGCCGAGGTCATCGATCACCTGTTGCGGTTGCCGCTTAACTACTTTGACCGCCGACCGGTCGGCGAGCTCGGTACCCGCATCGCTGAGCTCGAGAAGATCCGCAATTTCCTGACCGGTCAGGCCCTGACAACGCTGCTCGACACCGCGTTCTCGGTGATCTACATCGTCGTCATGCTGTTCTACAGCTGGTTGTTGACCCTGATCGCCCTGTGCGTGCTGCCGATTCAGATCGGTCTGACCGTGGTGGGCGCGCCGCTGTTTCGCCGTCAGTACCGCGACACCGCCCAGGAGAACGCCCGCACCCAGAGCCATCTGGTCGAAGTCTTGACTGGCATCCAGACCGTCAAGGCCCAGAACGTCGAGATGATCAGCCGCTGGAAGTGGCAGGGCCTCTACAGCAAGTACATCAGCCGTGCCTTTGAAAAGACCGTCACCGGCACGGCCCTGACCGAAACCTCCCAGGTGCTGCAGAAGCTCTCCCAGCTGTTGGTGCTCTGGGTGGGGGCCACCCTGGTGCTCAAGGGTGAGATGAGTTTGGGGCAGTTGATCGCCTTCCGCATCATTGCTGGTTATGTCACCCAGCCCCTGCTGCGGCTC
The DNA here is from genome assembly GCA_046047915.1 of Cyanobacteriota bacterium. Classification (GTDB taxonomy): domain Bacteria; phylum Cyanobacteriota; class Cyanobacteriia; order PCC-6307; family Cyanobiaceae; genus RGUW01. Next base: position 2,465 of record JBJOHB010000042.1, read on the forward strand.
TCTTCGATCTGGCAGACGATTCAGGAACTGAAGGTGTCGTTCGAACGCCTGGCTGATGTGGTCGACACTCCCGAGGAATCGGATGATGCCGACAAGGCCAAGATTCCCCTGCCGCCGATTGCCGGCGAGGTGCGCTTTGACCAGGTCTGCTTCGCGTTTCAACCCCAGGCTCCCCTGGTGCTGAATCACATCGACCTGTCCATCCCCGCCGGCACCTTTGTCGGCGTGGTGGGCCAGAGCGGCAGTGGCAAAAGCACCCTCACCAAAATGTTGTCCCGGCTTTATTCACCGGCCAGCGGTCGGGTGTTTGTTGACGGGTATGACATTGACAAGGTCGAGCTTTATTCGCTGCGGCGCCAGATCGGCATCGTGCCTCAGGAGCCGCTGCTGTTCACCGGGTCAGTGGCCGAGAACATCGCCCTGACCGATCCGGACGCCAGCAGCGACGCCATCGTCGAGGCGGCGCGCCTGGCCTGTGCCCATGACTTCATCATGGAGCTGCCCGGTGGTTACAGCGCCAACGTCGGTGAACGGGGTGCCAACCTTTCGGGTGGTCAGCGGCAGCGCCTTGCCCTGGCCCGCACCCTGCTGTCCAAGCCGCGGCTGTTGGTGCTGGATGAGGCCACCAGTGCCCTCGATTACGACACCGAGCGTCGGGTCTGCGACAACCTGCTGGACAATCGCAAGCACAGCACGGTCTTCTTCATCACCCATCGGCTGTCGACGATCCGCCGTGCTGATCGCATCGTGATGCTGCACGACGGTGCCATCACCGAAGTGGGAACCCACAACGAGTTGATGGACCAGCGCGGTCGCTATTTCGCCCTTTATCGCCAGCAGGAGAGCGTCTGATGCCACCCCTGAGAACCCCAGGCGCCCTGGTGCGGGCTGCCCAGAACGCCATCGAGCGCCGCGTGCAGACCAACCGCGAGGAACTGGGCCTGCAGCAATCCCGCTTTCTGGTGCGCACAATCATCTGGGTGCTGTTGGGCACCACTGGTGCGGCCCTTGCCTGGTTGGCCCTGGCCAAGACCGACGAAGTGGTTGTGGCCCCCGGCAAGTTGGAGCCCGTAGGCGATGTCAAGACCGTGCAAATGCCCGTCGGTGGCGTGCTGGATCAGATCCTGGTCAAGGATGGCCAACGGGTGCGTCAGGGTCAGATCCTGATGCGGCTGGACAACGAGGCCACCGTGGACCGCGAGCGCAGCATTCGGGCGGGCATCGCGGCCAAGCAACAGCAGTTGCGCCTCAAACAGGTTGAGTTGAACCGCTATCTCAATCTCAACGAGACCCAACAGAGGGTGCTGGGCCGCAACCTGGAACTGGAGAACCAGATTCTGCGTCGCCTGGACAGCCTTCAGAAAAATGGGGCCACCTCCGAGCTCCAGTACCTGCAGCAGCGCAACAAGGTTCGCGAGGTGGAAGGGGAGATCGAGAAAAATGCAGTTGACCGCTTGCGTCAGACCGCCATCCTCGAGCAGTCCATCCAGCAGTTGCAGGGAGAGCTGGCGGAGCTGCGCAGCAAGCTGACCGAGTTGACGATCAACATTCGCTATCAGGATCTGCGGTCACCGGTTGACGGTGTCGTGTTTGATCTCAAGCCGAAGGGTCAGGGGTTTGTGGCCCAGACCAGCGAGCCGGTGATGAAGATCGTGCCCTTCTCGGCTTTGCAGGCCAAGGTCGAGATCGACAGTTCTGATATTGGTTTTGTGCGCGTGGGCCGCCCTGCCGAGATCTCGATCGACTCGTTTCCCTCGACCGATTTCGGGGTGTTGCAGGGCAGCCTCAGCAGCATTGGTTCCGATGCACTGCCGCCGGATCAACTCAAACAGACCTACCGCTTTCCAGCCACGGTCCGGTTGAATTCCCAGCAGTTCAGGCTGCGCAGTGGACAGGTTCTGCCCTTGCAGGTCGGCATGTCATTGACGGCCAACATCAAGCTGCGCAAGGTCTCCTATCTGCAGTTGTTGCTGGGCTCGTTCCAGGACAAGGCAGAATCTCTGCGTCGTCTCTGAGGGCCTGGGACTCTTAGCCCCGGGCCGCGGCCGGCAGGCGCACCTGGGTGGCCAGTCCCAGGCGGCGCATCAGGCGGATGTGCTGCCAGGTCAGGTCGATCTGGCGGCCAAAGCCGTGGCGGGCCGAGTGGGGAAAGGCGTGGTGGTTGTTGTGCCAGCCTTCACCGAAGGTGAGGGCTGCCACCCAGGGGTTGTTCCTGGACTGGTCGCCGCTGTCATGGACGGCGCGGCCCCAGCAGTGGGTGGCCGAGTTCACCAGCCAGGTGCAGTGATAAACGATCACCAGGCGCAGGGGGATGCCCCACAGCACCAGGGCCCAGCCGCCGGCGCCGGTGGCGGTGCCGATCCAGAACAGCAGGGCTGCCAGGGGCAGCTGCAGCGCCAGGAACCAGGTGTTCAACCAGCGGTAGTAGGGGTCCTTGGCCAGGTCGCCGGTGAGCCGGGGCACGGCGGCCATTGCCGGGATCTCGTCGAACATCCAGCCCATGTGGCTCCACCAGAAGCCCTTGAGGCTGGTGTGGTGATCGACCTCGGTGTCCGAGAACTTGTGGTGGTGGCGGTGCAGTCCCACCCAGTCGATTGGGCCGTGCTGGCAGCTCAGGGCGCCGCAGGTGGCGAAGAAGCGCTCCAGCCACTGGGGCACCTTGAAGCTGCGGTGGCTCAGCAGCCGGTGGTAGCCGATCGTCACCCCCAGGCAGGCGGTCACCCAGTACAGAACCAGAAAGCTGGCCACGGCGGGCACGCTCCAAAACTGGGGCAGCAGGGCGACCACCGCCAGCACATGGATGGCCGCCATGAACAGGACCGTGCCCAGGCGCTTGCCTTTGGGGATCTCGGCCTGGGGTTCACCGCGACGGGGGCGGTGCAGGGCGTTAGCCCGCAGGGCGCCGGCGCCGCCGGTGTTGATGAAGGCCGGCTTGCGGGTGCTGCGGGCGGCGGGGCCGGATGCAGGGCGGGCCAGGGATGTGGCGGTCATGAAGGACCGACTCCGGATTGATCGCTTAAAATGGTAGCAATACGAATCCGTATCAGGCAAACGGTCCATGGGGTATCGCGAGGATCTGGCTGCGGGTCGTGTGGCGTTTGCCCATCTGATCCGCGTCTGGCACGAGCGCAACGGCTGGAGCCACCGGGTGCTGCCCGCCCTGGCCGAGACCCTCGACCTGGGCCGGGTGCACAACAGCCAGCTGTCGATGCTGCGCAACGGCAAGCTCGCCTCGCCAGGCCCCGAGGTGTTTCTGGCCCTGGGCCGCATCAACCAGCTGCTGGCGACAGAAGCCCCTGCTGGGCGCCTGACTAACGGTCTGCGCCAGCGTTTGATGGGCCAGCCCGAGCTGATCGATGCGCTCGAAGCCTCGAGCCTGCCGGTGCAGGGCAGCGGCGGCCCGGTGCTGGGCCCCGGCGAGCTGCTCGAGGTGTTCGTGGGCCAGCGCCAGCCCCCGGCGGCGTTTGATCTGCGCATCGCCGAAACCGAGGCGGCCGCCCTGAGCGCGGCCCTGGCCCAGGTGTTCACCGCCGGCCGGCCCTGGCGCCTGTGCCGCGACCAGCTGCTGGCGGCCTACCCGGTCAACAAGCGTCTGCGCCGGGACCGCTTTGCCGAGGTGATGGCCGGCCAGCGCGATTACAGCGCAGGCGAGCTCAACGCCGAGCTGCCCGACCTGCGCAGCACCCTGGCGGCCCTGGGGGCCGCCGGCGAGGACGAGCTGGAGGCCGACCAGTTTCTGGAGCTGTTGCGGGCCAAGGCCAACCAACTGCAACAACAGGGCCAGGTCGGCACAGGAAGCAACGACCTGGCCGCCGCCATCCGCGCTCAGCTGGGATCTGACTTGTAAGCGGGGCTCGCTTCAGCGGCCTGGGTGGGGGGCCAGCCGGACGCGGCGGGCCAGGCCCAGCTTGCGCAGCAGCACGATGTGCAGCCAGGTGATGTCGAGCTCAAACCAGCGCAGGCCATGGCGGGCCGAGTGTTGGTGGGCGTGGTGGTTGTTGTGCCAGCCCTCGCCGAAGCTCAGGAGTGCCACCCACCAGCAGTTGCGCGACAGGTCGGGGCTGTCAAAGTTGCGATAGCCAAAGGCGTGGGTGGCCGAATTCACCAACCAGGTGACGTGATAGACGAGCACCAGGCGCAGGGGAATCGCCCACAGCACCAGCCCCAGGCCGCCGCCGTGCACCCCTGCGGCGTTGCCGTACCAGTACAGCGCCACGCCCAGGGGCAGTTGCACCAGCAGGAACCAGCGGTCCAGCCAGCGATAGAACGGATCTCTCTGCAGATCCCCAGTCAATCGCTGGACGTGCTCCAGAGCCGGGATCTGATGCAACATCCATTCGCTGTGGGCCCACCACAGCCCACGGCCAGCATCGTGGTGGTCGTTGGGTTGATCCGAATAGCGGTGGTGGTGGCGGTGCAGTCCCACCCATTCGATCGGACCGCTCTGGCAGGCCAGGGTGCCCATCAGCACCAGCACCCGCTCCAGCCAGGTCGGGGCAACAAAGCTGCGGTGCGCCACCAGCCGGTGCAGTCCCAAGGTCACCCCCAGCACCGTGGTCCAGTACAGAACCGCCAGGGCCACGACGGCCTGCACGCTCCAGAACCGGGGCAGCAGCGCCACCACCGCCAGCACATGCATCACCAGCATGAAGCTGGTGGTGCCGCCCTTGAGCTTGCGCTGGCGACTGGGCAGGGGCGTGCGGGGTGAGCGCAGGCCTGCACGCAGCTGTTGGTCGCGGTTGGACTCGGGCCGCTCCAGGCGCAACGTGGTCGCGCTGGGCAGGGGCGGTTGGGATGTCGCGTGCGGTGAAGCAGAGACCAAGACAACTCCGGCGGGTCTGGGCTGAACGCTGGGCCTGGGCTCCTGGGGAGTGATCCGAGATCGGATCGGCCGCTGATCAG
>JBJOHB010000043.1:0-3173 GCA_046047915.1 Cyanobacteriota bacterium
GGGTGATCTTGGCCCCATGCCGATCTCGATGCCGTGATGCAGCCGTGCCCTGATGCGGGCGTGCAGTGATGCAGCCGTGCCGTGATGCATGTGTGCCGTGATGCGGATGTGCCGAGATCGGCAGGGGGCTGAGAGAATCCCCGCCATGAGCGACACCCCTCTGACTGCGCCGGCCACGAGCCAGACCAACGCCACTACAGCTGCGGACTCAACCCAGCAGCAACCCCAACAAGACTTCCCGCCAACCAGCATCGACGCGTTTCTGCGGTTCTGTGCCGGCGAATGGCTCAGCCTGCGCAGCCAACTGACACTTGGACTGAACGCGGTAGCCGCCGACCCCGCTGAGGGCGAGGGCAAGGGCGAGGACTGGCACAGCAGTGAACGGGCTGAGCTGAGCATCGTCTATCTGAGCCCGGATCAGGTCGGCGAACCGGGCGGTTTGGGGGTCTCCACCAAGGCCGCTCCGGGGCAGCTGACGCAGGTGAGGTTCAGCAGCGACGGCCATTTCAGCAGCGACGGCCGTTTCAACAGCGACGGCCTAGCCAACGGCTCCAGCGCTCAACCTGAACCAGACCGGCCAACCGGCCGATGGACCTTGTGGCCCGACGGCAGTCTGGAACTGGTGATCAGCACCTCCGACGGCGAGCTGAGCGAAAAGATCTGGTTCACCAAGCCGAACCTGCGCCTGCGCTCAACGGTCGAAACCCGCGCCGACGGGTCCCCTGGCCGGGCCAGCTTCAGTTCAGAGATTCGCCGGGTGAGCCGGCCCGCCACCTGAAGCGATGCGCCTCGATGTGGTGAGCCTGGCCCCTGAGGCCCTCGCCCCCCTGCTGGGCCTGGGGGTGATCGGCCGGGCGTTTGAGGCCGGCATCGCCGGGCTGCACACCCACAACCCGCGCGACTACGCAACTGACAAGTACCGCAAGGTTGATGACGAGCCCTACGGCGGCGGCGCGGGCATGGTGCTGAAGCCCGAACCGGTGTTTGCGGCCGTCGAGGCGATCCCGGTGCTGCCAAGGCGCCGCACCCTGTTGATGAGCCCCCAGGGCAAGGTGCTTGAGCAAGCCGATCTGCGCCGCTGGGCCACGGACTACGACCAGCTGGTGCTGCTCTGCGGCCACTACGAAGGCTTCGACGAGCGCATCCGCAGCCTGGCCGACGAAGAAGTCTCCCTGGGTGACTTCGTGCTGACCGGTGGCGAGCTCCCCGCCGCCGTCATCATCAATGGGGTGGTGCGACTGCTGCCGGGCACGGTCGGCACCGCCAGCTGCCTTGACGACGAGAGCCACAGCGCTGGCCTGCTGGAGCACCCCCACTACACCCGACCGGCCGACTTTCGCGGCATGACGGTGCCAGCGGTGCTGCGCAGCGGTGACCACGGAGCGATTGAACGCTGGCGGTCCCAGCAGCAACAGCAGCGCACCCAAGAGCGCCGGCCCGATCTCTATGCCCGCTGGCAGGGGCAGCAGCAGGAGCAGCAGTGACGGCGATAGGGTCTGAGCCAGGCCCAACCCCCGCCCCATGCAGCTGCGCATTGGCAACGGCTACGACATTCACCGGCTGGTGCCAGGTCGGCCACTGATCCTGGGGGGCCAGCGGCTCGAGCATCCCGCGGGGCTGGGACTCGATGGCCACAGCGATGCCGACGTGCTGGTGCACGCCATCATGGATGCCCTGCTGGGTGCCCTGTCGTTGGGCGACATCGGCAAGTACTTTCCGCCTGAGGATCCCCGTTGGAAGGGGGCCGACAGCCTGGTGCTGCTCGAGCAGGTGCACGAGCTGGTGCAGCAGCGGGGCTGGAGTGTGGTCAACATCGACAGCGTGATCGTCGCCGAGCGACCCAAGCTCAAGCCCCACATCGACGCGATGGCCGGGGCCATCGCCGCCCGCCTGGGGGTCGAGGCCGACCAGGTCGGCGTCAAGGCCACCACCAACGAGCACCTGGGAGCCGAGGGCCGCGAAGAGGGCATCAGCTGTCACGCCGTGGCGCTGCTGAGCCGCAACTGACTGGCTCGCCATGGCTGGATGGGGGCACCGCCGCTGGATCAATGCACTGCTGGCCCTGGCGCTGCTGCTAGGCGGCTTGCTGCTGCCCGGCACCCCCCCAACCCTGGCAGCATCAGGCGACTACGACGTGGTGCTGGTCGAGCACCTGCGCGTCAAGGTGCCGGCCGAGGCCGTCCAGGCCTGGATTCAGGCCGAGCGCGGCAGCTGGGAACCCTGGCTCGAGGCCCAGCCGGGCTTTCTCGATCGCCAGCTGTTGTGGGACCCCGAGCGGGAAGAGGGCACCCTGCTGATCCACTGGCGCAGCCGCGCCGACTGGCAGACGATCCCCGATCAGGAGATCGCCTTGGTGCAACAACGCTTTGAGCAGCTGGCCCAGCATCTCACCGGCAGCCAGCAGGGCAATCCCTTCCCGCTGCTGTTTGAAGGGGAGTTGCTGCCGCAATGACAGCACCGAAGCTCTGGGAGGGGCGATGACGACCGACGATCACCAGCTCGATCTGGAGCGCCGCAGCCGCCTGGGCATGGTCGAGGCGATCTGGGGCGAACACAAGAGCATTGACCAGCTGGTGCGCATCATCGACACCCTGGAGCGGGCCGGCGGGTTGATCCTCGCCACCCGCATCGATGCAGACAAAGCCACAGCCGTGCTGAGCCTGTTGACCCGGTTGGGCCATGCCACCGTGCGCTACGACGCCGAGGCGCGCTGCCTGGTGAGCGCAGCGCTGCCTGCCCCCGACCGGTCGTTGGGCACGGTGGCCATCCTCGGAGGCGGCAGCAGCGATCTGGCGGTGGCCGCCGAGGCCCAACTGAGCCTGCTAGCCCACGGCATCCAGACCGAGCTGGTGCTCGATGTGGGCGTGGCGGGCCTGCAGCGCCTGCTGGGCCGGCTCGAGCAGCTGCGCCGCGCCCGGGTACTGATCGCCTGCGCCGGCATGGAAGGGGCCCTGCCCACCGTGGTGGCCGGGCTGCTGCCCCAGCCGGTGATCGCCGTGCCGGTCTCGGTTGGCTATGGCGTCAGTGCCGGCGGCCAGGCTGCCCTGCACGGCATGCTCGCCAGCTGCGCGCCAGGCCTCAGCGTCGTCAACATCGACAACGGCTATGGGGCCGCCATGGCGGCGCTGCGCATCCTCAACAGTGGGGGCGCAAACCGTGGGGGCGCAGCGGGC
>JBJOHB010000044.1:0-7627 GCA_046047915.1 Cyanobacteriota bacterium
GGTTTTGACCATCGCCTCCACCTGCCCTTCATCGGCGACGTTGGCCTGATGGCTCCAGGCCTTACCGCCAGCCGCCTCGATCTGGGCCACGACCGCCGCGGCCGCCTCGGGCGAGCTGGCGAAATTGACCACCACCGTGGCACCGGCAGCGGCAAGCTCGCTGGCAATCGCGGCACCGATGCCGCGGCTGGCGCCGGTGACAAGCGCGACCTGGCCCATCAAAGGGGCTGCAGGGTTGGTCATGGCAGTCGGGCGGTGCAGAGCTGGTGGCGATCGTATGTGCGCGGGCGGACCTACTCGCGCAGGGCATCGATGCTGACCAATGCCGGTCCCAGCAGGGAACCGAAGGCCTCGAGCTGCTGCTGGCTGCCCATCACCACCAGCAGCTGGCCCGGCGCCAGGGTCACCTCGCCACCGGGGTTGGCGATCAGGTTGGGCTCGCCAGGGCTGTACTCGCTGCCTTTGTAGGTGTAGGGATTGAGCAGATCGGGTTCGGGGTTGCGGATCGCCAGCACCAGGGCCCCGGTGCGCCGCCGCAGCTCCAGGTCATTGAGGCTGCGACCGTTGAGCGGGCCCAGCTTCTGGGGGTCGTCCGAGAGCCGGAACTCCTCCACTTCGCAGTCGGTGCCGGCCAGCAGCTCCATGAACGTGACCGCCAAGGGCCGCAGGGCGGTGGCCGCCATGGTGCGGCCACCGGCCACATAGGGGCTGACCACCTGGTCGGCGCCGGCCTGGCGCAGCTTGCGGGCCGCTTCGTCACTGTCGGAGCGCGCGATCAGGCGGCAGCGGGGGGCCAACCCCCTGGCACTGAGCACGACGTACAGGTTGGCCGCATTGCTGGGCAAGGCCGCCACCAGGCTGCGGCAACGGTGGATGCCGGCTTCCAGCAGCGTCTCGTCGAGGGTGGCATCGGCCATCAGCACCGGCAGACCAGCCTCCTCGGCGGCCTGCTTGCGCTCGGGATCCATCTCCACCACCAACAGCTCAACCCCTTCTCGGCTGATCTGCTCGCCGATTTCGCGACCGATGCGGCCGTAACCGCACAGGATCACGTGCTCATTCATGGTCTGCACCCAGTTGAGAAAACGACGACGGCGCAAGCGCCTGAAATAGCCGGCCTCCGAGAGACCGAGCAGGCTCTGCACCGACAACTGGACCACCACCAGTCCACCCACCACCGAAAACACGGTGACGAAACGGCCGGCTGACGACAGCGGTTCCACCTCGCCGTAGCCGATGGTGGGGATGGTGATCGCCACCATCCAATAGCAGTCCCCCCAGTCCCAGCCCTCGCTCAGGCGGTAGCCCAGGGCCGAGCCGTTGACCACGAGGAACAGGGCCAACAAGGGGGTGACCCAGGGCCAGCGCGAACGGGTGGATGGTGGCCGGCGGGACCGGGGCAAGCCCACCCGCGGCAGGGACCAGGGCATCAACGTGCGCGCTCAAGCCAGACCCAGGGCCGCCAGCACCGGCCCGGGCTGCAGCGCCGCCAGCGCGTCGGCATCGGCCAGCCCCTGCACCCCCTGACGGGCCGGCAGGCTGCTGGGGCTGCGGCCCAGGGCCACCAGGGGAAGCCCCAGCAGCAGGGCCAATTCGACCGTGGGGCCATCGCTGGCTAGCACCACGTCGGCCGCCGCCAGCTGCGCCGCACGGCTGCGCAGGTTGGCGCCCGCCGGGGCCGGCAGGGTCAGGCTGCGCAGCCCGGGCAGCCGCTGCCGGATCAACGCCGGCAAGGCCTGCCACTGGGCAGCCGGCCAGTCGCTGGCGTCGCCGCGGGGGGCCAGCAGCAGCAGCGGGCCGTCGCCCGCCGGCAGCTGGGCAGCCGCCTGGTCCAGGGCGGCCCGGGGCAGGGTCAGGCGAAAGGCCGCGGCATCGAGGCTCACCCCGACGGGCCTGAGATAGGCCTCCAGGTTTTGGTCCGGCCACCCAGCGGCCGATGGGGTGACCGTCTCGGTGGCCGAAAATCCCGCCGCGGCGATGCGGGTGGGGATGTGGCTCATCGAGAGCATCAGATCGACCTGGCGGCCGCTGGCCAGGTTGATGCTCAACTGAAAATCGGGCTCCCGCACCGAACCGAGCAGATTGGCCCAGTCGGCCAGGGTTGCGACGGCGAAGTCAAAGGAAATGACCTTCTCGACCGCCGGCAACAGCCCCCAGCAGGGGGCCACCGCCGGGGCACAGACCACCTGAACCTGGGCGGACAGCTGGTCGGCCACCGCGGCGACGGCGGGCAAAGCCTGCAGCTGGCGCACCGCATCGCCCGGAATCAGAAACAGGGCGCGCATGGCAACAGGCGGGCGGCTCGATGGCCTGATTGTATGGAGCGCAAATCAAATGTCTTGTTAGGGGTGATGCCAATGGGAGGTTGCCTGTGCATCTGCTGATCGCCGCGGCCGGTTCCGGGCGGCGCATGGGGGCCAGCGGCAACAAGCTGCTGCTGGACGTTGCCGGACGACCGGTGCTGGCCTGGACCCTGGACGCGGCGCTGCGCTGTGAGGCGATCAGCTGGGTGGGACTGGTCGGTCAACCCATCGATGCCGCAGCCATTGCCGCGATCGTGGCGGCGGCGGTCCCCAACAAACCCGTGCAGTGGATCCTCGGCGGCGACACCCGTCAGGAGTCGGTCAGCCGCGGGCTGGCGGCCCTGCCCCCCGAGGCCAGCGGCGTGCTGATTCACGACGGCGCCCGCTGTCTGGTGGAACCCGAGCTGCTGGCCCGCTGCGCCGCAGCGGTGCAGGCCGGCCGCGCCGTGATCGCGGCAACGCCGGTGACCGACACGATCAAGCAGGTCGATGCCGGCGGCAGCATCACCGCCACACCCGAGCGCAGTGCGCTCTGGGCCGCCCAGACGCCCCAGGGGTTCCCGGTGGAACAGCTGCGGGCCGCCCATGCCACCGCCAGCCGCGAAGGCTGGCAGGTGACCGACGACGCGGCCCTGTTCGAGCGGCTTGGCCTGGCGGTGCAGGTGCTCGAGGCGCCGGCCTCGAACATCAAGCTGACCACACCCTTTGATCTGACGATTGCCGCGGCCGTGCTCAGCGCCCGCCCAGCAGGCTGAGCCGACCGGCATCGGCATCCAGCCGCGCCATCACCCCCAGGGGCAGGGCGGCATTGCCGGCCTCGCCATGGCCGAGCGGCAACCCGCCCAGCACGGGGATGCCCAGGTCGGCGGTGCGTTCGCGCAGCACCTCGAGGCTGCTGAAGCCCTCGCCATCGGGATCCTCACAGGCGTCGAACCGTCCGAAAGCCAAACCGGCCAGTTGGGCCAGGGCCCCGCTGAGGCGCCAGTGGGTCAACAGTCGGTCGAGCCGGTAGGGGGCCTCGCCCACGTCCTCGAGCACCAGAATCGCGCCGGCCAGCGCCGGGCAGTGGGGCGTGCCCAGCAGATGGGTGGCCACGGTCAGGTTGGCCACCAGCAGGGGACCAGAGGCCACCCCCGGCTGCCAGGTCTGGCCGCTGAGATCGGCGGTCGGCTCACCGAACAACACCTGCCGCAGTCGCTCCTGACTCCAGGCCGGTTCGGCCGCCAGGGTGGTCAACAACGGCCCATGGACCCCGCCCCCCAGGCCTTGGGCCAGGCGGGCCCACAGCAGGCTGGTGACATCCGAAAACCCCAGCAGCCATCCCTGTGGCTGGACCAGGGCCGGGTTCTCGAGCAGCCGCGCCGCCCCCCAGCCGCCCCGCACGCAGGCCCACAGGGTTGGCGCTGGGCTGCCGCCGGGCGGGGGCAGGGTCAGATCGGCGCGGCGGTCGCGATCACGGCCGGCCAAGTAACCCCAACGCCGTTGGGGCGCATCCGAAGGCTCGACCTGCAGGCCCCACTGGCGCAGCAGGGCCACCCCGGCCTGCAGGCGATCCTGGCTGAGCGCAGTCAGGGCCGAACTGGCCGCCACCAGCCTGACCCGATCACCCGGTTGCAGGGGCACGGGCCAGGGGGGCGGCAGCAAGGGGCTGGCGTGCATCGCTGCCCTCAGCTGCGGCCAACGATCAGGGCCAGCAGCAGCAGGGCGCCCAGCTGGACCTGATGCACAAACTGGCGGCCATAGAAGCCACCGCCGGGGGTGCCCTGGGGCTGACGACCGTGCTCGGCGCGGTGCAGCAGCAGCACCTCGCGGGCCAGGCCCAGCCCAGCCAGGATCCACAGCGGCCAAAACGGCCAGTGCAGCGGCTGACTCGCCGCCGCCAGCCCCAGGGCCAACCAGGCCAGGCCGTAACAGGCGCCGACCGCGGCAACGGACGCCGAACCGAGGCTCAGGGCGCTGCTGCGAACCCCGAGCCGGCGATCGTCAACCCGATCGGCCATGGCATAGACCGTGTCAAATCCGAAGGTCCAAACGACCGTCGCGAGCCAGCAGAGGGCCAGGGGCCAGCCTCCCGCCAGCGAGCCGGTGGCCGCGGCCCAGGGGATCAGCACAGCAAACCCCCAACAGAGGGCCAGCACGGCCTGGGGATAGCCAAACCACCGTTTGGCCGAGGGATACAGCAGCACCAGCGGCAGGGTGGCCACCGCCAGGGCCAGGCACAGGCCGCGCGCGTCAGGCGGCAGCGCCAACACCACCGCCAGGGCCAGTAGCAGACAGAGCAGCAGCAGACCAACGGCGGCAGGCACACCGATGCGGCCGGCCGCCAGGGGTCTGGAGGCGGTGCGGCTGACCTGGGGATCGATGCGCCGGTCCCAGAGGTCATTGGCGATGCAACCGGCACCGCTGACCGCTAACGCACCGACCAGCAGCCAGAGCAGCAGGGGAGTCGATGGCGGCACCGCCGGGGTCAGCCAGAGGCTCCAACCCGCCGGGATCAACAGGATCAACCGGCCGCTGGGCTTGTGCCAGCGCAGCAGCTCGAGCCAGACACGCGCTCCACGCTCCTGCATCGGCTTAGGCCAGCTGGGCGCAAGCTACCGCCCTGGACAACCCGATTAGGTTGAAACCATGGCGTGGCACACCCGCAAAAGCACCCGCAGCAGCTTCGGTGGTAGCTCGACCTATCGCTACGGCTCCCTGGAGCCGGGTGCGCCAGAGGACGCGGGCGATGGGGAATTCGGCAGTGCAGCCATGGGCCGCACCCGACTGCGCAGTTCAGCCAAGGAGCAGGAACTCAAGGAGGCCCTCAAGGCCGGTGCCACCCCAACCCAGCTGCGTCAGGTCCTGGCAGCACTCGAGACCCTGGCCGCGGGTCTGGGTTCCGAGCAACTGCTCGACTGGTCGGTGCGCTTTGAACCCGGCCAGCGGACCCTGTGTCTGCGCTGGCGCCAGCGGGACCCCGGTGACAGCGTTGAAGCCCTTCCCTGGCAGACCCGCCGTTTCGGTGGCAAGGCCGGTGGGGCCAGCGGCGAAGGCCGCAGCACCAGCAGCCGGGGTTTTGGCTGAAGGGGGCAATGGCAAAGTGGCGCCGCGGACGTGCTGCGATGCCCCAGGCCCCCAAAAGCGAGATCCGTCGGGTCGCCGCCATCGACATCGGCACCAATTCGACCCACCTGCTGGTCGCGGCGGTGGATCCTGCCCTCGGCAGCTTCAACGTGGTCGTGGCCGAAAAGTCGACCACCCGCCTCGGCGAGCGCGACCAGGAGCGGGGAGACCTGACGCCTGCCGCGATCGAACGGGCCCTGCAGACCCTGCGCCACTGCCGGGACCTGGCCCAGAGTCACGGGGTTGAACAGATCGTGACCGCAGCCACCAGCGCCGTGCGCGAGGCCCCCAACGGCAGGGACTTCCTCGGCACGGTGCAGGAGCAGCTCGGGCTCGATGTGGATCTGGTCAGCGGTCCCGAGGAAGCCCGTCTGATCTATCTGGGCGTGCTGTCGGGCATGCGCTTCGGCGAGCAGCCCCACCTGATCATGGACATCGGCGGTGGCTCGACCGAACTGATCCTGGCGGACAGCCACGACGCCCGGGTGCTTAGCAGCAGCCGCATCGGCGCCGTCAGGCTGCACCGGGAGTTCTGCCAGCAGGACCCGCTGCCGGCCAGCCGACGCTCGTTTCTGATCGCTTACATCCAGGGGGCCATCGATCCGGCGGTGGCCCAGATCAAGGGCGCCCTTAAAACCGGCGAACGGCCCCAGCTGGTGGCCACCAGCGGCACCGCCATGGCCCTGGCGAGTCTGGCGGCGGCCGACGATCCCAGGCCGCCGCTCAAGCTGCAGGGCTACCGCCTGAGCCGTGAGCGTGTCGACCAGCTGGTCAACCGGCTGGTGGCGATGACACCGGAGCAACGCAAGGCCCTGCCCGGGCTGAACGAGCGCCGCGCCGAAATCATCGTGCCCGGTGCCCTGATCCTGCAGACCACGATGGCCATGCTGCAGATCCCGGACCTGGTGATCTGCGACCGGGCACTGCGGGAGGGCCTGATCGTCGACTGGATGCTGCGCAACCAGTTGCTGGACGACCGCTTTGCCTTTCAAAGCACGATCCGCGAACGCACGGTCCTGCATCTGGCCCGGGGCTTTGGGGTGGACCTGCCCAGGGCCGAGCGGGTCGCGGCCCACGCGCTCTCGCTGTACGACCAGACCCAGGGTCTGCTGCACCAGGACGCCGGCGACGGCCGCCAGCTGCTGTGGGCAGCGGCGATGCTGCACACCTGCGGCCAACACATCAACATCGGCGCGTACCACAAACACAGCTGGTACCTGATCCGCCATGGCGAACTGCTGGGCTACACCGAGGCCGAACACCTGATGGTCGCGGCGATCGCCCGCTACCACCGCCGCAGCCTGCCGAAGAAGCGCCACGAGGCCTGGCAACTGATCGAAGGTCGTGCCGCCCGCCAGACCGTCGCCTCGATGGCCCTGCTGCTGCGCCTAGCGGCGGCGCTCGATCGCCGCCCCCAAGCCGTGATCGAGCAGCTGCTGGTGCAGGCGCCGCGGGGAGGTCAGGCCGACGGCCGCGTACTGCCGATTCAGCTGCTGGCCATCGCGCCAAACAGCGCCGAGGGCCCGGTTGATCTGAGCCTGGAGCGCTGGAGCCTGCAGGCCTGCAGCGACGCGGTGCAGGAAGCCTGCGGTTTGGAGCTCAACGTCACCGCTTCAAACCAGCCCCAAAGCTGAACCAGCGCACGGCCGAGATCGGTCCCAAGGCCTGGGGAGCGCTGCTGCCCTGGCTGACCAACACCTGATCGGGGCGACCCGCCAACACCCGCAGACCCTGACCAAGGGCAAAGCGCCGCTCACCGACCAGGGTGCCGCGAAACAGAACGGCGCCGCCGGGCTGGCTGCGCACCTCGAGCCAACTGGGTTGGCGCGCCTGCAGCACCAGCACGGGCTCGGCCGGGGCCTGGACAGGTGCCGATGCGGGCACGGCTGGGGGCGGCAGCGGCCGGCGCTGCAGCTGCCAGGCCGCAATGCTGATGCCTGCGCCCAGAGCCACCAGCAAGACCCATCCCACGGCACGCAAACCACCGGCCCTCGCCGGCACCACAGGGGCGGGGGCGGCGGTTTGGGTTGGGGCCTGAACCTGGACCTGGGCATGGGCCTGGGCCTGGGCCGCCGAACGGGCAAACGCCTCGGGCCTAAGGGCGGGAGCTTGGCTGCCGAAGCTCTCACAACGGCGCAGTCGGTCGATCGACTCGCCGATCTCGAGCCCGAGCGCGTCGGCGACACGCCGGGCCTGGGCAATCACAAACACCGGTTCGG
>JBJOHB010000045.1:0-8835 GCA_046047915.1 Cyanobacteriota bacterium
GCCACGGCCCTCCTGCCAGCGGCCACCGCCACCGCCACCGCCACCGCGCCCCTCCGATCGCTCCCGTCGCCCCTCGCCACGGCCACCTCCCTCGCCGGAACCGGACCGGCTGGAGGCCTGCGACCGATGCTGCTCAACCAATTCCGCAAGTTGTCCATCTTCCAGCTGCTGGCCCAGGGTGCGCAGGGCAAAGCCGAGCACGGCCACGGTGGAGCGCAGGCCGAAGGCTTCTTGAAGAGCCCGGGCCGAGCGCATCTCGTTGTCGCTCAGACGGATGCGAAATCCGCCTTCCCGAGCCCCTGTGGAGCGCTCGCCACGGGGAGAGTCATCCGAGCGATGGCGCTCGGAGGGATAGGGGGAGGGAGTGCCTTCGGCCATGCCGCCAGGGGGATTTCAGGCGCAAGTGTGACGCATCGCCCGCTCGACGATGGTGAGATCCGGACGCAGCCAGAACAGCCCATGGTCCTCGACAGCCGATGGGGTGGACCCCTCTGCCACCGGGCGGGCAAGCACGACCAGGGGCAGGACCCGGGGAGAGCCACTGGTGAAGCTGTGGCGATACTCGGCCAGAAGACCGAGATAGCGATCCAGGGTCCAGCCATGGGTGTGGGCTTCCTGGGCGCTCCAGAACCGGCGCAGGGCCTCGTGGCACGCTTCCGCTCCGTATTCCTGCCAGCAGATCTGCTGGGCTTGCCAGGGGGGATGTCCCGCTTCCACCAGGCTGCGCCAGCGCTCCAGCTCCGGCGCGGCGCGGCTCACATCAGGAGGCAGCTCCAGCGCCAGGCGCTCCACGGCCACGACACTCAGGCGCAGCCAGCAGCGATTCAGCAGTAGCACCGGCAGATGACCGCTCCAGGCGGAGGCCTGGCTCAACAGGCGAACCGCCGCTCGGGCCTGCGCCAGCTGACCGGGGCTGAAGGTTGGAGGCTGTGCGGGCATGGCGTGATCAGTCGCCTCCCGCGTCGCGGGATGGAGGCGAACGTTAACCATGGCCCGGGGGGGGGATGGTGGCCCCATCCACGTGCGCTTCGTGTCAGGCGGCACAGACCGTTGACAACAGTCTGGCTCCTCGCGCTGGTGTCGGGAGCCGTTCACCTCCAAGCTGGAGGGATCTGTGCCGGCCTTGCCCCCGACGACCGCTGTGACCGCCAAGGATCGCCCTCTTCCCCCCGCCGCGAATCGCGTTGAACCCGACGCTGTCCCAGCCTCAGCATTCCGCATGCCCGCCTGGGGTCGGGGGGGGTTGATGGTTGTCGGCGGGGGCGTGCTGGCGGAGGCCGTTCTCCATGGTCTGCATGGCGGCGGGTCGTGGCTTGGCCTCGGCGCCCTCGCCGGCGGCTGGTGGTGGCTGGCCCGATCCCGGGTCCGGCAAGGCCCGCCCCCCCGTCCCACCTCAGTGGCGGGCTGGAGCGAGCGTTGCCAGGGCCTGCTGGGGCAGTTCACGCGATTGGATGCGGACCCCGCCTCCAGCCACAAGCGGGCGGAGACGCTGGGCCGGCTGCTCGTCGAGAGGGAGCGAAAGGAGCTGCGGGTGGCTCTGGTGAGTTCCGATCCCCCCTGCCAGCGGGACCTGGCGGTGGTTCAGGCCGCCCTGCGCACCTCCCGCCCCCTGCGCCTTCTCGTGAGCCAGCCCCTGCCCAGGAGCAGCCACCAATGGCGATGGTCCGGGAGCTTTGCCGCCAGCGATGCCTTGATCTATCACCTGCGTCCCCCGCTGACCGCAGCCGATCTGCGCTGGCTGGAAGCCCTGCCGAAGGGGCTGCCGCTCTGGTTGCTGGCGCGGATCGATCCTCAGCGCTCCTCCGAATCGTGGTTGCGGGATCTGACAAGCCAATGGCCGGCCGGCGCCTCCACCCCCATCTTGTCCTGGACAGGGGACGAGGAGGGGCTGGCGGCCAGCTTGGCGCCGCTCTCCGACTGGTTGGCCCGGGAAGGCCATCGACTGCCGCAAGCCACGCTGCGCCGCAGCCTGGAGACCCTCCACCAGGCTTGGCAGGCCGATCTCGAGCGCTTGCGGCGCGGCCAGTGGCGACAGCTGCAGGAGCGCACCCAATGGGTGGTGGCGGCGGGGGTGCTGGTGACTCCCTCCCTGAGCCTCGACCTGCTGGTGGTCACAGTGGCCAACGGGCTGATGCTGCGAGAGATGGCGCGCCTCTGGGATTGTCCCTGGACCGTGGAGCAGCTCCGGGCGGCTGCCACGCTCGTGGGTCAGGCCGCCCTTGGTCTGGGCGTGGTGGAGTGGAGCACGCAAGCGGTCTGCGCTGCCTTCCAGCTCCATGGCTCCACCTGGCTGGTGGGCGGCACCCTGCAAGCCCTCAGCGCCGCCTATCTCACCCGGGTGATCGGCCATGCCATGGCGGATCTGCTGGCGCGCGGGGCTGGCGTGAGCGAGCCGGATCTGGAGGCCATCAAGGCAGAGGCGCCGTTGCTGGTCGCTCGGGCGGCGGAGTCGGAGCGCCTCGATTGGGGGAGTTTTCTGCAGGAGGCCCGCGCTTGGTTGCTGCAACAGGAGCCGAACGCGCCACACCCCGCCAGCACGTGGTCCAACGCCACGGCTGATGGCTGGCTCAGCCAGGGGGCGCGGCCTTGAAGATGAACATTTTCAAAGCTGGCCAACGTTTCGTTGCTCTCTCTTGCGCCTTGCAAGCAAAAACCTAGGTTTAATTGGTCCCAGATCATTTTTCTTGACTGGGTCATCCGTAAACACCCCCGCTCAAGGCCTCTCCGGGCTGCTTCATCCCGGAGATTCCTCAGGGGGCACCCTCACCTGTACTGCTTCATGACCACTGCCCTTCGCAGCAGAAGCCGGGCTGGAAGTTGGGAAACCTTCTGCCAGTGGGTCACCTCCACCAACAACCGCATCTATGTCGGTTGGTTTGGCGTGCTGATGATCCCTTGCCTGCTGGCTGCCACCATTTGCTTCATCATCGCCTTCATTGCCGCCCCCCCGGTGGACATTGACGGCATCCGTGAGCCTGTTGCCGGTTCATTCCTCTACGGGAACAACATCATTTCCGGCGCTGTGATTCCCTCCAGCAACGCCATCGGTCTGCACTTCTATCCCATCTGGGCTGCGGCCAGCCTCGATGAGTGGCTCTATAACGGCGGGCCCTACCAGCTGGTGGTGTTCCACTTCCTGATCGGCATTTCCGCCTACATGGGCCGCCAGTGGGAACTCTCCTACCGGCTGGGCATGCGCCCCTGGATCTGCGTCGCCTACAGCGCGCCGCTGTCGGCCGCCATGGCCGTGTTCCTGGTCTACCCCTTTGGCCAGGGTTCCTTCTCGGACGGCATGCCCCTGGGCATCAGCGGCACCTTCAACTTCATGCTGGTGTTCCAGGCTGAACACAACATCCTGATGCACCCCTTCCACATGCTCGGGGTGGCCGGTGTGTTCGGCGGCAGCCTGTTCTCGGCCATGCATGGTTCGCTGGTGACCAGCTCACTGGTGCGTGAAACCACTGAAACCGAGTCCCAGAACTACGGTTACAAGTTCGGCCAAGAGGAAGAGACCTACAACATCGTGGCTGCCCACGGTTACTTCGGTCGCCTGATCTTCCAGTACGCCTCGTTCAACAACAGCCGCAGCCTGCACTTCTTCCTGGGCGCCTGGCCTGTGGTCGGCATCTGGTTCACCTCCATGGGCATCAGCACCATGGCGTTCAACCTCAACGGCTTCAACTTCAACCAGTCGATCCTCGATGCCCAAGGCAGGGTTCTGCCCACCTGGGCTGACGTGCTCAACCGCGCCAACCTGGGCATGGAAGTGATGCATGAACGCAATGCCCACAACTTCCCCCTGGATCTGGCCAGCGCCGGCAGCACGTCGGTGGCCCTGACCGCTCCCAGCATCGGCTGAGCCCGCGCGCCAGCAGCGTCTGGCGAGATCGGCCACTGTTGCCCCCACCCTCCTGCCCCGGCAGGGGGGATTTTTTTTGGCGACGTGCGTCCGACCCAGATGGAGGCGGGGAACGGGATGAAGGCTGGGATCGAGATGAAGGCGGGGGTAGGAGCTGGGCGAGGCTGGGACCAACCTTCTGCAGCTCTGTCGATACAACGTATCGACACTGCCGGCAGGGAACTGTCTGCCTCCCACTCTCCCCCCAAGCACGAGAATCGGCCAAGGCTTGTCGCCCCCACCCCGCACCGGGTCCGCCCCGGACCGTTGCCGATGTCACTGGATCAGCTGAAACGCTTTCTGGGCGTCATGCAGGACGATGCGGCCCTGCGTCAGCAGGTGCTGGCGGCAGCCACCGCCGACGACGTGGCCCTGATCGGCCAACGCCTGGGATACACCTTCAGCGGTGACGAGCTGCTGCGGTTTTCGGGGCAGAAGGTGGGACGGGTCACCGTCACCAAGCAGGACATCCCCGGGGAGTACAACTGAGAGCCTGCGATCATCGCGTTGTCCTCCTGATGCCGGCGTGTTCTCCTTGGCGGGTCTGAACCAGCACGTTGCGTTCGCCCTGCTGCTGACCCTGGCCGCCGGTCTCTCGACAGGGATCGGCAGCCTGCTGGGCCTGCTCAACAGACGCTTCAGCCCCCGGGTTCTGGCTCTGTCGCTGAGCGTCTCGGCCGGCGTGATGATGCAGGTCTCCTTTGTTGAGATCTTTCCCAAAGCCCGAGCAGCCCTGAGCCAGGACCTTGGCACCCGTGCCGGATACGGCTGGACGGTGGCCGCCTTTTTCGGTGGCATCGCCGTCATGGCTGCCATCGATCAGTTGCTGCCCAGCCATGCCGTGGTGCCGTCCCTGGAGGACGGCCAGGACCAGCGGGCTCGAAGCCTGAACGAGTCACGCAACCTGCTGCGCATGGGGCTGTTCTCGGCGCTGGCGATCGCGATCCACAATTTTCCCGAGGGCCTGGCCACCTTTGTGGCGGCGCTCAACAACCCCAAACTGGGCATCGGCATCGCCCTGGCGATCGCCATTCACAACATCCCCGAGGGATTGGCGATCGCAGCCCCGGTGTATTACGCGACCGGGAACCGCAGCCAGGCCTTCTGGCTCTCGTTTGCCTCTGGACTGGCCGAACCCCTGGGAGCCCTGGTGGGTTATGGCCTGCTGCACAGCATCATGACCCCCCTGGTCCAGGGCCTGATCTTCGCCAGTGTGGGCGGCGTGATGGTCTACATCTGCCTCGATGAACTGTTGCCAGCAGCTCAGCGCTACGGCAGCCACCACCTGATGATCGCTGGGGTCGTCGGCGGCATGCTGATCATGAGCCTGAGTCTGGTGTTGCTCGCCTGAGCCGATGCCGATCCAAGCCCCTGCCGACCAACGCTGGCCATGGTGGCCGCTTTTGCCGCTCTACCCCTACGGACGCCGCGCCACCCTGGTGCGCGAGCTGATCCCCGATCAGGTCTGGAGCTTTGAGCAGCTGCAGGGGGTGTATTACGTGGCGGTGCCGATCCGCATGACGGTGCTGCGGCTGAACCAGGGGCTGCTGCTGTATGCACCCGTCGCGCCAACGGCCGAGGTGCGCCGTGCCCTGGCCGAGCTGGAGCGGGCCCACGGTCCTGTGCAGACGATCGTGCTGCCCAGCAGCTCTGGACTCGAGCACAAGCTGCCGGTACCCGCGATGGCCCGGGCCTTTCCAAAGGCCCAGCTCTGGGTGACGCCGCGCCAGTGGAGCTTCCCGCTGCCCCTACCCCTGACCTGGCTGGGCTTTCCTGCCAAGCGCACCCGGGTGCTGTTTGAACAAGGGCTGCCCCACAGCGATGAGCTGACCTGGACAGCCCTTGGCCCCCTGGATCTGGGACTGGGCTCGTTCATGGAGGCGGCCTGCCTGCACCGCAGCAGCGGCAGCCTGCTCGTGACTGATGCGTTGGTGAGCCTTGGCGAGGCACCACCTGCGGTGTTTGAGCTTGATCCGACACCGCTGCTGTTTCATGCCCGCGAACGGGGCGATGAGCCCCTGAACGACAGCCCGGAACGTCGAGCCATTGGCTGGCGCCGGCTGGCCCTGTTCGCCTCCTACCTGCGTCCCGCCAGCCTGCAGGTACCGCCAGCAGGCACGGTCCTGGCCCAGGCCATGGCTCCCGGCCTGCGCAATGCCAAAAGCCACTTCGGGCTGTACCCGTTTCGCTGGCCCCAGGGGTGGGAACGGGAATTTGAACAGCTCCTCAGCCACCAGACAGCGGGGGTGCAGGTTGCGCCGGTGCTGGAACGGCTGGTCTTTCCCCGCTGCCAACAGGCCCTGCTGAGCTGGGTCGACTCCCTGGCCGAGCTGGAGGGTCTGCGCTGGTTGATCGCAGCCCACTACGACGCCCCCGTGGCCTGCCAGGGCGCCACGTTGCAGGCCTTGGCCTCAGCCCTGCGCACCCGGGACTGGGCGGCCAACACGGGCAGTTGGGCCTTGCTGGCCCGGATCGACAGAACTCTGCTGGATCTGGGGGTGGTGCCTGAGGCTCCCTGAGATCGCTGCCGTCAGAGCCTGAGCTCGCCGGGGTCGGCGGCATCGCGGTCGTCAAGACCAGCGGTGCTGATCAAGGTGCTCTCGAGCTCCATGCGCTGCTCCATCTGGCGCAGGAAGTAGCCGGTCATCATCGCCGAGGCCAGCAGACCCGCCAGGTTGTCGCGACTGGTCTGAATCTTGACGTCAAACTGTTCGCCGGGAAGCATCCCCAGCAGACCCTGAACGTTGTGGCGAATGATGTCCTGAATGTCGCTGCTGGCTGATCGGGCGACCCGCTGCAGCACATCCGGAGATTGCTCCTGCAGGTACTGAATCAGGGAATTACCGCTGATCGCTTCGTTATCACTCGTCAGGAACTCCGGGTTGAACATCCGGCGTGCTCCACGTCACGGTCTGAACCCTAACCCAGCTGCCCATCTCCTCCAGAGGCAGACCCAGAGGGGGAGAACCGAATCGGACCGAACCGCTGCAACGGCCAATACCGCCACAGCGCCGTGCCGATGACCTGCTGGCGTGGCAGGGGCCCCCAGAGATGGGAGTCGAGGCTGGCATTGCGGTTGTCCCCCAGCACCAGCAGGGCATCGGGCGGCACCACCCGGGGTGCCAGCTGATAGTCCATCGGCTCGGCGGCCCAGTCGGGTTCGACCGGGATCCCGTTGCGCAGGAGGCGCCCCCCACGAACCTCGACCTGATCACCTGGGACGGCGACGACCCGTTTGATCAGGGCTGCAGCGGGGTCATAGCCGGCTGCCACCAGGGCGGCGGGTGGACGGAACACCACCACCGTTCCCGGCTCCAGGGGCAATCCCAGCCGGGGCCGCACCTTTTCGACCAGGATGCGGTCCTGCAGCTGCAGCGTCGGCAGCATGGATCCCGAGGGAATCCAGCGGGGCTCCACCACCCACAGACGCAGGACCAGGGCCAGACCCACCCAGGCCAACAACTCGACAACACGGCGCCAGAGGGGCCTGCCTGAGCCCATCGCCAACACTCCTGATCGCAGGATGGAGGCACCATCCTGGAGTGTCCCGGTGGGGGCCGAGCCAAACCACGCTGAGCAACCACTGGCCGCCGCCAATCTGCGGGCGGCCCTGGTGCTGCTCGACCGCCTGATCGCGGGGGGCCTGGCGGCCCTGGTGGTCTGCCCCGGCAGCCGTTCGGCGCCGCTGGCCCAGGCAGCGGCCCTGCTGGAGGCCAGGGGGCTGCGGCTGCTGACCGCCCTCGACGAGCGCTCGGCCGGGTTCTGGGCCCTGGGGCACAGCCGGGCCAGCGGCCGGCTGAGCGGGGTCGTGACCACCTCGGGCACGGCCGTGGCCAACCTGCTGCCCGCCGCCGTCGAGGCCGACATGGGCGGCGTGCCGCTGTTGCTGTTGAGCGCCGACCGGCCGGCCCGGCTCAAAGGTTGCGGCGCCAATCAAACGGTGAACCAGGAGCGCTTCCTGCAGGCGGCGGTGCGCTGGCTGGGCGAGGGGGATCCCGGTGGTCTGGCCCGCATGGCGGAGCCGCAGCTGCTGCAATTGGCCAGCCGCGCTCTCAAGGCCGCCGCCGGCACCGAGGGCAGCCCCGCCGGGCCGGTGCATCTGAACCTGGCGTTTGACGAGCCCCTGCACAGCGAAGCCCACCAGTGGCAGCAGCTGCAGCAGCACTGGTCGCGCCGCCAATGGGACCCGGCGCCACCAGCAGCCCCACAGGCGCCAGACACTGCACTGCCAGGCGCCGCTGGCCTCGATCCCGACCGGCCCGGGGTGGTGGTCGCTGGCCCGTGGCGGGGCCAACCCCAGCAGTGGTCAGCCCATCGGCGCGCGCTGCGGCAGTGGCTGGAGCGCAGCGGCTGGCCCCTGCTGGCCGACGGGCTCAGCGGCCTGCGGGGCCAGCCGGATCTGCAGGCGATCGGCGGCTATGACCTGGTGCTGGCCCAACCGCCCCGGCAGCTGCAGGCCGGCCAGGTGCTGCGGCTGGGACCGCTGCCCGCCAGTCGGCGCCTGCACGACTGGCTGGCCGCCTGCGGCGGCCACCAGGTGCTGGTCAGCGAGGGCGAGCCGCGGCGGCTCGATCCGCTGGGGACCGCGACCGCCCAAGTCCCCCATGGCCTGGCCGCCTGGTGCGGGGCCCAGCCCCAGCCGCTGTGGCAAGGCCAGCCCAGCGCCACCAGCCTGGCCCTGCGGCAGGGCTGGCAGCAGGCCGATCAGAGCGTCCAGCAGCTGCTCGATCAACACCTGCTGGCCCCGGCAGCGGCCAACGAGCCGGCCCTGGCCCGCCAGCTGAGCCGGCTGCTGCCGGCCGACCTGCCGCTGGTCCTGGCCAACAGCTCGCCGGTGCGCGACTGGGAAAGCTTTGCCGATCCGAACGGGCCACCGCGGCCCGTCCTCGGCTTTCGCGGGGCGTCGGGCATCGACGGCACCCTGTCGCTGGCCTGCG
>JBJOHB010000046.1:0-5055 GCA_046047915.1 Cyanobacteriota bacterium
GGGCATCGCCGCATCCATGGCTGCATTGACGGCGCCCGTCATCGTGCCGGTGGTGACCACGGCCCAGAGGCCGCTGAGCTGGGCCCCGAAACGCATCTCCTTGCCCTGCAGGTTGGGCCCCGTGAGCCAGTTGGACAACAACGGATTGCCCGCCTGCTCTGCCGCCATGGCGACGGCGGCGCCGATCAGCAGAAGGGCGAACACCAGCACCAGCAGCTGGGTGCTCTGGCGGCGGTTGCCGACGAACCGCCCAAAGGCATCGATGCTGGCCGCCGGAATGATCAGCATCGCCCAGGTGCTCACAAGGTTGGTCAGCAGATTGGGGTTTTCGTAGGGGTGTGCTGAGTTAGCTCCCACAAAGCCGCCGCCGTTCTCGCCCAGCTGCTTGATCGCCTCGAACAGGGCGATCGGTCCGCGGGGCAGCAGCTGCCGGCTGCCCTCGAGCGTGGTGATCTCCAGGGGCGGTGCCAGGGTCATCGGCACGCCGCAGACCAGCAGGAAGATCGCAAGCAGGAGCGAGCCAGGGATCAGCACCCGGGTCAGCGAGCGCAGCAGGTCCCGAACAACGTTGCCGATCGGTCGGCCGCTGAACCCTCGAATTACCGCAAAACCCACCGCCAGCCCACTGGCTGCCGAGACGAACATCAGGAACTGGATGACGCCCAGCTGGGCCAGGTTCCCCAGGCTCGCTTCGGGAACCAAATGCTGTTGATCGGTGTTGGTCAGGAAGGAGATCGTGGTGTGCAGGGCCAGGTCCCAGCGCAATCCGCCAAACCCCATCGGATTGAGCCATGCGGGTTGAAAGAGCAGCAGAGCCAGCGCCAGTAACCCGAACAGACCATTGCTGACCAGCAGCGGGATCAGGTAGCCGACTGCTGAGTCGGCGTTGCGGCCGGTGTCGCCGATCCAGCGCAGCAGACGCGACTCAAACGGATTCAGCCAGCGATCCCAAGCGGGTTGGGGCCGCTCATCGAACACCTCGAAGAGATGCTGACCGAGGGGGGGAACCATCAGCACCACCGCCGCCAGGGTGAGGGCAGCCAGCAGCCAGGCGAGCATGGGCGACGTCCAGAGATAAGCCTCGACAACATTGTCCTCTGGGCGCCGATGGCGCCACTACCGAAAGGTAGAGATCCGCGGCTGAGCCATTGCCGCAGCCGCCGGCTGAAGCCCCGGGCTACACCATCTCCCAGCAGTGGCAGGTGGCCCGGATGATGGGGCACAAACGTGGGCTGATAGGCCCGGCCGCGGCAGCGATCAGCCTGGATCAGGAGCCAGACCATCCACTTGGTATCGCCGTGAACAGCGGAAGCCTGCCATGTGCGGCGGCTTCACGCGTCTGAACCATCCAGCCCCAGGCTGCAAGGCAGGTGACCGGTCTTGACCCAGATCGTGCAACCCGCCTCGCTCCAGGGGCGGTGCACACTGCCCGGTGGATTGCGCAGCCAGCTGCCGGCGGGATAGGTGCCGTGCTCGTCCTGGAAGACGCCATCAAGCACCAGGATCTCCTCGCCGCCAGGATGGCCATGGGGCTGAAACACGTGCCTGGCGCCCAGCGCACCAGGGCGACATGCTCGGACCCAAACGCATGCAGGGGCATCACCTGCAGCCCGGGCACCAGACCCGGAACCCAGGGGCTGTTGCTGGTGTCGATCACCAGCCGCTGCTGGTCAGCCGGGTGCATCTGCTGCAATTTCACCAGAATCGTGCAGCCCTCGTCGCAGAAGGTGCCCTCCAGCACGAGGATCTCCTCACCGCCGCCGTGGACATGGCGATCAAACCGGCTACCCGGGGCGTAGCGCACGATCGAGGTGGCCCGGGCCACCTCACCGCCACGGCGATCCAGCATCCGCCGCTTGACACCCGCCATCGGTGACGCATGCCAGGGCAGGCTGCGGGTGTCAAGCACCGCCCGTTGGGTGAGGTCGGCATGGAGATCCATGCGGCTGATTCTGCTCAGGACAGCCGGCGAATCGCCGGGATCTGGCTGAGGGTAAAAAAGCGACCCGCCCGCGCCGCAGCATCTGCTGCAGCCATGGCTTCGCGAGGGGCACGGGGACGCACAGGCAACGGCAACGGGACGCGACAGCCGCCGTCATCGCCTGGGGCCCATGGCAGGGGCTCGGCCATCAGCGCAACAGCATCTAGTGGCACCTTGGCCCCAGCATCGAGACCCTGGCAACAAAAAACCCCGGACGAGGCCGGGGTCGTTGCAAGACAGACATCAACGTTGGTTGTGAAGCCTTCAGCTGTTGTCGCTGAAACGTGATCAGGCCCATCCCTTCTGGGACATGTCCTCAACGTAGGCAGCCACATCAGCGATGTCGCCCTCGCTGAGCTTGCCACCAAAGGCGGGCATGGCGTTCTTGCCGTTGGTCACCTGGTAAGCGATGGCAGCCTCATGGCCGCTGCTGTAGTTGGCCAGGTAGGCCTCGAGGGCGTCCTGCTTGAGGGTGCGCTCAGCGTTGACCACGTTGCCACCACCCATGTGGCAGGCGGCGCAGTTGGCTGAAAAGATCTGGCCACCATGGGCCACGTCGGCGGCAAAGCTCGGGGCTGCACCCAGCACCAGCGCCAGGCAGAGAGCGAGCAGAGAGAAGAGACGGCGCATGGGAAGGCGCTTGCGTGCACGGATACCGCAAAAAAATAGGGCCTGGTGAGGCCTTGACGTGCCCGATGTTGCAACGGCGCGACTGGTTCGAAACAATTCGCGCCTGCGTCAGACCCGCATCAGGCCCGGGGCAACCCCGCGGTCTCAAAGATGGCCTCGAGGCTCGGGGCCAGGCTCACCAGCCCAAAGCGCTCGGGCGGGCTGACCGGCTGGTGCACAAAATGTCGCTGCTGAATCGAGAACAGGTCCCAGGGGGTGATCTCGAGTCGCAGCAACCGGATCAGGGCATCGATCAACCAGCCCGACAGCGGGATTCCCAGCGGGGGGTACCAGCCGCGCCGCCAACGGCTGAGCTGCCGCAGGGTCTGGTTGAGGGTCACCAGCTCCTGGCCCAGCACCAGCCGGCGCACCGCCGCCTGAGCCGGCTCTGGATTGGGGCCATGGGCCGTGGTCGCCAGATGGCAGCAGACGGCGGCGATATCGGCCGCGTGGATGAAGTGGAAGCTGCCGTCAGCCCGCAGCCACTTGGCCAGGGGCAGCCAGCGCACCGCCTCCGCCAGGCCCGCGGTCAGGTAGCTGGTGGGGTGGCGATCACCGCCATTGCAGCGCCCCGCCTCACCGATACGCCCGCCAAACACCAGGGTCGGGAACACCGCCACGATGCGCGCCGCCAGGGGGTGCTGCTCAAGCTGCTGCAGGCACAGGGCCTTGGTCTGGATGTATTCGGTCCCGAACTGCGCCGCCTGGGGCAGCAGCTGCAGGTTGCGATCCAGAATGCTGGCGGTCGAGAAGTAAATGACCTGCTCGACCACAGCTGGGTTCAGCAGGGCCAGAAGGCGTTTGACCGCGACCACGTTGACCTGCTGCGCCCGCTCGGGATCCCCCCAGGCCGTGGCGGTGTGAATCACCCGGGTGGCGGTGGCGATCTGGGCCGCATGGGGCTCCAGATCCCTTAGGTCTCCAACCAGCAAGGTGATGCGCGGATCATCCCCCGGCACGGCAGTGAGCTTGGCCGGATCGCGCAGATGCAGCAGCAGCTGGGCATCGGTGGTCCGATACAGCTGTTCACTGATGTATTGACCGACGCAGCCCGCTGCGCCGGTGATCAGGATGCGAGCAGGTGACGCGCTCAAGCGGCGGCTCCGAGGCGCTCCATCACCGATTTGCCGGCTTCAAAGAAGAACTGACCGTTCTCCTCTGGGGTGCCGGGCAGGATCCCATGGCCCAGGTTGAGGATGTGCTTGCGACCACGGGCCTTGCGCACCGTGTCATCGATGCGGTCGCGAATGGCCTCGGGGGTTCCGAACAAGAGCCCGGGGTCGACGTTGCCCTGGACACCCACATGCTGGGGCAGGCGAGCCAGCCCTTCAGCCATGTCGACCGTCCAGTCCAGTGAGACGATGTCGACACCGGTGCGGGCCATGCGCTCGATCACGCCGGCACTGCCGCTGATGTAAAGGATGAACGGGGTGTCGGGATGGGTCTGCTTGACCAGGTCCACCACCTTCTTCTGATAGGGAGCAGCAAAGGTGTCGTAGTCGGCGGGGCTGAGCTGGCCGGCCCAGCTGTCGAACATCTGCACCACCTGGGCGCCTGAATCGATCTGATAGCGCAGGTAGGTGGCGATCGACTCGGCAAAGTGATCGAGCAGGCGGTGCAGCAGGGCCGGTTCGCGGAAGGCCATCGCCTTGATCACCGCGTAGTTCTTGCTGCTTTTGCCCTCGACCACGTAGGCCGCCAGGGTCCAGGGAGCGCCCACAAAACCGAGCACAGCGGCCTCGTTGCCGACCGACTGACGCAGGCGCGTCAGCACCTCACCCACAAACGGCAGGCTCTCGGCCGGCTGCAGGGGACGCAGTGCCTCGACCTGGGCCATGCTGCGAATGGGGTCCTGGATCAGGGGGCCCTGGCTTTCGACGATGTCGAAGTCGATGCCCATGCCCGGCAGCGGCGTGAGGATGTCCGAGAACAGGATCACGCCGTCGGGCTTGAAGGCGTGAAAGGGCTGCATCGAGATCTCATAGGAGAGATCAGGGTTTTCGGAGCGCTCACGAAAACCGGGGTGACGGTCCCGCAGGTCGCGGTAGACCTTCATGTAGCGGCCGGCCTGGCGCATCATCCACACCGGGGGACGCTCGACCTGCTCCCCACGGGCGGCGCGCAGCAGCAGGGGGGCAGAAGTCGTCATGGCAGAAACGGCGGGCAAAGGGGGCCTGATCAGGGGCGAACCTACCTGAACAGGCCGCGGCCTCAGCTCACTTCTTCACAGAGCAGCTCCTGGCTGCGGGCCTCATCGCGGCGGAACACCAGAACAGACAGCGGAGGCAGGCAGAGGTCCAAGGAGTTCTCGTAGCCGTGGATCGACCAGGGGTCGGTGAACTTGCCGCCCAGGTTGCCCAGGTTGCTGCCGCCGTAACGCTCGGCATCGGTGTTGAAGACCTCTT
>JBJOHB010000047.1:0-3778 GCA_046047915.1 Cyanobacteriota bacterium
CATCAACGGCTGGCCTCGCCCCGGGGCCAATACCAGGCCATGGCGATCGGGCCGCTGACCAGGACCACCGGCACCAGGCGCAGGTGGCCAAAGGCCAGGGCCACGAACACCAGCGCCGCCAGCAGCAAGGCCACCGGATCCTTCCAGTAGTCGTGCAGGATCTTGAAGCCCATCGAGAGGGCCATGCCGGCAGCGGCCGCTACCACCCCACCCAGGACCCGATCGACCGCCGGCAGCTCATGCACGCTGAAATACAGCACGCCCAGCCCCATCAACAGGGTGAAAGGCACCAGCAACATGCCCGCCAGGGCCGCCAGGGCCCCGGGCAGGCCCCTGAAGTTGGTGCCGATATAAACGGCCATATTGATCTGGTTGGGCCCGGGAAACAGGCGCGCCACCGTCAGACCGGTCAGAAATTCTTCGTCGCTCATCCAGCGCTTCTGCTCGACGACGATGCGCTGGCTCCAGGCCGAGAGGCCGCCACCAAAGGCGGACAGGGCCACCTGCAGCATGCCGACGAAGAGCTGGCGCAGTCCTGGTGGCGGAGCCAGGGCCGGGGCCTGCAGAGCGGGCTCAGTCATGAACGAAATGGGGATCGGGCGGCAGCTCGCCCTCTTCATGGAAGCTGGGATCGAGCGGATCGGGCGCGTGATACTTCTTGGCCTGCTTCCAGTCGGCCTCGAAGGTGGCCGCCAGGCGCTGCACCACGTCGGGGGCATCGGATTCGATGCCCAGCTCGCGGCGCACATCAAAGGCGCTGCGGTCGATGTTCATCGAACCGGTCTGGGCGTAGGCCCCATCAACCAGGATCAATTTGGCGTGCAGCTTGGGCGTCTTCTGACGCCTGACCTTGACCCCGAAGCGCTCCATGATGCGCAGCGAGGCAAAGGTGTCGTACACGTCCCAGTCGGACAGGCCGTGCTTGCCACCGCACAGCAGGCGCACCTTCACACCGCGGTCGCGGGCCGCAATGATGCGCTCGAGCATCACCGCATCCACAAATTTGGGGTGCTGAATCCAGAGCGTCTTCTCTGCCAGGTCGAGGATGCGCGCCATCTGACCGCGGCTGTGGGCGCTGCTCCAAACCAGACCGACATGCAAATCCGGCACAAAGAACTGCCGGGTCCAGTCGGCTTCAAAGCCGGCGATCACCTGGTCAACCACCGGCTTCGACTCGGTGTAGATGCCGTAGTCGCGGGTCTCGGTGAAGTACTTGTCCGACAGGTTGAAGGTGGCGATCAGGGCCGATGTCTCGTCGAAGACGATCGACTTTTCATGGGTGACTGGAAAGGCTTCGCTGGTCCAGGCCACGTCGATGCCCCAGCCCGCCAACAGGGCAAAGGCCTCGTCGTTCCAACGGTCACCGCCCGAGGTGTGGGGGTTGAGCATCACCCGCACCCGCACGCCGCGCTGATGGGCGCGCAGCAGAGCCTGTTCGATGGCCTGGCTCTGCAGCTTGAACTGCTTGAGCCGCAGATCGCTGCGGGCCTGATCGATCAGCTCGACCACCGCCGCGGCGCCATCGTCCGGCATCACCAGCAGACGCTGGTGCAGGTGGCGATGGCTGGCCTCGGTCTGGAGCTCTGAGGGCACTGGCGTCGTGACCACCGGGACTGCACTGGAGTGCCCGCATTTTCATCCCTAACGGCGAGATTGGCCTTAACCTCAGACCGCCTGAGACCGTCCCGTGGCCGCCGAGACTCGTTACATCCTGATCTGCTCGGGCAAGGGGGGTGTCGGCAAAACCACCCTGACCGCCAACCTGGGCATCGCCCTGGCGCGCCAGGGCGTGCGCACCGCCGTGCTGGACGCCGACTTTGGCCTGCGCAACCTTGACCTGCTGCTGGGGCTCGAAAACCGGATCGTCTACACCGCCCAGGAGGTGCTGGCCGAAACCTGCCGCCTGGAGCAGGCCCTGGTGAAGCACAAGCAGGAACCCAACCTGGCGCTGCTGCCGGCCGGCAACCCGCGCATGCTCGAGTGGCTGACGCCCGACGACATGAAGCGGATCGCCGCGCTGCTGGGCGATCACTTTGATGTGGTGCTGATCGACTGTCCCGCCGGCATCGAGGACGGCTTCAAGAACGCCGTCGCCGCCGCCAAGGAAGCGATCGTGATCACCACGCCCGAGGTGTCGGCGGTGCGCGACGCCGACCGGGTGATCGGGCTGCTCAACAGCGAGGGCATCACCCCGATCCAGCTGGTGTTGAACCGGGTGCGGCCCAAGATGATGGCCAGCCAGGAGATGCTGGCCGTCAGCGACGTCACCGACATCCTGGCGCTGCCGCTGTTGGGTCTGGTGGTGGAGGACGAACAGGTGATCGTCTCCACCAACCGCGGTGAGCCCCTGACCCTGAACGGCAGCAATTCGCCCGCCGCCCAGGCCTACCAGAATGTGGCCCGCCGCCTGCGGGGCGATGACGTGCCGATCGTCGACCCCAGCCAGGAGCGCCAGGGCTTTCGGGCCAAGCTCAGCCGTCTGATGAACACCAAGATCTTCTGATGTCCCTGACCCTGCGCGACGCGATCAACCGGCTGCTGGGACGTCAACCCGCCAGCGCCAGCACCGCCAAGCAGCGGCTGCAGCTGGTGTTGGCCCACGACCGCAGCGACCTCAACCCCGAGCTGTTGCAGCAGATGCGGCGCGAGATTCTGGAGGTGGTCAGCCGCTACGTCGAGCTGGACCTCGACGAAGGCGACGTCAGCCTGGCCACCGAAGACCGGGTGACGGCGCTGGTCGCCAACCTGCCGATCAAGCGCGCCCGCGACGTGGTGCTGCCCGCTCGCGCCCCCGAAGAAGCGGCCGCCAGCAGTTGAACCCCGGCTCCTGAGCGGCCCCGGGTGGGAACCCTGTTGGAGTTCTGTGTCCAGAGGCCCAATGGCCTGCATCACCACGCTGTTGACGATCAGTCCCGCCGAGGGGCGGGTGCTGGCCCTGTTGCTCGACGGCAGCAGCAACCGCCAGATCGCCGCACGGCTGGGGCTGAGCCCCCGCACGGTTGAAAGTCACATCGGCGCGATGTTCGAAAAGACCGGATGCCGCAACCGCAGCCAACTGCTGCTGTGGGGACAGGTGAACGACCGCCGCAACCGTGGCAGCATGGACAGGACGAGCGGGATGGCGCCCAGCTGATGGTGCAGTGGGAGTACCAGGTGATTCGGCTCAATGTGGAGGTACCCGTGGCCGCGGCACCGTCCCAGGCCCCCGCGCCACCAGCGGCCAAGCCTGGCTTCAGCGAGGCGTACCTGCGGGAGGAATTCCCGCGGTACTACGACAACCCGCCGGCCAAGGCCCAGCCCCAACCCGAGGATCCCGGCGCCCAGCTGCAGGGCTTTCTCAACGGCCACGGGCAGCAGGGCTGGGAGCTGGTGGGCTTTCAGCATGCGGCGCCGCACGTGTTCATCGTCTTCAAACGGCCCGCCGGCGGCAGCGACAGCGCCCAGGCGGCCCTGGCCACCCAACAGGAGCAACTGCGGCTGACCCTGGATCTGGCCAACCGCGCCCTGGCGATCATCGAGAAGCAGGCGGGGTAGGAGCCCAGGGGCTGATCAGGCCTCCAGAAGGCCTTCGATCATCAAGGCCAGCGCTTCATTCAATTGCAATCGGTTGGTGGCGGTGCCTGCGAGGACGAATCGGCAGTGCGCAACAAGGAGTCAAGCCTGGAGTTGAGCTCTTTGAGCCGTGCGTTGTCTTTCTTCAGTTGCTCGATCGCGATCTCGTGCTGCTTCGTTCGCTGCTCGATCTCGTAGACGGGTCGCCAATTCAAGGTCGCCAAAC
>JBJOHB010000048.1:0-5641 GCA_046047915.1 Cyanobacteriota bacterium
GGTTCACCGCCCTGGGCGTGAGCACGATGGCCTTCAACCTGAACGGCTTCAACTTCAACCAGTCGATCCTCGATTCGCAGGGTCGTGTGCTGAACACCTGGGCCGACGTGCTCAACCGTGCAGGCCTGGGCATGGAAGTGATGCACGAGCGTAATGCCCACAACTTCCCCCTGGACCTGGCAGCTGCCGGCACCAGCGAAGTGGCACTGACCGCTCCCGCGATCGGCTGAGCCTGACGGCCCAGCTGACCTCAGCCTCCAACGGAATCCCTCGAACCCCCTGCTCCGGCAGGGGGTTTTTTGTTGCTGGGGGGGGTGATCACATGTGCTTCTCAGGCCTTGCGATGGGCCAGGGGCCGGCGTCGGGTTGGGTACAGCTCCCGGCACAAGGGACAGACGGTGCCATCGCAGCCGCGGGCCGTGCAGAATTCGCGTCCATAAAAAATGATCTGCAGGTGCAGCCGGTTCCAGGCATCGCGCGGAAACAGCCGCTTGAGATCACGCTCGGTCTGCTCGACGCTCAGGCCATGGCTGAGTCCCCAGCGTTGGGCGAGGCGGTGGATGTGGGTATCCACCGGGAAAGCTGGAACACCGAAGGCCTGGGCCATCACCACGCTGGCCGTCTTGTGACCCACCCCAGGCAGGGCCTCGAGCTCGGAAAAACTTTGAGGCACCTCGCCGCCATGGCGCTCGAGCAACAGTTCTGACAGGCGCTTCACGTGGCGTGCCTTGGTGCGTGCCAAGCCAAGCTGCCTGATGTGTTCAAGGATCGTTGGCTCGCTGAGGGCCGCCATGGCGGCGGGTGTGGGCCCAGCCGCAAACAGCGCCGGTGTGACCTCGTTGACCTTTTTGTCGGTGCACTGGGCGCTGAGCAGCACCGCCACCAGCAGGGTGAAGGCATCGCTGTGATCGAGCGGGACCGGCGTTTCGGGATAGTGCTCCTGCAGCCGCTCCATCACCAGGGCCGCCCGTTCTGCTTTGCGCACCAGGAGTGAGCCAGACGCCAGCAGAACCTAGACAAACCCGCGACCATGACACGGTGATGCGACTCCAGCGCCAGTCCATGCCCCCGACATCCTCAACCCGGCCCGCACGCCGGCCCAAGCTGCGCTGGGCTGTCCTGGCGCTAGCGGTGTTGGTGCTGCTGACGTCGGGGCCATTGTTGGCCGCGGCACGGGCGGCGGCTGTCCCCGGCGACGGGATGACCCTGCGGGGCGGCTGGTATCCCTGGGAGCCCTACCAGTACCTCAAAAAAGATGGGGAACGGCGCGAGCTCACCGGTCTGGATGTGCAGCTGCTGCGCGAGGCCATCGAAGGCGAGATCGGCCAGGAACTGGAGCTCTCGCAGGTGTCCTGGAGTCAACACCAGCAAGACCTGCAATCCGGGCGCCGCGATGTTGCCGGTGGTGCCTTCAAAACCGCCAATCGGGAGCGTTATGCCTACATCTCGAAGCCCTATCGCTTCGAGGAGATTGCGCTGTACCACCGCAAACACGACCCGCGCAGCGAAGGGGCGCTGCAGGGCAACGGAGTCCTGAGTGAGCGCCTGCTGAACAGCAGCAGCCGTCTTGGCCTGGTGAAGGGCTACTACTACGGCCCACAGATTGAAGCGCTGATCGAGAACCCGCGCATGGCCAGCCGGATCACCTGGGTCAACGACCACGAGAGCAATCTGGTCAACCTGCAGCGGGGCGATGTCGACCTGGTGCCGGTGGATCGGCTGGTCGGGGCCACGGTGGTCTGGCAGCGCAAGTGGGGGGATCAACTGGCCGCATTCCACGAACCACTCTTTCGTGGGTCGATTCATGCCCTCTTCAGCAAGGCCAGCACCGACCCCGAGCTGGTCGCGCGCTTCGACAAGGCGATCGCGGCGATGAAGGCCGATGGGCGCTACAGCCGCATTGTGCGCAACTACCTGTTCCCGATCCTGCTGTCGTTGACGGTCGGCCAGGACTGGTTTTTTGCACTCGAGGTGATCGGCACGGTGGCCTTTGCCCTCTCGGGAGTCTTGCTGGCCCACCGCGAGGACTTCAGCATCTTTGGGGCCTTCGTCCTGGCCCTGCTGCCCGCGGTCGGTGGGGGTCTGATGCGGGATCTGATCATCAACCGTGATGTGCCCGGGGTGTTGCGCACGCCGATCAGCTTGCTGTTGGTGATCGCGCTGGTGCTGGTGGCCTACGCCCTGATCAAGGCGCTGCCCAAGCTGGGCCGGCTGCCCAAGCGCATGAACCTGCAGCCGATCGTGGAGGCCCTCGACGCGATCGCCCTGGCGGCTTACACGGTCGTGGGTGTGATCGTGGCGGTCGAAGCCCGCTGTGAACCCTTGGTGCTGTGGGGACCGCTGCTCAGTGCCCTGACCGGTGCCGGCGGTTCGGTGTTGCGCGATGTGGTGCGGGGTGACACCCAACACCCGACGCTCAGGCGTTCGCTGTATGCCGAAATCGCCCTGGGCTGGGGCCTGGCGCTGTCGATTTTCATCAACCGCTATGCCCAGGGCAGCTCCTATGACCCGCTGCCGCTGCTGGTGGCGGTGCTGGTCACCCTGTTTGGCGCGTTGGCAACCCGGCTGCTGGTGATGGCCAAGGGTTTCGCGGCACCTCGCTTTCGCTGAGCCCTTGGGTAGGCTCGCGCCATGGCAAGCAGCTTCGGCGAGCTCTTTCGCATCAGCACCTTCGGTGAGTCCCACGGCGGTGGGGTCGGCGTGATCGTCGACGGCTGCCCGCCACGCCTGCAGCTCGATCTGGCGGCAATCCAGCAGGAACTGGACCGGCGCAAACCCGGCCAAAGCAAGATCACCACCCCGCGCAAGGAGGACGACCGGGTCGAGATCCTCAGCGGATTGCTCGACGGCGTCACCCTGGGCACCCCGATCGCGATGGTGGTGCGCAACAAGGACCAGCGGCCCGGCGACTACAAGGAGATGCAAGTTGCCTTTCGGCCATCCCATGCCGATGCCACCTACCAGGCCAAATACGGCATCCAGGCCCGCAGCGGCGGCGGCCGAGCCTCCGCCCGCGAGACGATCGGCCGGGTTGCGGCCGGCGCCATTGCCAAGCAACTGCTCGCCAAGGCCCACGGCACCGAGGTGATCGCCTGGGTCAAACGCATTCACACCCTGGAAGCGCAGGTCGATCCAGCGACGGTCACCCTCGACGCGGTCGAGGCCAACATCGTGCGCTGCCCCGATGGCGCCGTTGCCGAGCAGATGATCGAACGCATCGAAGCGATCGGACGGGACGGCGATTCGTGCGGGGGTGTAATCGAGTGCGTGGTGCGCCACCCGCCTGTTGGGCTGGGTTCGCCGGTGTTCGACAAGCTCGAAGCCCAGCTAGCCAAGGCCGTGCTGTCCCTGCCGGCAACCAAGGGTTTTGAGATCGGCTCGGGCTTTGCCGGCACCCTGCTGCTGGGCAGCGAGCACAACGATGCCTTTGTGCCCACCAGCGACGGCAGCCTGCACACTGCCACCAACAACTCGGGCGGCATCCAAGGTGGGATCAGCAATGGTGAACCGATCGTGATCCGCGTGGCGTTCAAGCCCACCGCCACGATCCGCAAAGCCCAGCAGACGATCGATGCCACCGGGGCCGCCACCACCCTTGAGGCCAAAGGGAGGCACGACCCCTGCGTGCTGCCGAGAGCCGTGCCCATGGTGGAGGCGATGGTGGCCCTGGTGCTGGCCGATCATCTGCTGTTGCACCAGGGTCAGTGCAGCCTCTGGTGAGCACTGAGCACAGACGCCGCGGGCTCAGACGCTGAGCGGCTGCTTGACGGCACCGTTGCCATGGCCACTGGCGACGGCAGGGGGCGTTGTCGTCTCCAGACGACTGACGGCCTTCGCCATGCGTTTGGCCACCGATGAACGGGTGCGCTTGGTCGAAACGTTGGTCGACGTTGCGGCCTTGACCACGGGCTTGCGCGCGGAAGGCTTGCGGGTTGCGGGCTTGGTGGCTGCTGGCTTGGCCGCGGCAGATTTAGCAGCTGCGGCAGGCTTGGCGGCAGCTGGCTTGCGCGCTGGGGTGCGGCGCTTGGCAGGGGTTGCCGCCCGCGGCGTCCGGGTGCGGTGGCTCAGCACCAAGGCCCACTCTTCATCGCTGAGGCTGGCGGGCTTGGCGCCATGGGCATCGGCGACCTTGGCCGCTTTTTCGATGTCAGCGACCAGGTTTTTCCAAGAGGTGGCAAAACGCTTGTCGGACTGTGACTTGGCCCCGCTTTCGACCAGGGTCTCGATCACCCCGGCGGCTGTGACCTTCTTGCGACGGCGGTTGAAAATTTCCTTCTGCAGCTGAGCGATCAGGGCATCGGCCCGGTCGCTGAGCTTGATGCTGAGTTGAGACATCAGGAGAAACACCTCTGTCTCATCAATAGCACTAGAGACTCCCGATGGCGACACTTGGGCGCCAAGGCGGCTCGGTCAGCGGGGTTGGACCGCCGTCCAACGGCGCAAGTCCGACCATGCCTCCTCGCCAGCAAGCTCACCGCCAATGGCCACCGCATCGACGCCGGCGCTGAGCCATGCCGGCAGGTCAACCGGTCCCAGCCCACCAGCGGCGATGCAGAACGGCAGCGGGCCCAGGGGTCCTGCAAGCCGGCGCCAATACGCGGGGCCGACGCTGATCGCAGGAAACAGCTTGACCATCGTGCAGCCAAGGGCGATGGCGTCGCAGACCTCTGTGGGAGAGAACACCCCAGGAACCAGCGTCAGCCCCAGGTGCGCTGCATAGTGCAGCAAGTCCGGCTGAAACACGGGCGAGACCGCAAACCTCAGTTCGGCGTTGGCAACCGCCTCGAGCGCAGCACGACCGCAGACCGAGGCGGCCCCCAAGCACAACTCTGGAAAGGCCGCGACGAGCTGACGGCACTGGCGGGCCCAGTCGGGGCACCCTGGGCTCCAGGCGACCTCGACGTGGCGAACGCCGCAATCCTGCAGCCGCTCGAGGGTGGCGCTAAGGTCCAGGGGCTGATCAGCACGAAGCACCACCAGCAGGGGCTGGCGGTGCAACGAGGCCATCAGCGCTTCAGACGTATTCAGCAACCCGTACGTCGCTGTTGATCAACAGCTCCTGCAGATCTTCGGCATCGACCGTTTCCTTCTCCACCAGCAGATCTGCGAGGCGATCGAGAACGGACCTGTTGGCGCTAAGCACCGCGGTAGCGCGGCGGTGGGCCTCGGAGACCAGCTGGCTGACCTCCTCGTCGATCGCAGCGGCAGTGTCTTCAGAGAAGTCCCGCTCCGCGGCAATATCGCGGCCCAGGAACATGCCCCCCTGGCTGCGGCCCAGGGCGATCGGCCCGAGGCGATCGCTCATGCCAAAGCGGGTGATCATTTGCCGGGCGACCCGGGCAACCTGTTGCAGATCGTTGGAAGCCCCGGTGGTGACTTCGTCATCGCCGTAGACGAGTTCTTCGGCGACGCGACCACCGAGGGCCACCGCCATCTGGTTCTGTAGGTAGGAGCGGGAATAAAGACCCGACTCCATGCGCTCCTCGCTGGGGGTGAAGAAGGTGAGGCCACCGGCCTGTCCGCGAGGAATGATCGAAATCTTCTGCACCGGGTCGTAGTCGGGCATCAGGGCACCGACCAAGGCATGGCCTGCCTCGTGGTAGGCAACGAGGCGTTTGCGCTTCTCGCTCATGACCCGATC
>JBJOHB010000049.1:0-3551 GCA_046047915.1 Cyanobacteriota bacterium
TCGACCCCCAGATCGAGCGAGCTGGTGCACACCACCCAGCGCAGGGCGCCGCTTTTGACCTGGGCCTCGATCGCCTCGCGTTCGGCGCGGTCGATGGCGCTGTGGTGCAGGGCCAGGGCGCCCTCCATCTCGGGGCAGGCGAAGCGCAGGCACTGGTGCCAGCGTTCGGCCTGGTTGCGGGTGTTGGTGAACAGCAGGGTGCTGATGCCGGGGTCCAGCCCCGCCACCAGCTCTTCGTACATGCGCAGGCCCAGGTGCCCGCCCCAGGGAAAGCCATCGATCGTGTCGGGCAGCAGGCTGCGAATCGCGGTGGCGCGCTGGATCGGGGCGGTGATCAGTCGCGGTTGCCCTGGGGATGGCGATCGATCAACGCCAACCGCCGCCTGGGCCGCCTCGTTGAGGTTGCCGATGGTGGCGCTGATGGCCCAGGTGCGCAGCTGGGGCCTCAGTCGGCGCAGCCAGCTGAGGCATAGCTCGGCTTGCACGCCCCGCTTGCTGCCCATCAGCTCGTGCCATTCGTCGAGCACGACGGCCTGCAGTTGGCCAAACAGCTCAGGGGCCTTGGGGTTGCTGAGCAGCACGCTCAGGGACTCGGGCGTGGTGATCAGGATCTGGGGCGGGGTGCGCAGCTGCTTGGTGCGCTCGGTGCTGCTGGTGTCGCCGTTGCGGATGCCCACCCGTAACGGCCAGCCCATGGCGCTGATCGGCGCCTCGATCGCCAGGGCCAGATCGCGGCTCAGGGCCCGCAGGGGCGTGATGACCAGCAGCCGCAGACCGGCGGGCTTGCCTTCAGCCAGGAGCTCGGCGATCGGGCCCATCACCGCCGCATAGGTCTTGCCCGAGCCGGTGGGCACCTGGATCAGGCCGCTGTCGCCGTCCAGGTAGGCGTTCCAGCTCTCCCGCTGAAATCCCATCGGTTGCCAGCCTTGCTGACTGAACCAGGCCTCGATCGGCGCGAGGGTGGTGCTGCTCACGTGTCCTGCTGCAGCAGCGCCAGGGCATGGGCCAGGGTGTCGGCCTCACGGGCGGGTTTGTCGCGGCGCCAGCGGCTGATGCGCGGAAAGCGCACGGCAATGCCGCTTTTGTGACGGCTCGAGCGCTGGATGCCTTCAAAGGCCAGTTCGAACACCTGCAGGGGCTCCACCGCCCGCACGGGGCCGAAGCGCTCGGTGGTGTGCGCCCGGATCCAGCGATCGAGAGCCGTGATCTCGCCATCGTCGAGTCCCGAGTAGGCCTTGGCGAAGCTCACCAACACGCCGTTGTCGTCCCACAGGCCGAAGGTGTAATCGGTGAACAGGTTGGCGCGGCGGCCGCTGCCGGCCTGGGCATAAAGCAGCACCGCATCAAGGGTGTAGGGATCGAGCTTGTGCTTCCACCAATGGCCCCGCTTGCGCCCCGTCAGGTAAGGGGACGCGTGCGCTTTGAGCATCAGCCCTTCGGCACCGGCGTTGCGGGCCTGTTGGCGCAGCAGCTCCAGCTGATCCCAACGCTCGAGTGGCAGGAGCTCAGACAAGCGCAAGCGCCCGGCTGCGGGGATCAGATCCTCCAAGGCGGCCCGGCGTTCGCACAGGGGTCTGGGGCGCCAATCCTTGCCCTGCCACTCGAGCAGGTCGTAGGCCACAAATGCCGCGGGGCACTCAGAGAGCAACCTGGTGCCCGGTTTCTTGCGGCCCAACCGCCGCTGCAGGGCGTTGAAGGGGGCAGGCCGATCGGCATCCGCCGGCCAGACGATCACTTCGCCGTCCAGCACGGTGCCCTCGGGCAGAGCGCTGGCGGCAGCAATCAACTCGGGGAAGGCGTCATGCAGCAGCTCTTCACCGCGGCTCCAGAGAAAGCTTTGATCGCTGCGCCGGATCAGCTGGCCGCGGATGCCATCCCACTTCCATTCGACCTGCCAGTCGCAGGCCTCCCCCGGCAACCCATCCTGCAGGGGGGAAGCCAGAAAGAACGGATAGGGACGGCTGGGAACCAGGTTGGTGTCCTCGTCCCCGATCGGGGCCAGCAGTGCTTCAAAGGCTGCTGCCGAGGGTGACACCCCCCCCATCAGCCGGTGCTGGATCAGGGCCTCATCTTGGCCACTGCATTGGGCTAGGGCCTTGACCACAAGCCCCTGGGCAACGCCGATGCGCAGCCCCCCGGTCAGCAGCTTGTTGGCCACCAGCAACTGCTGGGGGTTGAGCCCACGCCACAGATCCTGCACTGCTGCAGCCTGCGCTTCATCTGTCAGGGCCGCCGCGGCCGGCAGCAGCTCCTCCATCCAGATCTGTAGGGGTTGGCTTGCCCATGTCGCTGTGGAGGCGTCATCCGTGGAGCCGTCATCCGTGGCGCGCTGATTCCACAGCAGTGCAATCGTTTCGGCCGAGTCGCCGACCTGGGCGTAGCAATCGTCGAACAACCACTCTGGCAGCGGTGTTCCCGCCAGGCAGATCTGGCGCAGGCGCCGACCGGTGATCAGACGTCGCCGCCTGGTGCCCAACAGCACCTGCAGGGCCCAGGCCGCCTCGGCGGCGGGCGTCTGCTGGAAGTAGTCGACCAGAACCCGCACCTTGGCCTTGGTGCCGCCGCTGTGCTCGAGTTGTTCGATCAGCTCAGCGAACCTCTGCATGGCGGCTGCGGCTGACGGCAAGCAGGGCCACCGCTCCAAAGGGCAGGGCATAAAGCGGGGTGATCCAGCTGGCCTGGCTGTCGTGCAGCCAGGTGGCCACCAGCGGCGCCGTTCCTGCAAACAGGGCCATCGCCAGCGAGTAGGCGATCGAGAACACCGCACAGCGCTGTTGCAGGGGCACCAGCACCACCCCCAGCACCCCCTGGGCTCCCATGGTGAGCATCACCGGTGCCACCAGTAGGCCTTGGGCGATGGCCAGGGACCTGAGCTGCCCCTGCAGGCCGATCGCCAGACCGAGTGGAGCGACCAGAATCAGCAGCAGGTTGCCCCAGCGGTTGACCGCAACCATGCCGTAGCGATCGGCCAGGTGGCCTCCCAGGATTGCAATCAGCAGGCCGGCGGTTTGGATCCCGGTGGCAATGCTGTTGGCCGCAGCGCTGCTGCCGCTCGTCTGCCCGGTGAAGTCGACCAGGTAGACGAAGCCCAGATAGAAAATCATGTTGGCGAAGCTGACCAGCGCGATCACCAGCAGCACCAGACGCCATTGCTGCGCCACCTGGCCCACGCGGTTGGCGATCGCCCTGACCAGTTGGCCCGGGGTTTGCCCCGGCGAGCTGCCGTCGAGGCTGGCCAGGGTTTCGGGCATGCCGCGCCGCATCCACAATCCCAGCAGCGCCACCATTGCTCCTAGCAAAAACGGCAGACGCCAGCCCCAGCTGCCCATGGCGGCTTCGCCAACCCCAGCAGCAATGACCGCAACACTCAAGGACCCCAGGCTGAACCCCAGCAATCCACCGGCGACAGCCAGGCTCGACAGCAGGCCCCCCCGGCCCTTGGCGGCGGCTTCGGTGGCGTAGGTGATGCTGCCGGTGAATTCGGCCCCCACCGAAAAGCCTTGCAGCATGCGCAGCAGCACCAGGCAGGTGCCCGCGGCCATGCCGATCTG
>JBJOHB010000050.1:0-4151 GCA_046047915.1 Cyanobacteriota bacterium
CCGGTCAGGTTGTGGGCCGCCATCACCACCCCAACGCTCACCTCAGCGCCGTCTATTACCTGAGCGGTGACGGCAGTGGCAGCTGCGGTTGTCTGCGGTTCTGGCCCCAGCGGCAGGTCAATGAGCTGGTGCCGGGCATGGCCGTCGGCCACGGCGGCCCCCTGAACCTGACGCGATGGAGTCAGCCCTGGGTGGATGTGGCACCGCGGGCCGGCCTGCTGGTGCTGTTTCCTGCGGGCCTCGATCACGCTGTGCTGCCG
The DNA here is from genome assembly GCA_046047915.1 of Cyanobacteriota bacterium. Taxonomy (GTDB): domain Bacteria; phylum Cyanobacteriota; class Cyanobacteriia; order PCC-6307; family Cyanobiaceae; genus RGUW01. The sequence continues at coordinate 261 of JBJOHB010000050.1, forward strand.
AATGAGGCCGACGACGAGCTGCGCGTCTCGATCAGCCTGGATCTGGTGCTGACAGCGGCGGCCGATGCGCCCCTACCGCCCGAATACCTGGCGCCCCATCCCGATCACTGGCAGCAGGTCTGACTGGGAAGATGGTCATTGCAGCACCAGCAGCCGTGAGCGAGCCCTCCACCTTTCAGATCACCGCCCAGATCGACGGCGTCAGCCACAGCTTTGCTTGCCGCAGCGATCAGACCGTGCTGGCGGCGGCCGAGGCGGCCGGAGTGGCCCTGCCGAGTTCCTGTTGTTCGGGAGTCTGCACCACCTGTGCGGCTCTGATCAGCAGCGGCACCGTCCATCAACCCGACGCCATGGGGGTCAAGGCCGAGCTGCAGCAACAGGGTTACGCCCTGCTGTGCGTGGCATTTCCCACCAGCGATTTGACCCTGCAAGCCGGCATGGAGGACGCCCTCTACGAGGTCCAGTTCGGTCAGTATCAGAAGTGAGCGCCGGCGCGCTCATGCCGGTGCTGCTGCAGCTCGAGCGGGCCCCCGGGCCACTGCGGCCGCAGATCGAGGCGGCCCTGCGCGTCCATGGCGAACCCCTGCGCTGGGCGATTACCGCCGTGCAGCCTCGCCCTGATGGCACGCCGATGCTGCAGATCGAGGCGATTGTGGGTGGCGCTGGGGACCGTTGATGGCCGACGCCGCGCCCCTGCCCACCCTGCTGCTGATCCCCACGGGCATCGGCTGCGCTGTGGGGGGCTATGCCGGCGACGCCCTGCCGGCGGCACGGCTGTTGGCGGCCGCCAGCGGCTGCCTGATCACCCATCCGAATGTGATGAACGGAGCGGCGCTCTATTGGAGCGATCCCCGCATCCAGTACGTCGAAGGATCGAACCTTGACCGCTTTGCCGCCGGCGAGCTGCTGCTGCTGCCGGTGCGCCGGCAGCGCCTGGGCCTGCTGCTCGATGCAGGCATCGAGCCCGAGCTGCGCCAGCGCCATCTGCAGGTGGCCGATGGCTGCCGCGCCACGCTGGGCCTCGACATCGGTCCGGTGGTCACCACCGAGGTGCCGCTGGAGGTGAGCCTGAGTCTGGGCGCCAGCGGCATCAGCTGGGGTCAGCTGGGCCAACCGAAGGCCCTGCTGCAGGCGGGCCTGCAGCTCAAGGCCGCCGGCGCCACCGCCATCGCCGTGGTGGCCCGCTTTCCGGATGACCCAGACAGCGCGGCCCTGGCGGCCTACCGCCAAGGCAGTGGCGTCGATGCCCTGGCGGGGGCCGAGGCGGTGATTAGCCATCTGCTGAGTCGTGAGCTGGGGTTGCCCTGCGCCCATGCCCCGGCCCTGAGCCCGCTGCCGCTGGATCCGGATCTGGATCCTCGTGCCGCCGGCGAGGAGCTGGGTTACACGTTCCTGCCCTGTGTGCTGGTGGGTCTGAGCCGGGCACCGGACCTGTTGCCGGTCGGATCGGATCGGGCCGTCTGGTCGGGCGGCGCCACTCCGATCGCCATCGATGCGGTGGGCGCGGTGATCGCCCCGGCCGGGGCGCTGGGCGGCGCGGCGGTGCTGGCCTGCGCCGAGCGCGGCATCCCGGTGATCGCCGTTGACAATCCCTGCCTGCTCAACGTCGGGGCCGAGGCCCTGGGGTTGGAGGTGCTCAGGGCTGGCAGTTATGCCGAAGCCGCAGGGTTGGTGCTGGCATTGCGCGAGGGGCTCGCCCCTGCCGCGCTGGGGCGCCCCTTGCCCCCGCTGCCCGAGATCGCCTGATGGCCGGTTTTGGCAGCTCAGCGCTCGACGCGCAGCAGCTGATGCGGTCGCGCTACAGCGCCTTTGCCCTCGCTGAACTCGATCATCTGTTGCGCACGCAGCCTTCGCCAGAGCCGTTGCCGCAGCGGCGCCGCTCGCTCGAGGCGAGCTGCCGCCAGCTGCGCTGGTGTGGGCTCGAGATCGTGGCGACCGAGGGAGGCGGCCCTACAGATCTGGAGGGAACCGTGACCTTTGTGGCCCACTACAGCATCTGCGGTGAGCCGGGTGTGCTGCGCGAGCAGTCGCGCTTTGGGCGCGCGGAGGGCCGGCTCGATGGAGCTTGGCTGTATCTCGAAGCGCTGCAGCTCAGCGACTAACGCAGGCAGGCCATCGGGTGCCGCGGCGGCACCCCCAGGGCTTTGGCCACCCCCGGATGGCAGACCGAGCCGGCGATGGTGTTGAGGCCGCTGACCAGCTCGGGGCGCTCGGTGATCGCCTCGCTGAGCCCCCGCCCGGCCATCACCAGGATGTACGGGAGGGTGACGCTGACCAAGGCCTCGGTCGAGGTGAACGGCACGGCGCCGGGCATGTTGCCGACGGCATAGTGCTGCACCCCGTGGACCACAAAGGTGGGATCGGTGTGGCTGGTCTCGCGGCTGGTGGCGATGCAGCCGCCCTGGTCGATCGCCACATCGACGATCACCGAGCCAGGTTTGAGCTGCTGCACCAAGTCCTCGTCCACCAGAGTGGGGGCGCGGCCGCCGGGGGTCAGCACCGCCCCGATCACCAGATCGGCACCGGGCACCAGCCGCTCGATCAGGCTGCGGCTGCTGACCAGGCTCACCAGCCGGCCGCGCCGGTCGGCCTCGAGCTGGCGTAGCCGCTGGGGCGAGCGATCCAGCAGAAACACCTCGGCGTCCATCGCCGCGGCGATGCGGACGGCGTTCCATCCGACGCTGCCCGCCCCCAGCACCACCACCCGCGCGGGGCGCACGCCGGTGCAGCCGCCCATCAGCACGCCGCGGCCGCCATGGGGTTTTTCGAGCAGGTAGGCCCCCACCTGGGCAGCCAGGCGGCCGGCGATTTCGCTCATCGGCGCCAACAGCGGCAGGCTGCCGTCGTCGAGCTGCACGGTTTCGTAGGCGACGGCCGTTGTCCCGGCCTCGAGCAACGCCCGGCCCACCTCGGGGTAGGCGGCCAGGTGCAGGTAGGTGAACAGCACCAGATCGGGCCGCAGGTAGCTGAACTCCTCGGGCTGGGGCTCCTTGACCTTGACCACCAGGTGGGCAGCCCAGGCCTCGTCGCGGTTCACCAGCCGGGCCCCCATCGCCGCATAGTCGTCGTCGAGGATGCCCGCCCCTAGGCCGGCGCCGGTTTCGATGCGCACCTCGATGCCCTGGCTGACCAGCTCGCGGGCGCCATCCGGGGTCAGGGCGACCCGCTGCTCATCGCGCTTGATCTCTCGGGGGATGCCAACGCTGGCCATCGGACTGGCCAGGGGGGCGGCACTGCCGGGGGCGGCCATGGGTCGATCGCGCTGCTGGGCTGCTTCCAGCTTGGCGCCGGCCAGCGCAGCTGGCCACGGACCTGCTTCAGCCCGCCGCGATCGGCATGCGCCAGCCGCTGCCGAAGGCGCGGCGGCTCACCTTGAGCACCGGCGGTGCCTGACGGCGTTTGAATTCGGCCCGGCGCAGCAGGCCCATCACCCTCTCGGCCAAGTGGGGGTCCACCCCTGAGCTGATCAACGCCTCGGGACTCTGGTGGTCTTCGATCAGAGCCTTGAGCAGCGGATCGAGCACGCCATAGTCGGGCAGCGAATCGCTGTCCTGTTGGCCTGGCCGCAGTTCGGCGCTGGGGGGTTTGTGGCGGATTGCGGCGCCGATCAGCTCGCCCTGTGGTGGCAGCCCCAGCTCGCGGCGGCAGGCGGCGGCCGCTGGGCTGTCGAGCCAGTCGCACAGCGCAAACACGGTGGTTTTGTATAGGTCGCCGATCACGGCCAGGCCGCCGTTCATGTCGCCGTACAGGGTGCAGTAGCCCACGGCCAATTCGCTTTTGTTGCCGGTCGACAGCAGCAGCTGGCCCTGCTGGTTGGCCAGGGCCATCAGCAGGGTGCCGCGAATGCGCGACTGCAGGTTTTCGGCCGCCAGACCGCTGGGCGGTCCGCCC
>JBJOHB010000051.1:0-3433 GCA_046047915.1 Cyanobacteriota bacterium
GCTTGCATGGGCTGGATTCGGATTGGGTGCTGCCCGGTAATGGCGCTGCCGAACTGTTGACTTGGGTCGCCCGCGATGCCGCCGCCGCTGGCGTCAGTGCGTTGCCCGCGCCGGGTTTCGCCGATTACCGGCGCGCCCTGGACTGCTGGCGCGGCGGTTGTTGCGCCTGGCCGTTGCCCCTGACCTGGGAACGGGCATTCCCAACGCCGCTGCCCGCGCCGCCCGCGGCGGCCGTGCTGTGGATCACCAACCCCCACAACCCCACCGGGCAGTTGTGGAGCCGGGCTTCAATCGCGGCCCTGGTGGCGGCCCATGCGCTGGTGATCGTTGATGAGGCGTTCCTGCCACTGGTGCCCGGTGGGGAGGACCAGAGTCTGATCCCCCTGCTGGCCGACCATCCCAATCTGGTGGTGGTGCGCAGCCTCACCAAGCTCTATGGCCTGGCGGGGCTGCGGTTGGGCTATGCCCTGGCCGATCCAGGCCGCCTGGCGCGGTGGGCACGCTGGCGGGATCCCTGGCCGGTCAACGGCCTGGCGGTGGCTCTGGGGCTCCGGTTGCTGCCGAACCTCGAGACCTACCGCCGCCACTGCGCCTGGGTGCAGCGGTGGTGTGCCCGTGAGGGCACCTGGCTGGCTCAGCGGGTGGCCGCCCTCCAGGGCCCGGCCGGCCGCCTGGCGATCCTGCCCAGCGCCGCCAATTACCTGCTGGTGCGGGGCAGCTGTTCGCTCGAGCCCCTGCGCCTGTCACTGGAGCAGCGCCAGCACGTGCTGCTGCGCGACTGCCGCAGCTTTGAAGGACTAGATGACCGCTGGCTGCGCCTCGGCCTGCAGGACCGCGGCGGCAATCGCCGGCTGCTGCAGGCGCTGGCGCGCGAATGGGGCCGCCAGCAACCGATCAGCGCACCAGCCCAGTGAGCACCTCGGCCAGGCGCGCGGCGGCATCGCGCACGGCCAGCCTGTCCATGCCGGCCTGCATGTCGACCAGGGGATCGGCCGCCGGGGCGGCACCGCGCAGGCGGGGGCCCAGCAGCCGCCACAGGGTCCGGGCCAGCTGGGGCTCGCCGGGCGGGTGCTGCCAGACGAGCACGGCGGCGCCCAGGGCGGCGGCGGCGGCGGCGTTGGCCTCCTGGTGGCCGTCGGCAGCCGCGGGGTAGGGCACCAGGATCGCCGGGGTGCCGCAGACCGCCAGCTCGCTCAGGGCGCCGGCGCCGCTGCGGCTGATCGCCAGATCGGCGTGCTGCAGCAGGCCCGCCATGGCTGCCGCATCGGCAAACGGGCGCTCGACCACTGCGGCCGCCAGCCCAGCCGGCAGCGGCTGGCCGGCCTCCGGGTCGTTGGCGCCGCACAGCAGCACCACCCGGCAGCCGGCGGCCACCAGCTGGGGCAGCAGCGGCCGCAGCATGCGGTTGAGGCCGACGGCGCCCTGGCTGCCGCCCATGGCCAGCAGCAGCGGCCCGGGGCCGCGGGGCACCCAGTCGGGCAGGGGCGTGGGCTGCAACACGGCGGCGCGCACGGGGGTGCCGGTCACCAGGGGCCTGCAGCGCGGCAACCGCTCGGCGGCGGCGGCCAGTCCCACGGCGACGCGGCTGCAGCGGCGTCCCAGCAGACGGGTCACCCGGCCCGGGATCGCATTGCTTTCGTGCAGCACCACCGGCACCCCGCACCAGCGGGCGGCCACGATCGCCGGCGCGGCGATGTAGCCGCCGGTGCTGAACACCACGGTGATGCCCTCGCGGCGGATTAGGCGCCGCACCACCACCGTGGCCCGCAGCAGCTGCACCAGGTTCCAGAGCTTGCGCAGGCCGCGGCCCTGCAAACCCCCGGCCCGCACGGTGTGCAGCGGGTATTGGCTGGGTACCAGCTCGCGCTCGAGCCGGTCGGGGACCCCCAGCCACTGCACCTGCCAGCCGGCGGGTAGGGCCTCGGCCACGGCCAACGCCGGGAACAGGTGGCCGCCGGTGCCGCTGGCCGCGATCAGAAGCCTTGGCATGGTGAGTGCCGCCTGGCGCGCCTAACCTAAGGGCCTTGCCGCCGTCGAGCCCTGCCCATGCCGTTGAGCCGCCTGCGCCCGCTCCTCCAGGCGGCCGCGCTCAGGGGTCTGTTGTTGAACGGTTTGTTGTTGAACGGTCTGGTGCTGAGCCTGGCCCCGGTTGTTGGTGCAGCTGAGGCCCCCTCGGTCGCCCAGCTGCAGGGGCTTCAAAGTGCTCTCAATCCTGGCGGTCAGGGCCTGGCCGGTCTGCTGGCCGTGGGTCCGGGTCTGGACCCGACGCTGGTCGAGCTGCGGCGCCAGGCGCTGCTGAAGCAGTTCCCCGACGCCACCTGGACCCTGACACCGGGCCCCAATCTGCGCGATGGCCGCAGCACCGTGGAGCTGCAGTTGCAGGGCAGCCACACGATTGCCGGCAGCACCTTTCGCTTGATGGCCAGCCAGCAGCTGGCCCTGACCAGTAGCGGCGGCCGGATCACCTCCCAGGATGTGATCCGCGAGCAGACGATCCTGCGCAGCGGCGATCAGGATCTGGCGGTCAGCCTGCTGATCCCCGATGCCGTGCTGACCGGGCAGCGCTACGACGTGGATGTGGTGTTCGACGAACCCCTCAACGGCGCGGTCGCGGCGGGTGGGCTGCTGGCGCTGTCGTCCAGCCAGACCAAGGCGATGGAAACGCCCCGGCTCGAGCTCGGCGCCCTGGGTGGCGGCGGCCTGTTCAAGACCGTGCAAGCCCCTTACAACCCCGGTGAGCAGACCTGGGCGGTGCTGTTGGTGCACCCCAAGGGCATCGTCAGCGCCACCAAGCGGGTGCGGGTTGTGACGGACCGCGCCCAGCTCAGCCCCTGAACCACTCGGCCAGCACCGACACGTCGCGCTCGCCGTGGCCGCTGTTGATCAGTTGATCCTCCATGGCGGCGACCTGATTGCTGATCGGCAGGTCCAGCTGGACGGTGGCCGCCGCCTGCTGGGCAATGGCCAGGTCCTTGCGGTGCAGGGCCAGCTTGAACCCCAGGGGGTAGTGGCCCTGGACCATGCCGTCGGCGCGATGGCTCAGGGCCCAGGAGCCGGCGGCGCCAGGGCGCAGGGCATCCAACAGCTGGGGCATTGGCAGCCCCAGGCGCTGGGCCAGGGCGATCGCCTCGGCCGCGGCGGCATAGCTGCCCGCCACCAGCACCTGGTTGACCGCCTTGGCCTGCTGGCCGGCGCCCACCGGCCCCAGGTGGCTGATGCGCTGACCCACCACCTGCAGCACGGGCAGAGCCCGCTGCAGATCGGCTGCGGCGGCGCCCACCAGCACCGAGAGGGTGCCGGCGCGGGCGCCTTCGGTGCCGCCGGTGACGGGGGCATCGATGTAGGCCACATCGCTTGACCCCAGCAGGGTGGCCATGGCCTGGCTGGTGGCCGGGCTGATGGTCGAGAAGTCGATCACCAGGCTGCCGGGTTT
>JBJOHB010000052.1:0-10445 GCA_046047915.1 Cyanobacteriota bacterium
CACCGAGCCGGCCATCTTGGACGCCAGGCTGACGTCAGCCCAGGTGGCGTAGCCCAGGCGCTGGGCCTGCTGCTGCTTGAGAGTCAGGATTTGCTCGATCAGGGGGCTGTTGTTCAGCTCGCCGCTCGAGGCCCGCGCCACCTGGGCGCGGTAGACGGTCTCGCGCAGGTCCCGCCGGGCGCTGTACTTGAGGAAGGGCACCACCCGCGGCATGTCGAGGCCCAGGCGCCAGCCCTGCTGCCCCTCGCTGGCTGCAGCCTGTGCCAGCAGCTCGCGCAGGCTGGGCGGCAGTCCGGCCAGCTCGGCCTCGTCGGTGAGCAGCAGGCTCCAGCCGTTGGTGGCATCGAGCACATGGTTGCTGTAGGTCGTCGCCAGCTCGGCCAGTTGCTGGCTGGCGGCGTTGAAGGCCTCCTGCTCGGCCCCGCGCAGGCCGACGCCCCGCAGCTCCATGTCGCGCAACTCGGCCGCCAGGATGCGCTGCTGGGTGGTGTCGAGGCCACGTTGCCCCGCGAGGTGCTGCAGGGCGCTGAAGATCACCTGGGACTGGCCGGCCCGGTTGCCAAAGGCCACCACCGCTCCCTGCTGGCGCTGGTGGGCCTCGCGCAGCTCGGGGGTGTTGCAGACCCCGTTGAGGTGGCTGACCACACCCCAGCTCCAGCGCAACCGCTCGCCCAAATGGTGGAGCGGGTCCATCAGCTCGCCCCAGCCGAGCGGCTCAGCCCCCGCGCCCTCAAGGCGCTGGGCCAGCCTGGCTTCGAGGGCGTCGAGTTCGGCAGCCAGCTCAGCCAGCAGCTGGGGGATAGCCCGGTCCACCTGCTCGGGGGTGATGGCGCCGAAATCGGGCAGACCCTCACCGACCAGGAGCGGCGACTGTGGGGCGGGTGCTGAGGTCGCCGATCCTGTTGCCGTCATGAGCGCCGCTGCGGTTCCAGCTATTCCAGCGGATGCAACACCCGGCCCGCGGCTTCGGTGGATACGGTCAACCGATCCCTAGAACCTGTCCCAGAGCCAACATCGGTGTGGAGGCCAGGCGTGCAGCCAGGGCGTCGGTGCTGGCCTCATAGAAATCGATCGCCAGGCGGGGCCAGAAACCGATCGCCAGGGTGGGAACCAACAGGGTCAGGCCGATCAGCAGCTCGCGCGGCTTCATGTCACCGGTGATCGCCAACGCCGGGATGCGCGGTCCAAAGAAGACCCGGCGGCACAACGACAACAGGTACACCGGCGTGAGCACCAGTCCGATCGCCGCCAACACGATCGCGATCACCCGAAAGCCGATGGTGAAGGCATCGTTGGCGGTGACGCCCAAAAAGACCGTGATCTCGCTGACAAAGCCGCTCATGCCCGGCAGGGCCAACGAGGCCAGGGAGCTGGCCAAAAAGAACGCAAAGGTGATCGGCAGGGCCTTGGCCAGACCGCCCATGTTGGGGATCGACAGCGTCTCGGTGCGCTCGTAGAAGACGCCTGTGACAAAGAACATGGCTGCGGCGATCAGTCCGTGGCTGATCATCTGCAACATGGCGCCGCTGATCCCCAGGGCATCGATGGCACCGATGCCCAGCAGCACAAAACCCATGTGACTGACGGAACTGCAAGCGATGCGCCGCTTGACATTGTCCTGGGCAAAGGCATTGAGCGCCCCATAGACGATGTTGACGATCCCCAGCACCATCAACGCCGGTGCCAGCTGCAGATGGGCTTCGGGCAGCAGCTGCACGTTGAAGCGCAGCAGGGCATAACCGCCCATTTTGAGCAACACCCCGGCCAGCAGCATCGACACTGCCGCGTTGGCCTCGCCATGGGCATCGGGTAGCCAGGTGTGCAACGGGAACATCGGCAATTTGACGCCGAAACCGATCAGAAAACCCAGGTAACAGAGCAAGCCAAAGGTGCCACCGGGTGAACGGGCAGCCAGGTCCGTCAGATTGAACGTGAAGGGGCCGTTGAAGGCCAGGGCCAGACCGCTGACCAGAATCAGCAACGAGGCTGTGGCCGTGTACAGGATGAACTTGGTCGCGGCGTACTGCCGCTGCTTGCCCCCCCAGATGGCGATCAACAGGTAAACGGGGACCAGCTCCAATTCCCAGGCCAGGAAGAACAGCAGGAAGTCCTGAGACAGGAACACCAAAGCCTGGGCCGAGGCCTGCACCAGCAACAGGGCGAAGTAGAGCCGGCTCTTGCGGGTGATGTTCCAGCTGGCGGCGGTGGTCAGCAGGGTCACCAGACCCGAGAGGACCACCAATGGCGCCGACAGGCCGTCGGCGGCCAGGCTCCATTCGAGGCCGATGGCCGGGACCCAAGAGACGCGCTCGACCAATTGCAGGCCGGCTTCAGACGGGTCGTAATGGCGGCTGAACGCCACCAGCATCAGCACAAAATCGGCGGCCAGCACAGCCAGCGCCAGGGTGCGCGGAGCCCGGGCATCGCTGCCATCGCCCGGCAGCAGGGGCATCAGCAAGGCTGCTGCCGTAGGCAGCAGCACGATCAGGGAAAGCCAGGGAAAGGACGCAGCTGCAGCGGGCAGGTTCGCGTCCATGGACTTCACATTGCTGTTGCGAAATCTATCAGCCACCCACTTGGGCTTGGGTAGAAGTACCTACCCAGCCGTGGCCGTCGGGCGATCGGGCAGGGGCTTCCAGACGCTGCCATCGGTCTGCAGGCCCAGGTTTTCGGCCCGGGACTCGACCCCCTCCCGGCGCCAGCGGTCCACCATCGCGTCACGCACGGCTTCGGCCACCTCGGCGCGGCACAGGGCCAGCAGGCTGGGCCCGGCGCCGCTGATCACACAGCCCCAGGCCCCGGCCTCGAGGGCGGCGTCACGCACGGCACGGCCGCCCTGGATCAGCCCCCAGCGGTAGGGCTCGTGCAGCCGGTCGTGCATGCCGTCGGCGATCAGGTCGCCATTGCCGGTGCGCAGGCCCTGCAGCAACAGGGTCAGGGCGCCCAGGTTGCTGACCGCATCGGGGATCGGAATCGCCTTGGGCATGGCCCGCCGGGCTTCGCTGGTGGTGAGCCGGATCGCCGGGATCGCCACCACGGCCCGCACCTGGGTGGACCATTCGCAGCGCACCACCCGCCAGCGGTGGGAGGCCGCCCGGGCTGTCATGCACAGCCCCCCCACCAGCGACGGCACCACGTTGTCGGGATGCCCCTCAATGTCGATCGCCAGCTCGAGCAGCTTTTCGGTGCTCAGCGGCTCGCCCACCAGGGCGTTGGCCCCCAGCAGGCCAGCCACAATCGCCGTGGCGCTGCTGCCCAGGCCCCGGGCCGGCGGCACCGCCAGGCGCACCCGGGCCTCGAGGGCGACGGGCTGCAGGCCGGCTTCGCGCCAGACCCGCTGGGCCGAGCGGTACACCAGGTTGTCGGGCCCACCCCGCAGGTGGGCCCCCTCGCTGCCTTCGATGATCAGGTCGAAGCGCTCGCTGCCCCCCTGGATGCAACGCATCTCGAACACGTTGTCGAGATCGAGGGCAGCGCCGAGGCAATCAAAGCCTGGGCCCAGGTTGGCTGTGGTGGCGGGTACGTGCACCACCACGCCCTGCCCGACGCTGGGGCGAGCCATGGAGTCAGTTCAGCTGGGGCCAGTGTGTCAGCCGAGCAGCATGCGGGCCCGGCAGGCAGCGCTGAACGAGCCGATCTGGGGATCGAGGATCGCCGTGATCGGAATCGGCTCGAGCACCGCAGCCATGCGCCCCTTGTTGAGAAAGGCCTCGGCAAAGGCCGAACCGCCCAGGGACGCCAGCAGCTTGGCGGCGGTGCCACCGGCCAGCCAGATGCCGCCACGGGCCAGGGCCGCCAGGGCCAGATCGCCGCAGACACTGCCGTAGGCCGACAGCCACAGTTCAAGCGCCTCGCCGGCCAGCCCGTCCCCCGCCAGAGCTGCCGCCGCAACAGCCGCCGGCAGGTCGGGGCAGGGGCCCGGGGCCGCGGGATCGTAGTGCAGCCACTGGTGGGCGGTGGACACCAGCGGATGGTCGCCGTCCGGGTGGCGGCAGGCCAACAGCCAGCGGGCCACATGGCCCAGCCCCGTGCCGCTGACGATGCGCTCGCTCGACAGGCGCTGCAGGCCCAGATCGGTCAGCAGCCATTGCTTGAGTTGCCACTCGGCCTGGCTGCGGGGGGCAAATTCGCCATGGGAGCCCTCGCTGGCGATGGCCACCAGGCCCGCGGCCGTGGGCAGGCCATAAGCCACCCCCAGGCCGGTGCCCGCCCCCAGCACCAGCAGCGGCGCACCGGCCACCGGCGTGCCTGCCCGCAGCGGGGCCTGCTGATCGGCCCCCAGGTGAGGCAGGCCATAGATCAGCACCGCAAAGTCGTTGACCAGCTCAAGGCGGGCGATGCCGGTGGCAGCAGCCAGCTCGGACTCGGCCAGGCGCCAGGGCAGGTTGGTGAGCCGGGCGGTGCCGGCCTGCACCGGCCCGGCCACGGCAAAACAGGCCGCATCGGGCACCCCGGCGCCGCAGGCTGCCGCCGGACCGCCCAGAAACCGCTGCACCATCGGTGCCAGATCGGGCCACTCGGCCGACACATAGCGCTCGCTGGCCAGCAGGACCAGGCCATCGGCCGAGGCCTGGTACAGGCTCAACAGGGTCTTGGTGCCACCGATGTCACCGGCCAGCAGAGTGGAGCAGGACATCGCAGATCGCCTGGGTGCCGCCCTCCAGTCTGGGCAGCTCCGGGGCCGTCGTCAGCGCAGGGCGACCCTGCGCTTGAGCCGACGGCACCAGCCCAGGCCAGCCACCGCCCCCAACACCGGCAGCGGCCCGGGGACCTCGCTCTGGCGGATGTAGTTGCTGAGGTTGTCGATGGTGGCTCCGTTGGCCACGCTCCAGCTGTCGCGCACATAGATCTGGGTGCCGCCAATCGGGTTGGAATAGCTGAGTCCGCCATCGAGTGAGGTCACCGAATCAATCAGCGGTCCGCTGGGGCTCAGCCCCTGATAGACCTCCTTGGTGGCGGTGGAGTCGACACCGGATCCGGGGTAATCGCCAGCTGTGCTCAAGCCGATCGAGGCAAACTGCTGGGCCGGGTCTGTGATCTGCACGGTGTAGGCGAAGTCACCGCTCACAGGTCCGGCCAGACCAAACGTCTCCCAATCGATGGCCACCTGCCAGAGGCTGGGTTGGGCAGGCAATGGCGGACTGGTCTCCCAGGCCACCTTGCCAATGCCGCTGCTGGGAGCCGAAATCACAGAAAACAACTTGTCGTCAAGCTGCACTGAGTAGCCGGTGCAGGACGTGCCCGGCAAGGCACCACCGGCGTTGTTGAAAAAGCACAAGCCGCTGGTTGCCGCTTCAGCCGAACCGGACGTGGCGATCATGCCGCCACAGGCAACGGCAAGCATGACGGCGCCTGTCGTGAGGGATTTCATGATTGTTTAGGTCCTTGAACAAAACAACAACAATCCACGCGAATCCACGCGTTTTCGCTCAAGACACTGCGGATCCGTTGAACTCAGCTCTTTCGAGCAGGACCGCCCATGAGCCAGGCGAAATGATGGTGGTCATGGTGAGGCGACGCGCAGGACTGAAGCGGTGACCGGTCGCTTCAAACCGTAAAAAGTGTCCCGGGCGTCACAGACCGCTGCAGACGAACTGCAGCGGATCAGTTCAGGCCAAGACCGCAGTGGCACCAAAGGGGCTGGCCAGACGGTCACGGTTGGCCTGTTCCACCGCGCGCAACACCGATGCCAGCTCCAAGCTGCCCAGATCGCCATCGCGACGGCTGCGCAGGCTCAGGGAGCGGGCCTCGGCTTCTTTGGCCCCGATCACCGCCAGCACCGGGATCTTCATCTGCTCGCCGTTGCGGATCAGCTTGCCGAGGCGATCGCCGCTGTGGTCGACCGAAGCTCGCACCCCGGCGGCCTTGAGGGCCATCAGCACCTCGTCGGCGTAGGGGCGCACCTCGTCGGTGACCGGCAACAGGCGAATCTGCTCGGGCGCCAACCAGAACGGGAAGTCACCGGCATAGTTCTCGGTCATGATCCCGAAGAACCGCTCCAGCGAACCGAAGATGGCGCGGTGAATCATGATCGGTCGCTGCCTGGTGCCATCGGCGGCGACGTACTCGAGCTGGAAACGCTCGGGCAGGTTGAAGTCGAGCTGGATGGTCGAGCACTGCCACTGGCGCCCGATCGCATCCTCGATCTTGAGGTCGATCTTGGGGCCGTAGAAGGCGCCGCCACCCTCATCGATCGTGTAATCCCAGCCCTTGCGCTCGAGCGCCGCGATCAGGCCCTGGGTGGCGAGCTCCCAGACGGCGTCGTCGCCGATCGATTTGTCAGGGCGCGTCGACAGGTTGATCGCGTACTGGCGGAAATCAAACGTCGACAGGATCTGCTCGGTGAGATCGAGAATCGCCACGATTTCATCGGTGATCTGCTCGGGCAGGCAGAACACATGGGCGTCGTCCTGCGTAAAGCCGCGGACCCGCATCAGCCCGTGCATCACCCCGGGCCGCTCGTAGCGGTAGACCGTGCCGAGCTCGGCCCAGCGAATCGGCAGCTCCCGGTAACTGCGCAGGGTGCTGGCATAGGTCAGCACATGAAACGGGCAGTTCATCGGCTTGAGCTGGTACTCGCGCTCGTCGACCTGCATCGGACCGAACATCGACTCGCGATAGAAATCGAGGTGGCCCGAGGTCTGCCAGAGGCTGATGTCGGCCACATGGGGCGTGTACAGCAGCTCGTAACCGGCGGCAAAGTGCAGCTCGCGCCACAGGTTCTCGATCAACAGCCGCATGCGGGAGCCGCGGGGGTGCCAGAACACCAGACCCGCCCCCGCCTCGTCCTCGATCGAGAACAGGTCGAGATCGGTGCCCAGCCGGCGATGATCCCGGCGCAGGGCCTCGGCTTTGCGGCGCTGGTGCTCGGCCAGCTGCTCGGCGGTCTCCCAGGCGGTGCCATAGATGCGCTGCAACTGGGCGTTGTTCTCGTCGCCACGCCAGTAGGCGCCGGCCACGCTCTCGAGTTCAAACGCCTTGGGGTTGAGCTCGCTGGTGTTGGCCACGTGGGGACCGGCGCACAGATCCCACCACTGATCACCCAGGGTGTAGAGGGTGATCGGCTCGCTGATGCCCGCCAGGATCTCCAGCTTGTAGGGCTCGTTCTGCGCCCGGATGCGGCGTTCTGCTTCGGCCCGGCTGACCTCGATGCGCTCGAGCGGCAGTTTCTTGTTGATGATCTTGATCATCTCCTTCTTGATGGCCTTGAGATCGGCCTCGCTGAAGGGTTCGGGGCTGTCGAAGTCGTAATAGAAGCCGCTTTCGGTCCAGGGGCCGATCGTCACCTGGGCCTTGGGAAACAGCGCTTGCACCGCCATCGCCATCACATGGCTCATCGAATGGCGGATGCGCAGCAGCTGCTCGCTCTCGCTGGTCTTGGGCAGCTTCAGCGGCTGGGCCTGGGCGTCAGCGGTGGTCTGCGCGCCATGGGCCGAAACGGCAGGAACCATGGAGGGGGCAGACACAGCTGGCACAGGCGGCAAGGGGCGATCCTACGGGCCGCGGGACGGGCCGTCCGCGCCCTGCCTAGGCTCAGACCATGGAGCTACCGCCCCCTGTGCCGACCGGTTCGAGTCCCGAACCAGCCCCTGGCGAGCTGCTCGATGGGCTGCTGGGCTCGCTGCTGGGGGATTTCAGCTTCTGGTTCGAACGGGGCCTGGTGTTGTTGAACCATTGCCCCGATGCGGTCATGGCCGCTGCCGACCGCAGCGCCCTGGCCGAACAACTGCAGCTAGCCAGCCGCGAACTGGTCGCAGCCCGCAGCCTGCGCCAAGCGGCGCCGACCCCCATGGCCCTCGAACTGGCGACCCTGGCACCGTGGCACCGGCTGGTGCTCGAGGTGTGGGGCCTGTCGGCCAAGCTGCGCCTGGCCCAGGTGCCGCTGCCGGATCTGCCGCCGCTGCCGCCCCTACCCGGCCTGGGCGAACCCTGAGGCAACCGTGTGGCGACTGTTCAGACCGGGGGGTTGAGCGGCAGAAAGCCGAGGGCCTCTTTGACCCGGGCCAGGGTGGCATCGGCCACGGCAGAAGCCCGCTCGCGCCCCTGCTGCAGCACCGCCTCGAGGGCGCCGCTGTCGGCCCGCAACTCGCTGTAACGCTGCTGCAGCGGCCGCAGCGCCTCGACCGCCGCCTCGGCCAGCAAGGGCTTGAACTGACCCCAGCCCATCTGGGCACAGTCGGCGGCGGCCTGGTCGGCGCTGCGGCCGGCCAGCAGCGCATAGAGCCCCAGCAGGTTGTCGGCTTCGGGGCGCTCGGGGTTGCCGAATTCAAGGCCCATGACCGGATCGGTCTTGGCCCGCTTGATCTTTTTGGTGATCAGCTCGGGCGGGTCGAGCAGGTTGATGCGCGATCCCTCGTTGGGATCGCTTTTGCTCATCTTGCTGCTGCCATCGGTCAGGCTCATCACCCGGGCCCCTTGCTTGAGAATCAGGGGCTCGGGCACCCGCAAAATCGGGATCGGTTCGCCGCTGGCGTCCTTGGGGGCAAAGCGGGCGTTGATGCGCTGCTGGGCGATGTCGCGGGCCAGCTCCAGGTGTTGCTTCTGGTCTTCACCGACCGGCACCAGGGCGGCGTCATACAGCAGGATGTCGGCAGCCATCAACACGGGGTAGTCGAGCAGGCCGACCGAGACGTTGTCGCCCTGCTTGATCGCCTTCTCCTTGAATTGGATCATCCGCTCCAACCAGTTGAGCGGTGTCACGCAATTGAGCAACCAGGCCAGCTCGCTGTGGGCTGACACATGGCTCTGCACGAACACGGTCGCGCGGGCCGGGTCGATGCCGCAGGCCAGATAAAGGGCCGCTGTGGTGAGGGTGTCTTCGGCCAGCCGCGACGGGTCATGGGGCACGGTGATCGCGTGCAGATCGACGACACAAAAAAAGGTGTCGTGGCTGTCCTGCAGATCAACCCAGTTGCGGATCGCCCCCAGCCAGTTGCCGAGGTGCAGCGAACCGGTGGGCTGCACCCCCGAAAGAACCCTGGGTCTGACCATGACGGAATGCGGCTCGGGCTGGATCAGGCTTCGGCGGCGGGTTCAGCCGCCTCGACGGCCTCGACAGCTTCAGCAGCGTCGCTGAACGCGACGTCAGGCGCCTCACTGGCCGCCGCCGCATCGGCTGCTGGCTCGTCAATTGCTGGCTCGTCGGCTGCTGCCTCGGGCTGGGCGGGTTCTGCCACCACGGGCGCCGGGCGGCTGGGCCGTGCAAATGGATCGACCCGGGGGGCCCGCTCAGCACGGCCCTCACCGCGGCCGCCGCGGGGGCCGGCACCACGCGGTCCATCGCCCCGGGGGCCATCACCGCGGCTGGGTGCCTGGGCCTTGTGCTGGGCCACCAACGCATCGAGTTGACCCTGCTCCAGCAGCTGGGCCGTGGTGCGCAGGGCCATGCCCAGGGCAGCCACGGTCGAGCGCAGGCCAAAGGCTTCCTGCACCGCCCGGGCAGCACGCATTTCGTTGTCGCTGAGACGAATCCGGAAGCCCCCCGGTTCGCGGCCACCCTGGTCGCGACCGGCGCCGCCGCGGCCCCCACGCGAAGCCCCGGGTTGCCTGTCCTGGGAACGGGGGTTAAAGGTCTCGTCGGCCATTGCCATGGGCATGGGGTGCTGGCGCAAGTGTGCCGCATCGCATCCATGGGTGCTGAACTAGGGGGACACCTGCGGTGCTTGCTCCGTGTCCGCTGCGGCCTCCTCTCTGGCGACCCCTCTGAAGCGCTGGGGCGGCATCGGCGTGGTCGCGGTCGGCGGCTGGCTGGGGACCGACCTGTTGCTGCACGTTGGCCATGGGATCAGCCATGGACTGCTGGATCTGGGCCTGACGGGCGCCGGCCTGCTGTGGCTGCAGGGGCGTCTGGGCCGCGCCAGACCCGCTTTGGCACCAACCAGCGTGCAGGGATGGCTGGGCCGCTGCGACAGGCTGCTCGCGCAGTTCAAGGCGCTGGATAACGATGCGGTGCCAGAACCCGAGGAGGCCCATCAACAGCGTTGCGACCAGCTGCAGCTGCTGCGGCTCAGCCTGGCCAACCCATGCCTGCAGCTGGCCGTGGCTGGCACAATCCTGCCCCCCGGCGGCTGCCAACCCCAACTGATGGAGTCCCTGCGCAGCAGTCAGGGACTCTGTTTGCGCTGGGGAGAGCCCTTGCCAAGGGGCAGCGCCGACTGGCTGTGGCCCCTGGGGCTGGCCGACAGCGATCTGCTGCTGTACTGCCTGCACCTGCCGCTCAGTGCTGCCGACCTGCGCTGGCTTGAGGCCAGACCCAACGGCCAACCCGCCTGGGTGCTGGCCCAGCTGCCCGAGCCGGGCGAGGTGCCGGCAGCCTGGATCGCCGAACTGCAGCAGCAACTGCCCCAGCTGCCCCCACAGAACCTGCTGGCCTGGAACGGCGATGCCGCCGACCTGACCCGCGTCCTGGCACCGCTGGGCGACAGCCTGCGCCAGCAGGGCGGCGA
>JBJOHB010000053.1:0-17383 GCA_046047915.1 Cyanobacteriota bacterium
TCGCCAACAGCCTCTACACCTGCGTCAACCTGCCCTACACAGCGCTGGCGGCCGAACTCACCGGCGATGTGTCCCTGCGCACGCGACTGAACACCGCCCGCTTCACCGGCTCGATCCTGGCCACGGTCACGGCGGCACTGCTGGCGGGGGTGCTGGTGCGTGATCTGGGCGATCCCGCCTCCTACCTGCCGGTGGGCGTGGTGTCAGGCCTGATCATCACGGGCTCGGCGCTGCTCTGCGGCTGGGGCCTGCAGCCGGCGGCCCGCGACTGCCGGCGGCCGGAGCGGGCCAGCGGCACCACCCGCCGGCTGCTGCGGCGGGTGGTGCGCAATGGCCGCTTCGCCATGGTGCTCGGCCTCTACCTGCTGCTGTGGTGCGCCCTGCAACTGATGCAGGCGGTGTCGCTGTTCTTCCTGCCGGTGGTGCTGCAGGTGCCGGAAACCCTGAGCAAGCTGATCCTGTTGCCCTTCCTGATCAGCTCCCTGGGGGGCCTGTGGCTGTGGAACGGCGTGGCCCATCGCCAGGGGCGGCTCAGTGCCCTGAAGCAGGGTGGTGGACTGTGGATCGTCGGCTGCCTGCTGGTGCTGGTGCTGCCGCCGCTGCACGAGGCCAGCAACGCCGCCACCGCCTTCGGCAGTGCCGGCAATGCCCTGACGATGACCCTGCTGCTGCTGGCGATCGTGCTGGCGGGGATCGGCGCCTCCACCGCCTACCTGATCCCCTGGTCGCTGCTGCCCGATGCGATCGATGTCGATCCAGAGCGGCCGGCGGGCCAGTACAGCGCCTGGATGGTGCTGGCCCAGAAGGTCTGCATCAGCGTCGTGATCGCCCTGCTGGGTGCATTACTCACCGCCAGCGGCTACAACGAGGCCCTGGCCAATGCCGCCCAGCCCGCCAGTGCCCTGGTGACGATCCGCCTCTGCATGGGACTGATTCCCGCCCTGCTCGTGGTGCTCGGCCTGCTGGTGATGCGACGCTGGCCCCAACGCCTGCCCGCGCGGCCATGACGAGCCCCTCCCGCCCACAACCGGGCGTGCTGCGCCTGCCGCGTCTACGCCTGCCGCGCTGCCTGCGGCGCCTGGGCAGCAGCGCCCTGATCGGCGGTCAGGCGGTGAGCGCCATCGCCCACGGTCGCATCGGCTTCAACGACCTCATGCAGGAACTGCTGGAGGCGGGCCCCGCCAGCTTCCTGATCGTGCTGATCACGGCCCTGGCCGCGGGCACAGTGTTCAACATCCAGGTGGTGGCCGAGCTGTCGAAGCAGGGCGCCACCTCGGCGGTGGGGGGCCTGCTGGCGCTGGGGTTGTCGCGGGAGATCGCGCCGCTACTCACCGCCACCCTGCTCACCGGCAAGGTGGCCACCGCCTACGCGGCCCAGCTGGGCACGATGAAGGTCACCGAGCAGATCGACGCGATCACCATGCTGCGCACCGACCCCGTGGAGTACCTGGTGGTGCCCCGGGTGCTGGCGATGGTGATCATGGCCCCGGTGCAATGCCTGCTGTTCTTCTGGGTGGGGATCTGGTCCGGTCAGCTGAGCAGCACCTTCCTGTACAGCATCCCGCCGAGCGTGTTCTGGACCTCGGTGCGCATCTGGATGGAACCCAGCGATCTGCCGGCGATGCTGGTGAAGGCCCTGGTGTTCGGCCTGCAGATTGCCGTGATCGCCTGCGGCTGGGGGCTCACCACCCGCGGAGGCCCCAAGGAGGTGGGCACCAGCACCACCGGTGCCGTGGTGATGATCCTGGTCACGGTGGCCCTGATGGACGCCCTGCTCACCAAACTGCTGTTCGGCTGAGATCCCCCCGACCCACTGATGTCTGTCGTTCGATGACCACCGCACCAGAGCCCACCGCACCGGAACCCACAGACGCCAACGGCGGGCCAACGCCCCAGGACACTGCCGCGCCCTCGCTCAGCCTCAGCCCCCACTACGGCGTCGCTGTTGCGGTGGTGGTCCTGGGGCTGGGCTGCCTGACACTGCAGCCCCTGTGGGGTGGCGCCCCGCTGCTGGCGCTGACGGTGAGCGGCTTCGGCCTGTTCCTGCTGCTGCAGACCGCCCTGCTGCGACTGGAGTTCAGCGCCGATGCCCTGCTGGTGCACCGCCAGGCCCAGCTGCTGCGGCGCTTCCCCTACAGCGCGTGGAAAAGCTGGCGCCTGTTCTGGCCGGGGCTGCCGGCGCTGTTCTATTTCCGCGAGGAGCGCAGCATTCACCTGCTGCCAGTGTTGTTCGATCCAGCCACACTGCAGAGCCAGCTCCGCCAACGCCTCCCCCACCTGGCCCCTGAGCCGGCCCCCCAGGAATGACCGACACCCCCACTCCCACTCCAGCCGGCGCTCCGGCCCCCAGCCCTGCCCCCGCAACCTCAGCCGCATCCCCAGCCCCACCCCCGGCTGCCGTGGCCGGCACCTGGCAGGAGCTGGCGCTGCGGGAGCTCAGCGAGCGCCGTGCGGCGCTCGAACAGGAGATCGGTGAGCTGGAAACCCGGCGCGAAGCCATCCGCAGCGAGATCGCCGGCAGCTTCGCCGGCCAGGCCGACAGCGTGGCGCGCCGGCTGAAGGGCTTTCAGGACTACCTGGTGGGCGCCCTGCAGGACCTGGCCGTGGCAGCCGAACAGATCGAGCTGGTGCCCCAGCCCCTGCTGGTGCAGCCCTCGCCCCTGGATGCCGCCCCAGCCCCCCCCTCGCCGACGAACAGCGCGCCGGCTGCCGCGGGTCTGTTCGCCGCCGATGCCGAGCTGATCCGCGAGCGGCTGCAGACCTTCCAGGGGCAGCCCGACTTCTATGCGGACCCCTGGAAACTACGGCGCAGCCTCGAAAGCGGCGGCGCCAGCAGCCTGGAGAACTGGTTTCTCGACCAGGGCGGTCGGGGCGCCCAGCCCAGCAGCGGCAGCCGCAACCGCAATGGCCTGGTGGCCGCAGCGGTGATCGCCATCCTCGGGGAGCTCTACGGCGAGCAGGTGCAGACCCTCGTGCTGGCGGGGCAACCGGAGCGGCTGGGAGAATGGCGGCGCAGCCTGCAGGACTGCCTCGGCCTTGCCCGCGAGGATTTCGGCCCCAGCAGCGGCATCGTGCTGTTCGAACGGGCGGACGCCCTGATCGAGCGGGCCGACCGGCTGGAGGAGCGTGGTGAGCTGCCCTTCATCGTGATCGACGCCGGCGAGCAGGTGGTGGACGTGGCGATTCTGCAGTTCCCCCTCTGGCTGGCCTTCGCCCCCGGGCCGGATGAGCTGATGAGCGAAGACGACCTCTACTGAGCAGCAGCGGCCAGCCCGCCCGCTGCCCATCCCGATCCCCCATCCCGCGCACCCCGTTCGTCCCGATGCTGCTGCCCCTTCTCCTGCTGCTCCTCGGCTATCTGCTCGGCTCGATCCCGGCCGGCTACCTGGCCGGCCGCTGGCTGGGAGGCCTGGACATCCGCCAGCAGGGCTCCGGCTCCACCGGAGCCACCAATGTGCTGCGGGTGCTGGGCAAAGGCCCGGCCCTGGTGGTGTTTCTGGTGGACGTGCTCAAAGGCACCGCGGCGGTGCTGCTGGCCAAAGCGGCGCTGGAACCCCTCGGGGTTCCCCTTGATGGTGCCGACACCGCCAGCTGGAGTACCGACAGCTGGGTGGTGGGCGCCGGCCTGGCCGCCCTGGCCGGCCACATCTGGCCGGTATGGCTGGGCTGGCGGGGGGGCAAGGCGGTGGCCACGGCCCTGGGGATGCTGCTCGGCCTCACCTGGCCAGTGGGCCTGGCCTGCTTCGGCATCTTCCTCACCGTGCTCACCATCAGCCGCATCGTGTCGCTCTCGAGCGTGGCGGCGGCCGTTGCCCTGCCGCTGCTGATGCTCGGCTGGTTCCGCAGCGAGGGTCTGGGGCTGCGCTGGCCCTATCTGGCCCTGGCCCTGCTCACCAGCGCCCTGGTGATCTGGCGGCACCGCAGCAATCTGTCCCGGCTGCTGGCTGGCACCGAACCGCGGCTGGGCGAGAAACGCGCCTCCTGAACGCCAGCGCTTCAGGCCAGCTCGCGGCTGCGTTCCGCCGCCGCCACCACGGCCTCGATCAGGGCGGAGCGCAGGCCTGTGCGCTCCAGCGCCCGCAGGCCGGCGATGGTGGTGCCGCCCGGGCTGCTCACCATGTCCTTGAGGGCGGCGGGATGCAGCTCCTGCTCCTGCAGCAAGGCCGCCGTACCCGCCAGCGTGCGGTGAGCAAACCGATGGGCCAGCGACCGGGACAGGCCCGCTGCCACGGCGCCGTCAGCCATCGCTTCGGCCACCACGGCCAGGAAGGCCGGGCCGGAAGAGGTAAGGGCCAGGAACGCGTCGAGCTGGGATTCCGGCAGATCCACCACCTCGCCCACCTGCCGGAACAGCCCCTGCACCCATTCACGCTCTGGGGGGGTCACGCTGTCGGCATAGGCCAGGCCCGTGAGGCCCTGCCGCACCAAAGCGGGGGTGTTGGGTACGGCACGCACGCAGCGCCAGGCAGGCAACAGGCGCTGCAGCCGTTTCAGGGTGACGCCGGCCAGCACGGAGATGAGCAGGCCTGAACAGTGAGCCGGCACCTCGGCAGCCACCGCATCGAGCTGCTGGGGTTTCACGGCCAGCAACACCACCGGGGCCCTCCACACCGGCGCGGAATCGGTGCCCACCGCCAGGGAATGGGCGGCCGCCAGACGCTCAGCCGAGTCACGGCTGGCCACGGCGGCCTGCACCCGATCCCGGCTCACCTCGCCAGCCTCCAGCAGGGGCAGCAGCAGGGCCTGGGCCATGCGGCCCAGGCCAACCACCCCGAGTTCCGGCGGCGGGGCCTGGGAGGTCAAGGAGGCGGCGATCAGAGGGCGCCGTCCTGACGCGACCATGCGGGGGTGGGGGCTGCCGGCTGGTCGAGGTCGCTATCACGGCTCACCACCGTGGGGGAGGCCGACTCCTCACCGCCTGCAGTGGTCACAGTGACGCAGCTCGGGGCGAACAGGAAGATGCTCTCGCCCACCCGCTCCTGGTGGCCATCGATGGCGAAGGTGCCGCCGGCCACGAAATCAACAGCACGCTGGGCCTGATCGGGCTCCATCATCGTGAGGTTGAGGATCACGGTCTTGCGCTCTCGCAGAGCCTGAATCGCCCGCGGCATCTCATCGAAACTGCGCGGCTCCATCAGGGTGACCTCAGCGGCGGAGGTGGAGATCCCCGGCATGCCGATCACATTGGTGCCGGCGAAGGGATCGTCGCTGCTGAAATCGCTGGTCAGGGCCAGGGCGCTGCTGCGGCTGGTGCTGGCCGTGCTGGCGGGCTGATCCAGCTCGCCGCCGTCGTAGTCGAGTTCGTCGTCATAGGCGCCGTCGAGGTAGTCATCTCCGGAAACAACGGCACGCAGGCGGGAGAACAACGACACGGGGTGGGCCTCTGGGGATGCTGTTTACCTGAATAGCGTCCCATGCCAGTGATCGCAAGCACTGGGCGCGATCAATTGTGCCGCCGGGCACCGAACAGGCCGCTGCCGATCCGCACCCAGGTGCTGCCGGCTGCCGCGGCCTCCGGCCAGTCGTCACTCATGCCCATCGAGAGCTCAGCCAGACCCAGATCCTTTGCCAGGGCGGCACAGTCCGCAAACAGGGCCTGGCGCTGCGGCCGATCCAGCCCCAGGGGCGCGATCGTCATCAGGCCGATGATCCGCAGCGGCGACAGCGCGCAGAGCTCCGGCCAGCAGGCCCGCAGCGCTTCCGGCGTGAAGCCGGTCTTGGCCGGGTCGGGCCGCAGCTTCACCTGGCAGAACGCGGCCGGGCTGAGCGTCTCTTCGGCGGCGATGCGCGCCATCCGCCGGGCCAGCTCCAGGCTGTCGAGGGAGTGCACGGTGGCGAAATGGCGCAGCACCGGGCGCACCTTGTTGGCCTGCAGGCGACCGATGAAGTGCCAGTCGAGCGGAGCGAGATCAGCCAGTTCGGCCTGTTTGGCGGTGGCCTCCTGCAGACGGCTCTCCGCGAAACTGCCCTGGCCGGCGGCCACAGCGGCCCGGATCTGATCCGCCGGCTGTCCCTTGCTCACCGCAAGCAGCCGACAACCATCGGGAAGGGCGGCCCTCAGGCTGTGCAGGCGCTGCTGCAGGGCCTGAGCTGAACCACCGGCGGGTTCGGGGTCAGATGAAGGTCTGATCAAACAGCTGGCGCCAGTGGGCGTGAACATCCGGGGCATCGCGGCGGGCCCTGGCCAGATTCTGCTCGGCGTAGTGCCGGGCATCCATCAGGGGCACCACCTCGAAACTCGCTCCACGGGGCTGGAGACTCACCACAAAAAAGATGCGCTGGGCGTAGAGGGTGGCGTACAGATCACGGCCCTCAGCCACCGGAGCCACCCGGTAGAGCATGCCGAATGTGGGGTGGTTGAGATAGCGCTCGTTCGTCACTCAGCGGTCGCTCAGCCTGATTCGCTGGTGGTATTTAAAGTCACAGCGTGCCAAGAGCACTCCAGCGCAGGCCGAGAAAAGCCGCCAGCGCGATGGTGCAGACCAGGTTGAGCAGCCGCCGCCTGGCACGCCAAGGTTCGGCACGCACGTGCAGCTGCTCTGGCGCCAGCCAGTGGCCGCCGCGGGCCTGCAGGGCCTCGGCCCCCTGCTCCGCCCGCAGCAGCAGATTGGCCAGCAACCGCTCGCCCACCCCCAGAACCAGCCCCAGGGCAAGGCGCCAGCCGAGACGGCGCAGGTTCACGGCCCTGGTGGCCACGGAACGGAGCAGGTTCTGCAGTTCCTCCTGCACCAGAGGCAGAAAACGCAGGGAGAGCAGCAGGGTGAAACCCAGCCGCTCCACCGGCCAACCGAGCAGCCTCAGGGGAGCCAGGAACCAGGCCAGCGCCCACACCAGCTCCTCAGGCGGGGTGGTGAGCAGCAGCAGGTTGGCGCTGTGCACCAGAGTGAACAGCAGGGTGGCACCGTTGATACCCAGCTCGGCCGAGCGGCGGTTCACCACCAGCAGCCCCAGGGGCACGGGGCCCAGTTGCACGGGCCCCCAACGCAGCAACTCCCAGCGTCTGCCCGCCCGCTCAGGCGCCGGCTCCAGGGGTGAGCCCGGCTGCAGGCGCACCTCCGCCGGCGGGCGCTGCAATGGGGCGGGAGCAGGCCCGCCGGCGGGCAGGAAGGCCGCCAGGCTGCCCACCAGCAGGGCCAGGCCCAGCAGCAGGGGCACACTGCGCCGCCACAGCCGCCAGGGCAGGCCGCTCAGCGCCGTGATCAGCAGCAACAGGCCCACCAGCGCCAGCCGCCACACCGGCCCGGCCAGGATCGGTGTCACCAGGAAGGCCACGGTCCAGGCGAGCTTGAGGCGTGGATCGAGCCGCCGCAGCCAGCTGCCCCGGCCGGCACGGTCTGCCCCGCCGGGGGGCGTGGTGTCCTCGGCCACAAACTGGCCGATCGGCAGCTGGCGCAGGAAATCCACTCAGAGCCTGGACTGGCGCGGCAGTAAGGAATCCATCGTGTCAGCCACCGGGCTGGGCATCCCCCAGGCCTCAGCGCCCCCGAGCCTGGGAGCGGGCCAGATCCCGCTCGGCGTCGCGCTGCTGCTTGCCCCGCCAGAACAGCTTGATCGGCGTGCCCTCGAAGCCCAGGCTCTCGCGGATCTGGCGTTCCACGTAGCGGCGGTAGGTGTCGCCGAACAGCTTGGGGTCGTTGACGAACAGCGTGAAGCTGGGCGGCCGGGTGGCCACCTGGGTGCCGTAGTAGAGGCGGCCCTGGCGGCCGCCGCGGCTGGTGGGGGGTGAGCGCCAGCTGAGCGCCTCAGTGAGCACCTCGTTCACCACCGAGGTGCTCACGCGGCGACGGTGCTGCTCCACCGCCAGCAGGGCCAGGGCAAACACGCTCTGCACCCGCTGGCCGGTGAGGGCCGAGGTGAACAGCATCGGCGCCCAGTCAAGGAAATAGAGCTTGGCGCGCAACTCCTTCTCCATCGCCGGCATGGTGTGGGAGTCCTTCTCGATGGCGTCCCACTTGTTCACCACCACCACGCAGGCGCGGCCATCCTCTTCAATGCGGCCGGCGAGGCGCTGATCCTGCTCCGTTACACCATCGAGGGCATCGATCACCAGCACGCACACATCGCTGCGCTCGATCGCCTTGAAGCTGCGGTTGATGCCAAAGAACTCGGGGCCGTAGTTGACCGACCGCTTGCGGCGAATGCCGGCGGTGTCGAGGATCTTCCAGGTCTTGCCCTCGCGCTCGATCGTGGTGTCGATCGTGTCGCGGGTGGTGCCGCGGATCGGGCTGACGATCGCCCGCTTTTCACCACAGATGGCGTTCAGCAGACTCGATTTGCCGACATTGGGCCGGCCGATGATCGCCAGCTGGATCGCCTCTTCGCTGTCGTCCTCGCTGGTCGGCGGCAAAAAGCTGATCACCTGATCGAGCAAATCGCCAGTGCCGGCACCATGAATCGCCGAGATCGGCTGTGGCTCGCCCAGGCCCAGGCCCCAGAACTCGGCGGCCATCGACAGGCCCTGCTCGGGCGATTCGCATTTGTTGACCGCCAGCAGCACCGGCACCTTGTGGCCGCGCAGCCAGACGGCAATCGCCTCGTCGGCGGCGGTGCAGCCCTGCTGACCGTCGACGATCACCAGGGCCACCGAGGCCTCGGCCAAAGCCAGGTTGGCCTGCTCGCGGATCTCGGGCAGAAACTCGCTGTCGTCATCAAACACCAGGCCACCGGTGTCGACCACCTTGAAGGTGCGGTCGCGCCAGAAGCCTTCCTGATACGTGCGATCGCGCGTGACGCCGGGTTGATCGTGCACGATCGCCTCGCGGCTGCGGCACAGCCGGTTGACCAGAGTCGATTTGCCCACATTAGGGCGGCCAATGATGGCCACAACCGGAAGCGCCAATACGGCTGATCGCAACAACTATCTTGATTTGACCTTACAGGCCTGCTCTGAAGACGGGATCCTGGCGCAGGATTGCGGCCCCGTGCCGCAGCGAGCACCGGCCCCGAGACCATGGCTCTGTTGACCCGACTGCTGCAGCAACGGCACAACTATTACCGCTCCCTGCTGCTGATCGAAGTGCTCGTGCTGCTCAGCCTCAGCAGCCTGCAGCAGATCCCCCGGCTGGTGGGGTTGATCTACGTGCTGATCTCGGGGGTGGCGGTGCTGCTCGATTCGCCCCTGCTGCCCCAGCACCGGCTGCAATCCAGCGACGTGGGCAGCCTGTCGGCACGGCTGCGCCACCAGTTTCGGCGCGTCATCGTGCGCCGTCGCCTGATCGCGATGGCCTGGGTGGCCTGCGTCGTGATGGAGGTGGTGTGGCAGAGCGTGCTGACCGTCAGCCCCAACCTGGCAGTGCACCTCTGCGCACCCCATCTGGTGCTCTGGTTGCTCCTGCTGCCCTACATGCTGTGGAGCTTGATCAACGCCCTGGCCGAAGAGCCGGTGTTCAGTGGCCCCGTGCTGATGGGGGCCGCCGGCGGCTACCTGCTGGTGGGGTTTACCGGCGGCATCGTGCTCAACACGCTGATGGTGATGGAACCGGCCGCCTTTAACCTGCCCCAGACCAGCAGCCAGTTGGCAACAGGCATCGCCCATGCCCCCACGGTGCTGGGTGCCGCCTTTGGCTGCCTCACCACCCTGGGAAGCCCGGTGCTGCGGCTCGACCATCTGTCGGTCCTGATCGCCAGCGTGGCGATCGCTGTGGTGGGGCAGCTGTACATCGCCATTTTGATCGGCGGCGTGCTGGGCAAACCGCGCCAACTGGCGGCGTTGCGCAAGGCAGCCGTGCGGCGCTCAAGCGCCAGCCACAGGCAGGGAACCAAGCGGGTCAGCCGCTCGCGCCGTTGACACCGGCCAGAGCTCAGCTGACCGGCAGATCGCCCGGATGGCCAACCACCGGATCGGCCGGCAGCGGCAGCAGCTCTGGCAGCGCC
Source organism: Cyanobacteriota bacterium (assembly GCA_046047915.1). Classification (GTDB taxonomy): domain Bacteria; phylum Cyanobacteriota; class Cyanobacteriia; order PCC-6307; family Cyanobiaceae; genus RGUW01. The sequence goes on from JBJOHB010000053.1 coordinate 9,874, forward strand.
CCGGTCTCGGGCAGGGGCTCACCCCGCCCGGCCAGGTGGGCCAGCAGCCAATTGACAGCAGTGGCGCGGCGGGTGCGGCGCGGGTACAGCTCGCCGATGGTGTAGCCCGCAAAGCCCAGCTGCTCCTTGAGCAGTTGCTTGTGCTCCTTGGCAATCGAGCGGGTCAGGGCGACGCTGGGCGGCCGCAGGGCGATGAACTGCGGCTCGATGGGAAAGGACTCCCTCCACACCGCCCCCGCAGCCGGGCCCGCGCTCCAGGTGCCGGAACCGTCCTGCTCGTACCCCAAGCGCGGCCAGATCAGCTCACACACGAACCGGTCGCTGACGCGGTCGGCCAATACCGCCTCGAGCAGCGCACGGCTCAGAGTGTAGGCAACGGGCGCGGCGGCGTCCTGATCGTGAACCATGGGCGGGGAGCGGCCTTGTTATTGCCGGCCTTGGAAGTGATGACATGTAATCACTGCCAAGGTGCGGCGCTCAGGCAATCTGGGCTCCATGGCTCAGGCTTCTCAGCAAGCGAGCAGTGCCACGGGCCCGGGAGGGCTGCAACTGCGTGGCAACGGCACCGCGCGCATGCTGGGCTGCCGGGTGCTGCAGTCGCCGCTGGCGGGGGTGAGCGATCGCATCTTCAGAGAGCTGGTGCGGCGGTGGGCGCCCGAGGCGCTGCTGTTCACCGAAATGGTGAACGCCACCAGCCTTGAGCTGGGCCATGGCACCCAAAAAGTTGAGGAACTGGCGCACGAGACCGGGCCCATTGGCGTGCAGCTGTTTGACCACAGGCCCACTGCCATGGCCGACGCCGCCCGCCGCGCCGAGGCGGCCGGTGCCTATCTGATCGACATCAACATGGGCTGCCCGGTCAAAAAGATCGCCAAAAAAGGGGGCGGCAGCGGCCTGATCAAGGATCCGGACCTGGCCGCCCGCATCGTCGAGACCGTGGCCGCCGCCGTGTCGATCCCGGTCACGGTCAAAACCCGCCTGGGCTGGTGCGACGGCAGCGATGCGATCAGCTGGTGCCGCCGGCTCGAGGCCGCCGGCGCCCAGCTGCTCACGCTGCACGGCCGCACCCGCGAGCAGGGCTTCAAGGGGCGCGCCGACTGGCACGCCATCGCCACCGTCAAAGGCGCGCTGCAAATCCCCGTGATTGCCAACGGCGACATCAACACCCCTGCCGATGCCGTGGCCTGCCTCAAAGTCACCGGCGCCGACGGCGTCATGGTGGGGCGGGGCACCATGGGCGCCCCCTGGCTGGTGGGCCAACTCGCCGCGGCCCTGGCGGGGCAGCCGGCGGTGCCCACGCCCGGCCCCGACGAGCGGCTGGCCCTGGCCGCCGAACAGCTGCAGGCCCTGGTGGCGGCACGGGGCGATCACGGTCTGCTGATCGCCCGCAAGCACATGGGTTGGCTGTGCACCGGTTTTGCCGGCGCCCCCCAGCTGCGCCACAACCTGATGCGCGCCCCCACCCCCGCTGCCGCCCTGGCGCTGCTGGCAGGGGCGAAGGCTCAACTCGGAGCGATCAGCTCCAATCCCGGAAACGCCTGGCGGTAGCGCCGCACATCGCGTGTCAGCAGGGGCACCTGCTCGATGACGGCATGGGCTCCGATCAGAAAGTCGGGAAGGATCACCGCACGCACACCGCCACGCTCGCGGTAGTCCGCATGGGCTCTGGCTGCCAGAAAGGCCGCCTCGCGCGGTAACGGGCGGTAGTCATACAAGTGGCGCGGCAACACCGCATCGACCGCCTCAATGCGGTCATAGGCAAAGGCCACCTCGGCGTAGATCAGCGGATTGATCAGCACCCGACCCGCTGCCAACGCCTGGCTGAGCTGCTGAGCACTCCAGGTCTCCCAGATGGGATCGGCCGTGATGAGATCAAGGAGCACACAGGAATCGACCAGCACGGCAGCCATCAAGGCTCCTGCTCACCACGGCACAGGGCCAGGATCTGCTCGGTGCTCAGCCCAGCGCGAGGCCTGCGGGAGCGCAACAACGACAAGGCTTCATCAGCCCGCTGCTGACCCGAGGGGTCAACCTTTTCAAGAACCACCTGCCCACCAACCAGTCGAAAGCTGACCTCACAGCTGGGCTCCAGCCCTGCTTGCTCGCGGATCGCCTGGGGAATGGTGACCTGCCCCTTGCTGGTGATGCGCACAGTGCCAACCGCATGTTTCGGTAAGAATCCTACTGATGCCGCTCAGGGCAGCACCGCCGGCCAGCCCTGGCGGATCAACAGCAGCGAAAAGTAGGGCTGCTCGCTGGCCGGCACCGCCGCGGCGGGCGCCAGCAGCTGCTCGGGCCAGCCCACCCGCTGGGCAAACAACGCCTGATCCAGCAGGCCCCGCGACGCCAGCAACGGCCGCACCCAGCTCCAGCGGTGGCCCAACTTGAGCAGCGCCAGAGTGGTCTGGGCCGGCGCACCCGTTCCCCCGCGGCCCGCCGCCCAGTCGAGCAGGGCCTCGAGTTCAGCTGGGCTCTCGGGAGTGGGACGAATCAGCAGCCCCTCGCCCTGCAGCGCCAGGGGAAAGGCCAGGCCGGCGCCGGTGGCCGCCGCCGCCGCCGCGGCCACCGAGGTGATTCCGGGAATCACCCGCACCGGGCAGGCAGGATGCCGCTCTGCCATGGCCAGCAGCACGTAGCTGCAGCTGGCAAACAGCGAGGCATCGCCCTCGCACAGCAGCACCACGGCTGCGCCGGCGGCCACCTCGAGCGCCAGGGCATCGGCGGCGGCGTGCCAGGCGGCGATGCGGGGGGCCGCCTCGGCCACCATCGGAAACAGCAGCGGCAGGCGCCGCTGGGCCGCAGCGATCCAGGGCGCAGCAATGGTCGCGGCCATGCCGGCCGCCCCTGTGCGCGCCACCGGATAGGCCACCACGGTGGCGGCCTCGATGGCCGTCACGGCCGCCACCGTGAGCAACTCGGGATCACCCGGACCCACCCCCACCAGGGTGAGGCCGGGCGCGCCGTTGCTGGTTGCCATCGGCCCTGCCGCCACTGGCCTCTTTCTACGGTGACGGAGTCTCGCCACCGCCGCAGGGCTCCCGTGTCGTTGATCTGGCCCTGGCTGCTGCTGCTGGCGATCGCCCTGCTGTGCCGCCGGCCCGAAGCGGGCTACGGCCTCTGGGCCCGCCGCAGCGTGCTGCTGGCCCTGGTGGCGCTGACCTTGGGCTACCTGCAGTGGCGGCTGACGGCCAGCCTCAACCTGGCCACGCCCCTGAGCACAGGCCTGAGCTGGTTGCTGCTGGTCGCCGAAGCCTGGTTGCTGCTGAGCGGCCTGCTGCCGCTGCTGCTGAGCTGGCGCCGCTTTGACGACGGTCGGGCCACGGCCGATGCGGCCGAAAGCCGCTGGCGCACAAGCGACTGGCGGCCCCATGTCGACGTGCTGGTGCCCACCTGCGGTGAACCGCTGCCAGTGCTGGCGCGCTGCCTGCTGGGCTGCAGCAGCCTGAACTATCCGCACAAGACCGTGTGGGTGCTCGACGACAGCGGCCGCACCGAAGTGCGCGACCTGGCCAGGCACTACGGCTGCCGTTACCTGAGCCGCAGCGAGCGCCGCCACGCCAAGGCCGGCAACCTCAATGCCGGTCTGGCGGCCAGCAACGGCGAGCTGGTGGCGGTGTTTGATGCCGACTTTGTGCCGCAGCGGCAGTTTCTGGAGCGCACCATCGGCCTGCTGGCCGAGCCGGATGTGGGCCTGGTGCAGACGCCCCAGGTGTTTTTCAACGCCGACCCGCTGATGCGCAATCTGGCGATGGAGCGCTGGATGCTGCCCGATGAGGACAGCTTTTACCGCTGGATCGAACCGGTGCGCAGCGCCTGGGGGGCGGTGGTGTGTGCCGGCACGGCGTTTGTGGCCAGGCGCGCTGCCCTCGATCAGGTGGGGGGCTTTGTCGAAGCCGCCCTGTCCGAAGACTTTGTGACCGGCATCGCCCTGCTGGGACGCGGCTGGCAGGTGCGTTACCTGGCTGAACCCCTGAGCGCCGGCCTGGCGGCCGAGACCCTGCTCGATTTTGTGCGCCAGCGCCAGCGCTGGGCCGCCGGCACCCTGCAGAGCCTGCGATTGCCCCAGGGACCGCTGCGCCAGGGGAACCTGGGGTTGGGCCAACGGCTCGCCCTGCTCGAGGGCTGCTCGCACTGGCTCAACACGTTGCCGCGGCTGGTGGTGCTGCTGATGCCGCTCAGCTACGGACTGCTGGGGGTGGGGCCGATCACCCTCAGCAGCGAGGGGCTACTGGGCCGGTTGCTGCCCCTGTGGCTGGCCTTGCTGTTGAGCGTTGGGTGGCTGAACCGCCGCAGCCGCCACGCCCTACTCAACGAACTGCCCAGCTGGGTGCTGACCGTGCCCCTGGCCACCACCGTGCTGGCCAGCCTGGTGGGGCGGTTCAGCGGCTTTCGGATTACGCCCAAGCAACAGCCCCGCAGCCGTGGCGGTGCTTCAGGGCTCTTGGTGACCCCGCTGGCGGTGCTGCTGGTGCTGCAGGCCTGGAACCTGATGCGCCTGATCCAAACGCTGCCCGCCTCGGCTGCACGGCCCCCTTCAGCGCTGTGGCTGGCGCTGATCTGGTCCGGGCTGACCCTGTTAGGCCTGCTGGTGGCGCTGCGGGCCTGCTGGGACAGCGCCGACCCCGAGCCGGTGCCCTGGCTGGGCGCACCCTTGCAGGCTGCACTGCTCAGCAACGCCGGTTGCAGCGTCAACGCCGCCGTTGAGGCGATCAGCGAACACGGTGCCGATCTGCAGCTGGCGGCCAGGGACCGCGCCGCGTCGTCTGGGGCGTTGCTGGTTCAGCTGCGCAGCCACGACGATCGGGCGGTCGCCACGCTGCGGGCCCAGATCGTGCCGGATCAAAACGTGCCGATGCAGAGCGTGCCAGAGCAGTCCTGCCGATCTGGGCACGGGCGCATCAGCGTGCGCTGGTCGGCAGGGCAGCAGCCCCAGCTGGAACAGCTGCAGCAGTGGCTGTTCTGCCGACCGGGCTGCTGGCAACAGCGCCAGGCCACCGGCGAATGGCAGGCCCTATTGGCGCTGCTCAAGCGTCTGCTGCGTCGACCCAGGCCCCTGGCAGCAGGGCAACGGAGTCTGGTGCAGCAAGCGACCCCTGCAGATCGCCGGCAGTTTGGCAGCGTCGGGCATTGAAATCACAGCTGTAGATGGCCGGTTTCTGCCAACTGAGGGGAATCTCGAGCAGATCGCGGCAACCGGTGATCGCCATCACCGCCAGCAACAGAGCGATCAGCACGGCGGCACTGATGTGCAGGCGCCGCAACCGAAGACTGCGCTGGATCTCGGGCCGGGCGGCCATGGTCCCGAGCATCAGGCCTGTCAGCAGCATCCCAGCCCAGTAATGGGAGGACCAGAACGCACCGGTCAACGGGTTGTCCGACAGACGCCAGATCTCGCCCTGGCTGCCCAGACCCAGCAGCGCCGCCCAACACAGCAGCGCAAAGATGGCGCGCCACAGGGGCCGCCGCACCCGCCACAGGGCCACCAGGCTGACCAACGCCCCCGCTGCCACCAGGCCCAGCAGCGCCAGACGCGGCACCCCACCGGCAAAGGTGGCTGGGGCGGCACTGAACGTGCTCAAGAACGCGTAGAGCAAGGCGATCAGCACCGCCACCACCACCCCCGCCGTGAGCCAGCGGCCGTGGTCGCTGTGCTCGGCCGTCACCCTGGCCGGCTGCTGGGTGATTCCCAGACGGCGTTCGCGCACCAGGATTCCCAGGTGCACCGTGGCACCGATCACCGGATAGACAAACAAAATCACCAACGCCGGATGCACCAGCGCCAACCAGTCGATACCCGTCACTGCCGAAGAGCCTCGGGACTGCGTGATGTCTCTAGATTGCATCCGATTGACAGCAATGGCGACCGGTGAGTCATCTGGCGCTTTACGACGATCCAGGTCACGGCAGCGATCTGCCGAAGCTGGTTCTGCGCACAAGCGACCCCGAACGAATCCAGCAGGAGCTGGCCCAGCGGGGCATCGCCTTCAGCCGTTGGCCCGCCCGCGCCCAGCTGGCACCCGATGCCGACCAGGCGGCGATCCTTGCGGCCTACGGACCCGAGATTGCCCGAGTGCAACAGCAGGGCGGCTATGGCACGGTGGACGCGATCCGGATGACGCCAGACCACCCCGATCGGGTGGCGCTGCGGCAGAAGTTTCTGGCCGAACACACCCACAGCGAAGATGAGGTGCGGTTCTTTGTCGAGGGGTGTGGTCTGTTCTGCCTGCACCTCGGCGACGCGGTGCTGCAGCTGATCTGCGAGCAGAACGACTGGATCGCGGTGCCCGCCGGCACCCGCCACTGGTTTGACATGGGCCCGGAGCCCCGGTTCTGCGCGCTGCGCTTTTTCAACAACAGCGAGGGCTGGGTGGCGAGCTTCAGCGGTGATGCCATCGCCGACCGCTACCCCCGGCTCGAGCAGCTGCAACGGCAACCCGCAACACCATGACCAGGCGCCTACGGCTAGGGCTCCAGGTCGTCATCTGCGTGGTCTGCCTGGTGCTGCCGGGGCAACTGGCCAGAGACCTGGGACTGCCCGAAGCCTCTGGCCTGCTGAGCCTGGCCAGCCTGGCCGCCCTGGTGGCCTGCGTGCGCGTGGGCTGGCGCCAGGCCCTGGGGGGCAGCCTCGCCCTGGCGCTGCTGTCGATCCCAGGGGTGTTGAGCCAGGCCAACGCCGTGGCGGCCACAGCCCTGATGGCCGTGACCGCCGGCCTGCTGGGCCTGGCCTCGCGCTGGCAGCAGCAACCGGCCTACTGGTTGCTGGTGGTGAGCCTGTGTTTGCTGATCACCACCTTGCCCCTGCCGCAACCCGTGTCGGCAGGGCTGCTGGCCAAGCTGGCGGGCCTGTTGCTGCTCAGCTGCGGACTGACGACGCTGGTGCAGGGGTGGTTCATGAGCCTGGTCCCCGCCAGCGCCCAGCCAGCCATGGCCGTGCAGCACAGCTGGATGCGCAGCTTGGCCTATGGCGCCCTGCTGGCGGTGACCGCCTTGCTGACCACCCCGATCGCCATGGCCTACCACTGGCACATGACAGGGCTGTGGCTGATTCTCACCCCCTTTTTGGTGCTGCGCCCCTATGTCAAGGATGGCTGGAAGCCCACCTTGCACCGGGCCCTGGGCACCATCGCCGGGGTGCTGCTGGTGCATCTGCTGGCCTTGACCCTGCCGCCGACCCTGCCGCTGCAGATTCCGGCGATCGCCCTGGGGATCGCCACGGCCCTAGTGGCGGTTCGCCACGGCCACCAGGCCCTGTTCGTGCTGCTGCTGACCGCCACGATCGTGCTGTTCGACAGCAACGACAACACCCTGCTGCTGATGGCCGACAAACGGCTGCAGGCCAATGCGATCGGCATCGCCATCGCCATCGGCGTGATGGCCGTGGCCGATCCGATCGAACGCAGCCTGCTGCGGCGACAGCGGGCTTAGGCCTGGACCAGGCCGACGGCATGCATGCGCAGCGACTCGGGGCTGCTCAGATCCCCGCGCAGGGCGTCGGCCTCAACCACAGCCA
>JBJOHB010000054.1:0-2548 GCA_046047915.1 Cyanobacteriota bacterium
CTGATGGCCCTGCCGCCCTTTGGCGGTTTTGCCGCCCTGCGCGAACTGCTGGAGTTGACCGCATCCAGCCGCCTGCCGCTGGTTCTGGGCGCCCTGGTGCTGATCACCAACGGCCTGCTGAGCGCCTCACTGATGCGGGTGTTCGGCCTGATCTGGGGCGGGGTGCCCAAACCCTTCACCGTGCGCTCACCCGAGGTGCTGTGGCTGATGGTGCTGCCAACCCTGGTGCTGATGGGTTTTGTGCTGCACATCCCCCAGCTGCTGGTGCAGATCGGCGTTTATCAGCTCACACCGGTCCCTGGCTGGGGTCCCCTGGGCTGGCCATTGCTGCTCTCGACCCTGGTGGGTGCCGGCAGCTCCCTGTTCTTCTACCTGCGGCCTCACCCCCTGGCCGAGCTGCCCTCCGGCCTGGGGGGCATCCAGCACTGGTTGGCCGAGGACATGCACACCGAGAGCTTCTATCACCGCACGGTTGTCGCCCTGGTGGTCGGTTTGGCCCGGCTCAGCGCCTGGAGTGATGCCCAGTTGGTCGATGGGTTTACCAGCGGCAGCGGTCAGGCCGCCATGGCCGGGGCCCGCAAATTAAGCCTCACCACCAGTGGCAACTCTCAGGCCTATGCCCTGTCGTTGGTGCTGGGGGTGTTGGTGATGGCCGCCTGGCTGCTGGCCCGTTGAGGACAAACCCATGACCTTGCTCTTACTGCTGTTGATTCCGGTGGTGGCCGCTGTGTTGCTGCCCCTGCTGGGCCCAGAGGCCAACCGGGTGCGGGCTGCTGCTCTGGTGGCCGCCCTGACCCAGGTGGCCGTGGGGCTGTGGTTGTGGCAACACCCAACGGGGGCCCTGTCGCTGCACTGGCTGCCCCAGCTGGGCCTGCAGCTGGAGCTGGGGCTCGACGGCCTGTCCCTGCCGCTGGTGTTGCTGGCGGCCGTGCTGACCGTGATGGCGATCCTGTCGACCCCGGCCGATCAAAGTCGCCCCAGGCTGTTTTTTGCGCTGCTGCTGGCCACCAACATCGGCCTGGTGGGGTCGTTTGTGGCGCGCAATGCCCTGCTGTTTGTGCTCGCCTACGAGCTGATCCTGATTCCGACGACGTTGCTGGTGGCGATCTGGGGTGGCCCCCGTCGCGCGACCGCCGCCATTCGTTTCCTGCTGTATGGCGCCGTCTCGGGCATCGCCCTGCTGGCCGCGGTCATGGCCTTTGGCTGGTTGCAGGGCGGTGGACTGGATTTCAGCTTTGCCGCCCTGGCCAAGCACAGCCTGAGCCCCGGTCAGCAGCGCTGGATCCTGGCGCTGGTGCTGCTGGCCTTTGGGCTCAAGTTGCCGGTGGTGCCCCTGCACGGCTGGCAACCCCTGACCTACAGCCAGGCGCCGACGCCGGTGGCGATGATGCTTTCTGGCGCGGTGTCCAAGCTGGGCGCCTATGGCCTGCTGCGTTTTGGCGTCGAGTTTCTGCCGGATGCCTGGAGCGCCTGGTCGGCCTGGATCGCCGCTGTTGGCGCCATCAGCGCCATCTATGGGGCTCTTAATGCGATTGCCCAGCTGGACATGCGCCGGCTGGTGGCCTACAGCTCCCTGGGCCACATGGGCTTTTTGCTGCTGGCCCTGGCGGCTGCCACGCCGTTGAGCCTGCAGGGGGTGATGGCCCAGATGCTGGCCCACGGTCTGATCATTGCCCTGCTGTTCTGCCTGGTGGGTCTGATCGAGACCAAAACAGGCACCAGCGAGATCCCCGAGCTCTCGGGACTGCTCAATGCCCAGCGGGGCCTGCCCTTCACCATGGGGCTGATGCTGCTGGCCCTGATGGCCGCCGCCGGGGTACCTGGCCAGGCGGGATTTGTGGCCGAACTGTTGGTGTTTGAAGGCAGCTGGGTTGCCTACCCCTGGCCGACCCTGGTCTGCCTGGTGTCGTCAGGTCTGACCGCCGTCTATGCAGTCCGGCTGTTCAATCGCGTCGGCTTCGGTCGACTCGACAACGCCAAGGCCAACTGGGCCAGCACCAGCTGGGCCGAACGCGCACCCGCCCTGGTGCTGACCGCGCTGGTGGTGCTGGGGGGACTGTGGCCGACCGCTCTCACCGGCTTCAGCGAAACCGACACCGCGCCCCTGGCTCTGCGCTCGAGCGATGCCGTCACCGTGATTGCCACCTCGACCCCCCAGGAGCTGAACGCATGACACCCACCGCCACGGCTGCCACTGAAGCCACCAAGACGCCGTTGATTCCGCTGTCGACCCACCGCTATGCCGATGTGATTCATCGGCTCGAAGCGGGAGGATCGATGCTGCCCGACACCCCTGAGAACCTCCAGCAGATCATCGGCATCTACAAGGCCTATGCCGTGCCGATGGACTTCTATTGGCGCGATCTGCTGTACATCGCCGAGCGCGTTTTTCTCAATCCCCTACCAGCGTTCAAATACTTCATCTCCCAGGAGTATCTAGACCTGCCCAACAGCTACGCCGGCGACCAGTCCAAGCTGCGCATCTGGCGCGGCGGCGAGAAGGCCCACCCCGAGCTGCTGGAGTTCATGGCCCGGGGCGAAACGGGCA
>JBJOHB010000055.1:0-5239 GCA_046047915.1 Cyanobacteriota bacterium
GCCGCTGGTTGGCCTGGTTGCAGGCGAACGGCGGCCGATGAGTCTGCGGCTCAGCGGCGGCCGGCGCCTGCAGAGCCCGCCCGGCGACCGGGCCCGCCCCACGGCCGCCCGGGTGCGCCAGTCGGTCCTCAACATCCTGGCGCCGCGGCTGGCGGGTACTCGCTGGCTCGATCTGTGCTGCGGCAGCGGCGTGATGGCCTGTGAAGTCCTGCAGCGGGGTGCCGCCCAGGTGGTGGCAGTTGAGCAGGACCGGCGCATCGCCCAGGTGGCGCGTCAGAACCTGGGCGCCGTGGCGGCTGGGCTGGGCTTGGGCCCCGAGCGCTGGCAGCTTCACTGCCAGGAGGTGCTGCGTTGGTTGCAGCGTCCGATCCCAAATGAAGGCACCAGTCGGGGGTTTGACCTGATTTACTGCGATCCGCCCTACAGGGCGGGGCTGTACGGACCCATGGCCGATGGGGTGTCTGCCGGTGGGTGGCTCGCCCCAGACGGTCTGATGGTGTGGGAATGTGCCTCAGCCGAGATGCCGCAGCTGCCCCCGGATTGGGTGCTGGAGGACCAGCGCCGCTACGGCACGACCTCGCTGATGGTGCTCAGCTGTCGAGCAGGCTGCCGCGGCGATACTGGTTCCAGGCGGCCATGAACAGACCCAGCAGTGTCACGGGAATCAGACCGAGCACGATGCCGCAGAGCAGGGGTTCGATCATGGTTGGGCTGATGGTGGTGCCAAGCCACGATTCTTTCACGCCCTGGGCTGGCGTTGCGAGCCCCTTTGCAACTTTGTGACCAGCCCTCCTGCCCCTGCCCTGAGCACCCTCAACCGCCGCACCCTGGTCGCGGCGCTGGTGGTGGCCTTCGCCACGGCCTGCATCGTCGTGGTGCTGCTGGTTCTGCCGGGTGCCCACAGCGATCCCTACACCCGCAGCACCCTTGAGCGCAGCGGTTCGGCCGAGACCGGTGGGCGCCTGTTCCTGCTCAACTGCGCTGGCTGCCATGGCATCGCCGGCCAGGGGCTGGTGGGTCCCAACCTGCATGGCGTCGGCCAACGCAAAAATGACCGGCAGCTGATTCAGCAGGTGGTCAGCGGCCGCACCCCACCGATGCCCCGTTTTCAGCCGGAGCCCCAGGCCATGGCCGATCTGCTGGCCTATCTGCACAGCCTGGTGTGATCGAGTTGGCCCTGGTGCTGGTGGAGCCGGCGGGTCCGTTGAACGTGGGCAGTGTGGCCCGCCTGTGTGCCAACTTCAGGACCCCTGACCTGCGGCTGGAGCTGCGGTTGGTGAGCCCCCGCTGCGATCACCTGGGCCCTGAGGCCCTGCAGATGGCTGTTCACGGCCGCCCTTTGCTTGAGGGCGCCCAGCTCTATGGCGATCTGGCGGCGGCGGTGGCCGACTGCCCCGTCGTCGTCGCCACCAGCGGCCGGGGCGAGGGCGAACCGCTGCCGCCGCTGCCGCTCGACGGGGCCCTGGGCTGGCTGGTGCAGCTCAGCGCTGGTGGCCAGCGGGCCGCCCTGGTCTTTGGCCGCGAAGACCGGGGCCTGAGCGCTGAGGAGCTGCTCCAGGCCGGTGCCCTGCTGCAGATCGCCACCGGCCCTGGCTATCGCTCCCTCAACCTGTCCCACGCGGTGGCCCTGGTGCTGCATCACCTGCACCAGTTGCTGATCAATGACCTGCCCGCCAGCAGCGGGGGGGCACCGCCGCTGGCCCGCCGCGAGGCGATCGAAGCGATGCTGGCGGACGCCGAAGCCCTGTTGCTCGATGTCGGCTTTCTCTACCCCCACACGGCGGCGGCCCGCATGGCCCGCCTGCGGGCGCTGCTGCAGCGGGCTGGCCTCAGCCCTGAGGACACAGCGCTGTTGCGGGGCATGGTGCGCCAGTGCCGCTGGGCGGCTGGACGTGGCGGCCAGACCTCTTAGCGTCGGTGTCCTTGCACAGGTCCAGTGCCACCAGGCCGCTCGTCCCGCCCCGCCCGACGTCCGTGGATGGCCCCGCTGTTGCTGGTGCTGCGGCTGCTGGTGATGGGGGTGGGTCTGGGGGTGATCGCCGGCACCAGCCTGCGCTTGCTGGCACCGCGGTTGGCTCTGGGCGCCTCCAGCCAGACCCCCCGTGCCGAACCAGCACCCGGGTTCGGCACGGCGGCGGCGCGGTCCACGGCCCGCGGGGCCGCGCTGGGGCGCTTTGAGCCCAAAACCGAGCTGACGGCCCTGTCGCAGCGGTGGCAGCAGCTGGCGGCGGTGCACAAGGATCTGACCGCCTCGGGCTTTTTGCTGGTGCTCGATGACGGCCGCTTTGCCCAGTTGCAGAGCGACCTGCCCCTGCCCGCCGCCAGCTCGATCAAGACCCCGATCCTGTTGCTGGCGCTTGAAGCCCTCGACGGGGGGCAACTGCGCTGGAGCGAACCGCTGGCGATGACCAAAGAGGTGGTGGGTGGCGGGGCCGGCTGGATGGCCAGCCGGCCGATGGGCACCCGTTTCCCCCTGTTTGAGGCGGCCACCGAGATGATCCGAGTCAGTGACAACACGGCCACCAACCTGCTGATCAAGCGGCTGGGTGGCAAACAGGTGGTCAACCAGCGCTTCGCCGCCCAGGGCCTGGCGGCCACGGTGGTCAACAACTGGCTGCCCGATCTGGGCGGCACCAACACCACCAGCGCCCGGGACCTGGCCCGCACGATCGCCCTGGTCGACACCGGCGAGACGCTCGGCACCCGCAGTCGCGATCTGTTTCGCGAAATTTTGGGCACCTCCCGCACCAACACCCTGATCCCGCTGGGCCTGCTGCAGGGCCTGGGCCGCGATGGGTCCGATCCCGATGCCGAACTGCGCGGCTTCGGGGTCACCGCCTACAACAAAACCGGTGACATCGGCATCGCCTATGCCGATGGAGCTCTGGTGCAGCTGCCCACCGGAGCGCGGGCGGTGCTGGCGTTCATGGTCAAAGGGCCGTTCAATGACCCCCGTTCCACCGATCTGATCCGGGCGATGGCGGCTGAAGTGTCCAAAACTCTTGTCGGACGTCGCTGATGACGTTGCCCCGTCTGGTCAAGACCGTTGCCCTGGCCTCGTTGGCTGTCACCTTGGCGAGCGGCGCTGCCGTCGCTCAATCGGTCGAACTGCGGCAACAGCGGGTCGCGCCCCTGCCTGGGGGGCTCGATGGGGTGCTGCTGGTCAACGACAACAATCCCGAGCTGATCACCGCCGCGGGGATCCTGCTGTCGACCTTTGCAGGCCAGGGCCGCGCCGTGCCGGAGGCCCATCTCGACACCCCCCTGGACGGTCGTTTCGATCTGTTCAGCCACCACGTCTATGCCGGCAAGCCGGACAGCCTGGATTCGACCCTGTGGCTGGCGGTGGTGGCCCAACCCCGGGGCACGGCACCCGTGACCCTGCGGCTGCTGGCGGGATCGACCGCCCTGTCCCAGTCGCTCGATCCCAGCCAGCCGGGCGCCCCCTTTCTGCCCCTGCCAACCCTGCTGCCCCAGGGGCTTGAACCCGTCTATGCGGGCCCGGGCAGCCGGGTGGCGACCGAGTTGTTGAGCCGTCAGCGCGCACCGCTGCTGCCGGCCCAGTGGACCCTGCCCCCGGGCCAGCTCAGCACCCTGGTGGTGTTGCCCATTCCTGTGCGCGGTCTGGACCCCTTGCTCAATGGCCGCAACCTGCAGCTGCGCCTGCAGAGCAGCGGGCCGGTCGATGTGGCGACGCTGGCCGCCTTTGGGACCAACAACCAGCCGCCGCCGCCGCAGGCCTGGGCAGCGCTGCTGGATGGCCCGCTCAGCCCCCGGGAGCACCAGGCCAGCCCCAAGGGGGCCCCCGGCCCGATGATCTATTCGCGGGTCAGCGGCGTCCAGCTGGGCAGCACCTGGACAGCCCGCATCACTGATCCCGGCAAGCCTTACCTGGCCCTGCCCAGCACGCCCGTCTCCTGGCCGATCGCGGCCCTGGAGCGGGGCACCCTGGGCACCGGCCAGATCCAGACCGCAGCGCTCAGGACGTTCTACCCGGGTACGGCCTGGGCCGCCCACGGCAACTACGGGGTCGAGTACGACCTGACCCTGCCGCTGCGCAACACCGGCAGCGCGCCGGCGGCGGTGCAGCTGGCCGTTGAGTCGCCGCTCAAGTCGGACCTGGCCCAGGGCGGACTGCGGTTCAACACCAGCCCCGCCAAGTCGGTGATGTTCAGGGGCACGGTCGAGGTCACCGGCCTGGACGGCCCGGGCCCGCGGCCGGCCGGTCGCCAGGGGTTTCATCTGGTGCTGCGCAACGGCCAGCAGGGCCCGGCCCTGGGCACCATCACCCTGCCCCCTGGGGCCCAACGCAGCGTGCGGGTGCGGCTGATCTATCCGGCGGATGCCACCCCGCCCCAGGTGCTGAGCCTGTTGCCTGTGAAACAATCGCCAGCATCTCCTGCCAGCAGCCAGCCGTGACGCAAGCCCGCAAGCGCCGGGTCTTTCCCTTCACCGCCATCGTGGGCCAGGAGGAGATGAAGCTGGCCCTGCTGCTCAACGTGATCGATCCCCGCATCGGCGGGGTGATGATCATGGGCGACCGCGGCACCGGCAAAAGCACCACGATCCGGGCCCTGGCCGACCTACTGCCCGAGATCGAGGTGGTGGCAGGGGATCCCTACAACAGCTCACCCACGGATCCCGACCTGCAAAGCGCCGAGGTGCGCCAGCGGCTCGAGCAGGGTGAACCGCTGCCCACCGAGCCCCGCCAGGTGCCGATGGTGGACCTGCCCTTGGGCGCCACCGAAGACCGCCTTTGCGGCACCATCGACATTGAAAAGGCCCTGAGCGAGGGCGTGCGCGCCTTTGAGCCCGGCCTGTTGGCCAAGGCCAACCGCGGCCTGCTGTACGTCGACGAGGTCAACCTGCTCGACGACCACCTGGTCGACGTGCTGCTCGACTCGGCCGCCTCGGGTTGGAACACGGTCGAGCGCGAGGGCGTCAGCGTGCGCCACCCGGCCCGTTTTGTGTTGATCGGTTCGGGCAACCCCGAAGAGGGCGAGCTGCGGCCCCAGCTGCTCGACCGCTTCGGCATGAGCGTCGAGGTGCGCACCGTGCGCGACCCCGAGCTCAGGGTGCAGGTCGTGGACCAACGCACCGCCTTTGACAACGACCCCGACGGCTTCAACAACGCCGTCCAGGCCACCCAGGATGGGTTGCAGGCCCGGGTGGTCGAGGCCCAGCAGCGGTTGCCCCAGGTGCAGATCGATGACGACCTGCGCATTCGCATCAGCGCCAT
>JBJOHB010000056.1:0-16386 GCA_046047915.1 Cyanobacteriota bacterium
CCATCAACAACACCCTGCAACTGATCGCCATGCACGGGTGGTGTGGCGACAGCCGCAGCTGGGATCCCTGGTTGTCGCTCTGGCAGGGCCGGGGCTGGCGCTGCAGCTGTGGGGACCGGGGGTATGGCCAGCGGGCTGCCGTGGTGCCCCGCTGGGCCGATGGGCCTGGGCCTCGGGTCGTGATCGCCCACTCGCTGGGCCCCCACCTGCTGCCGGCAGCGGTGCTGCAGCAGGCCGATGCCCTCGTGCTGCTGACCAGCTTTGCGCAGTTTGTGCCGGCGGGCCGCGACGGACGCAGCCTGCGCGCAGCCCTCGATGGGATGGCCCGAGAGCTCAGTGGACCTGATCCAGGCGCGATGTTGCAGGCCTTTTTGCAGCAGGTGGCGGCCCCCGCTCGGCCGGACCTGCTGCAGGCGACACCGGCGGCTGAACCGCTGAGCGCCACCGGCCTGCGCCAGCTGCAAAAGGATCTGGACCTGTTGGCGCGCACCGAGGGACTGCCCGAAGGCTTCCCCACCAAGGCGGCGATCCTGCTGGTGCAGGCCGGCGCCGACCGGATCGTTGCGCCTCCGGCGCGCCTGGCTCTCGAGGAGGCACTCCCAGGCGCCGACGTGTTGACCCTGCGGGGGGCCGGCCATGGATTGCTGGGCACCCCGGTGCTGGCGATGGTGATGGCCTGGCTGGAGCAGCTGCAGACGCAGGAGCGCCCATGAAGCAGCCGGCCACACCGATCTGCGCAGCCTTCGACCGGCAGGCGGCCAGCTACGGCCACCAGGCCCAGCTGCAACGGGCGGTGGCCTGGCGGTTGGCCCGACACATCGTTCGCCTGACGCTGCCGGCGGGTCCCCAGGCGGACCTGGGCGCGGGCACCGGCCTGCTAGGCCTGGCGCTAGAGCAGCTGAAACCCCGGTTGCAACTGCTGCAACTCGATGGCAGCCCCGAGCTGCTGGCCCACAACCCGCTGCATCCCAGGCAGGTCTGGAACCTGGATGAGGGGCTGCCGGCAACGCTGCAGCACAGCGCCCTGCTGACCAGCAGTTTCACCCTGCAATGGCTCAGCCAGCCCGGCTCACACCTGCAGCACTGGGCCAGGAGCCTGGTCGCTGGTGGCTGGTTGGTGCTGGCCGTGCCGGTCGAGGGCAGTTTTCCCCAGTGGCATCAAGCGGCGGCGCAGGCGGGGGTGCCCTGCACGGCCCAGCCCCTGCCCAGCGCCGAGGATCTGATCGCCGCCGCCGCCGCCGAGCTGGACCTCGTCCGCTGCAGCAGGTTGTGGTTCAGCCGGCACTACGGCCCCGGGGGACTGGCCTTTCTGCAGCACCTGCGCCAACTGGGGGCAGGCAGCAGCAGACAGCCTTCCCTGTCCCCAGGTCAGTGGCGGCGGCTGCTGGAATGCTGGCCAACCACCAGCCTGGTCAGCTGGCAGATCCTGGTGCTGATCGGCCGCCGCGGCCCAACCCGATGAAGCCAACTCTGCAACTGGTGGTCTGTGGCACCGACACCGATGTCGGCAAGACCGTTGTCAGCGCCTGGTTGGTCCAGGGGCTGGGAGCGACGTACTGGAAACCGGTGCAGAGCGGTCTCGACGGTGGCGGCGACAGCGACCGGGTGCAGGAGCTGTTGCACCTGCCACCCGAGCGGGTGCTGGGGGAGTCCTACCGCCTCAGCCAACCGGTCTCACCCCACTGGGCGGCAGAACAGGACGGCCTCAGGATTGACCCCGAACGGCTGACGCTGCCGCCAGTGCAGGGGCCTTTGGTGGTCGAAACGGCCGGCGGCCTGCTGGTTCCGCTGGGGCGGGACTGGCTGCAGATCGAGCAACTGCACCGCTGGAACCTGCCGGTGCTGCTGGTGGGCCGCAGCGGCCTGGGCACGCTCAACCACTGCCTGCTCTCGATCGAGGCACTCAAGGCTCGAGGGATCCACCTGCTCGGGCTGGTGCTCAACGGACCACCCCATCCCGACAACCCCCGCACCCTGACCGAGATCAGCGGCGTGCCGGTGCTGGCCCAGCTCCCTCCGCTGAGCCCCCTGAGCGCCGAGGGGCTGGCCCATCAATGGCAGCGTCAAGACCTGGAACAACAACTGCTGGCGAGGCATCTAGCCTGGACGCGATCTGCAACGGGCTGAATGGGAAAACGCAACACCCTGATCAGCCTGGCGGTGCTGCTGCTCTGCGGGGGCATCCTGGTGTTGTTCACCGATCTGGAGCTCTCCGCGGTGCGCTGGCTCAATTGCGGCCCCTGGGCAGAGCAGAACGAACGCCGATCCGAGCTCTGTCGCTGAACGGTGGTCTGTCCCTGAACAGGAGATGCTGGCAGCCCTCAATGGTCGGCCTGGGCCCTGATGGGGCAGTGGCCGGACAGGCGGGCTGCATGCAGCTTGGCCGTCGCCAACGGCCAGCCCTGACGCAGCTGGTCATGGACCAGATCGATCTGGGATTGGCACCAGCCCTGCTGTTCCAAATGCACCCGGATCGCCTGCCATTGCCCTTCGGCAAAGAGCTCGCTGTCGCCACGGGGCCGGCGACTGAGCTCATCGGACGACAAAAAGCGGCGCGAAGGCCCACGTCTGGCGCGCGCGCGGGTGTCAGAAGGTCCCTCAGGCGTGAAGGTCATCACGGCGCCGGCAGACAACGGCGATGGATCCATGATGACAAGCCATGGTCCAGCTGTCTGCAGGCCGTCAGGGTCCCGCCAGAATGGCCGCTTCGATATCGGCTCGGGGCAAGCCGTAGGGGAACTGCCTCACGGTCTGATGGCCGTCCTCGAGCCAGCTGACCTTGAGGTCTTCGACCTCGAGCTCGAGCAGGGCACTCCAATGCTGCTGATGCAGATCCCACTGGCAGCCATGGGCCGCACGCTGGCGGGCCCCCAGCTGGCGCAACCAGGCTTCCAGCTGGGGCAGGGGGTGCTGCACCAGCGGTGTGGATGGATCGGGCAACGCGGTTTCGCTCACGGGGTCTCCAACCACCATGAGGGCCATTGGATCAGATCCACCCCTCGCAACCAGGCCAGTCCCACACCGAGCACCAGGGCAAAGACGGCGGCCAGGGCCAGCAGCAGCAGGGCCAGCCATTCGCCCCCGGACAGGGGGCGACGCAGCTCGGGCTCGCGCAGCAGCACGCGCTGGATCGGGTGCGGCGCCGGCGCCTGCTGAGCAGCCAGCAGCAGGGCGTCATAACGCCGGCGCTGCTCTGGATCGCTGAGCACCCCATAGGCCTGTTGCAGGGCCTGAAAGGCAGCTTCGGCTTCACCCAGCGGCAGGCTGGTGGTATCCGGGTGATAGCGCTTGCTCAACAGGCGAAAGGCCTGACGCAGATCCTCGGAGCTGGCGCTGATCGGCAGACCGAGACGGTCGTAATGGCTCGGAGCGGACATGGCCCCACGGTTTGCGGGATCTTAGAAAGGCTTCAGTCCCCCCCGGCCTGCGTGAGCTCTCCAGACCTGGCCGCCCTCTGGGCCCGACTGGGCTGGCATCCCACGGCCGAGCAGGAGGCCCTACTGCACGGACTGCAGGATCAGTTGCGCCTGTGGAACGGCCGTCTAAACCTGACCCGCCTGGTGGAAGGCGACGACTTCTGGATCGCCCAGGTGTTCGACAGCCTCTGGCCGCTGGCCAACGTGCTGCGAGCGGCCCAGGAGCGTCCAGGCAGCGCTCCCCTGCAGCTGATCGATGTCGGCACCGGCGGCGGCTTCCCCGGCCTGGCACTGGCCATCGCCCTGCCGGAGGCCCGGCTGACGCTGGTGGATTCGGTGCAACGCAAGATCGAGGCTGTGCGGGCCATGGGCGAGGCCCTGGGACTGAACAGCCGACTCGCGTTCTGCAGCGATCGGGTCGAGAGCCTGGGCCGCAGCAAACCCTGGCGTGGCGGTTACGACTGGGCCCTGGCGCGAGCCGTGGCGCCCGCTCCCGTGGTCGCCGAATACCTGGTGCCCCTGCTCAAGCCGACGGGCCATGCCCTGCTGTACCGCGGGCAATGGACCACGGCCGACCAGGACCACCTGACGGCTGCGGCAACCCTGCTCAAAGCCCGCGTGAGCTCGGTTGAGGGCACCGAGCTGCCGGCAGAGCGCGGTCAGCGCCACGCGATCATCCTCAGCCCGATTGCCCCCTGTCCGATGCGGTACCCCCGCGCCGTGGGGCTACCAGCCAAGCAACCACTGGGAGCAGGCCTCAGCCCCGGGGCAGAGTGCGCTTGACCCGTGCCGGTGCGGGTAACCCCAAGGGATGCAGCTCCTGCTGCCTGAGCCGGCGCTGCAGGTCGGGCAGATCGTCGTAAGAGACCCAATGGATGCAGTCCACGGGGCAGGTGTCGATCGCCTCCTGAATGCGCTCGGTGCTGTCGCCGTCCTGACGGATCGCCCGCGAGCGGCCCCAATGGGGCTCCAGCACAAATGTGTTGGCGGCCACGTGGGCGCAATAGCGGCAACCGATGCAGACGGCCTCGTCGACCCAGACCGCCTGCTGGCGCAGGGCCCCACCGAGCAAGGGTTCAAGCCCCGTGGGTCGGGCAACCGAAGCGTCGGCCGTGACGGCAAACGCCAGTTCAGCGCCGGCTGTGTGCTCGCCGGCCATCAGGCCCAGCGGGTGACCACCAACTCGATACCCCCATCCTGCTGGCTGGTCTGCTCAGCCACCTGGAACCCCTCGGCCGCACTGGCCGCGAGAATGGCTTCCAGGGCATAGCGCTGATTGAGCTGGCTCAGGAAGCGCTCGGGCGGCACCGTCAACGACCAGAGATCCAAGTCGGTGACCAGCTCGTAGGCCCCGTTGGCCGGGTTCCAACGGAACCCCAGATCACCGCCATTGTTGCCGCTGATCACCAGGTCGGCGGTCTCCAGTTGGCCGCGGTAGCCGCGCACCTGGCACGGACCGGTGGCAGGCGCATGGCCAAGGGCCGTCAAGGCCGCCACCAGGGCATCGCGGTCACGCAGTTCGGTCTTGATGGTGCTGAAGTGCGACATCGGAACCAGACGGAGAGGGATCAGGGCTGGGACTGGGGGCCGGCCATCGGAGCGACCTGCTGCAGGGCCACCTGGCCCTGCAGAGCAGCGGCGGGCTGGTAGGCCTCGGCCGTGGGCAGGCGCTGCTGCACGTTGCCCAGTCGCGCTTCGATGCGCTCGGTCAACCGTTCACAGGCGGCACCGGCCAGACCCTCCACGGTTTCCTCGACCCGCCCATCGGGGCGGATCCGGTAGCGGATGGTCTGTTGTGCAGGTTGCTGAACCAAAGCCAGCGCCGGCGGGTTGAGGGATGCTAACCGCGTTTCAGGGCTGGTGGTCAGGCCAGTAGACCTTCGTCCACCAGGGTCTGCAGACGCTCGAGGACCTCGGGACGTTCCAGTTGCTCCAGTGCCAGTCGGGCTTCGTCGCGCACGCTGGCCTCGTGATCCTGCAAGAGGGTGTGGAGCAGGGCTTGAACCACGGCCTGTTGGCGGGGTTCGACCAAATCGGGGTAAAGCCGCCCAAGGGCCCAGGCACTGTTGCTGCGCACGGCCGGTTCGCTGTCGATGCGCAGGCTCTGCAGCAGCTGGGCTGCTGCGGGATCGGCCTTGGCGGGGCCGGTGCTGCCGGCCTCGGCCAGGGAGGTGGCCGCCCACAGACGCACCGCCGCCACATCGACCTGCAGGGCCCGAATCAGGGGATTGAGCACCGGTGCATCGGGAAAGTTACCCAGACTCCAGGCCACGGCCTTGCGCACATACCCGTTGCCATCAGCGTTGAGCAGGGCCAGCAACGGTTCGACCGCCAGCGGATCGGGGTTCCGCCCCAGCGCATAGACCGCGCTCATGCGCTCAATCGGGCAGGGAGCCTCCAGCAGGGGCAACAACAGGGGGATCGCCCGCGGATCCCGGTGCTCACAAAAGATGCGCAGCGCTTGCAGGCGTTGGTCGTGATCGCCCTGCAGCAGGGTCAGGCCGACGTCGCATTCGGCAGCGGCATCGCAGCTCTCGGCTTCGTCGGGATCGATCTCGTCGAGGGGGTCGCCCAGCAGCTCCTGGGCCAGCTCGGCAGCCAGCACATCGGGATCGAGAACCAGATCATGGGTGGCGTTCTCGTCGTAGGGACGCCAGCCGCTGCCCACGGCAGACCCCTCCGCCGGGGCCGCATGCTGGTCGGGAGAGATGCTCACGACCGCCGCCTCACTGAAGCGGCGCCGGGGCGGCCATGTCACCCGGCAGCCAGATGCGGGCGCTGACCGCGACCAGCGCCAGGCCAAACAACAGCACGATGGCCGCCGGCAACAGGGTGGAGCGGAGGAACTGCACGGGATGGGATCGCTGATGAACCGGCCTGGTGCCGGCTCCCATCATCGCCCTTAGGGTTCCGCGATCCGTACCCCGTCGATGAGCTCGCACAGCGCAGCACCGGCCGCTGCCGTCACAGCCCGCCAACGGTTCGTGGCGGTGGCAGCCGAGGGGGTCGCCAGCGGCAGCCCGCTCAACATCGGCAGCAAGCTGCTGCAGGGCTGGCTCAGCGCCAGTGGGGTGTCGCTCGAGCTGATCGGCTTGATTCCCCAGCTGGCGGCCCTGCCCTACGCCTTCAAGGTGCTGTGGGCGCCGCTGCTGGACCGCTGGCCGCTCAGGTGGCCAGACCGGCGTCGCGGCTGGATTCTGGTCCTGCAGTTGACCCTGGTGGCGGTGCTGTTGGTGCTGGCCCTGGTGGCAGCTCTGACGGCACCAGGGCCGGGGATTCTGCAGCTGGCGACGGTGCTGGCCCTGGTGCTGGCGGCCGCCAGCGCCACCCAGGACATCGTCATCGACGCCTACCGCACCGACCTGCTGCCCGAGACCGAGCGCGGCCAGGGGGCCGCGATCCACAACCTGGGCTACCGCACCGGCATGTTGCTGGTCAGCTCAGGCGGGTTCGTGCTGGCCGGCAGCCTGGGCTGGTGGGCCGCGTTTGCCGGCTGCGCCCTGCTGATGCTGGCGGTGGTGCCCTTCACCCTGGCGGCACCGCGCCTAGCGCCGCTGGAGCATCCACCCACCAGCCTGCGCCAGGCCGTCGTCGGCCCAGCGCGCGAATTTTTGCGGCGCACGGGCGCCGGCACCGCACCCTGGCTGCTGCTGCTGGTGCTGCTGTACCGCTGGCCCGACGGCCTGCTGGCGGCCCTGTCGATCGCCTTTCTGAAACAGGCTGGCTTCAGCGATGCCCAGATCGGGCTGCTGGACGGGGGCTGGGCGATCGCGGCCACCATGGCCGGCACCCTGCTGGGCGGTGTGCTGTTCGCCCGGCTGGGGCTCAACCGCAGCCTGTGGCTGTTTGCCCTGGTCGGTGCCGCCGGCAACCTGGGCTATGCCGCCCTGGCCCGATTCGGCGGCGGACTGCTGGGCTTGATGGCCGCAGTGAGCCTCGAGAACCTGGGCAACGGCATGGTGGGGGCCGGGTTTGTGGCCCTGCTGATGAGCCTCTGCAACCCCCGCTTCTCGGCCACCCAGTACGCCCTCTTGTCGAGCATCTACGCCTTCAGCCGCACACTGCTGGCCCTGCCGTCCGGCTGGCTGGCAGCCCGGGTCGGCTGGAGTGAGTACTTCGTGCTGACCGCCCTGGCCGCGGTGCCGTCGCTGATCTTGATGGCCCGGCTGGTTCCCTGGCATGGGACCGGCTGCCGCGGCGCCTTTGACCCGGCCCGCGATGGCACCTGAACCAAGCCAACCGCTGGCCCCCCTAACTTTTTGAGAGCTGTTGCCTGACCGCGGTGCTGCGCCAAACGCCGTTCCTGCAAGGGTTCATGCTGTTGATGGCAGCGATGCTCTCCCCGACGCCGCTGCTGCCGGCAGCATGGGGTGCAGGACCAGCTCCTTCACCCCGCGTGGAACGGCTGATCAACCAGGCCGAGCGGCTGTCGGCCGTTCTGACCGAGCGGCAAGTGCGGATGGGGCAGGCCGAGGCCCTGGCGCTGGGCCTGGCCCGCAATCCCGATCTGGCTGGGGCCTATCAGGCGATCGAAGGTCGGGCCTGGAACCTGATCGCGACGCGACGCAGCTGGTTTCCCTCGCTGCAGGTGGTAGGCAGCACCAACGCCCTGCGCAGCACAGAGCCGATCCTGATCGGCCAGACCCTGGCGTGGCGCGACAACAGCGCAGGAACATCGCAACGGGATCTGACGAGCACAGCAGGGCCCGGGGTGGTGTTGAACTGGTCGTTTTTTGACACCCGCCGACCGGCCGCCATCAACCAGGCGCTCGAGAGCTTGAAGGCCGAGCGCTTTCTGTTTGACATTGCCGCCCGCAACCTGGCCCTGAACCTGCAGGTTGCGTACACGGGGGTTCAAGCCCAGGCCGAACTGCTCAAGCGTTACGAGTGGTTGCTGCAGCTGACGCGACGTCAGCTCACCGCCGCCCAGGAGCTGGTGCGCCAGGGTCGCCTGCGCCGCAGTGCCATCGACCAGCTCGCCACCGAAGAGCGCCTGCAGCTGACCCGGCTGCTGGACCGGTACCAGCAGCTGTTTCTGGCCTCCAACACCCTGACCGCCCTGGTGGCCGGCCAACCCGGTCAGTACGTGCTCGCTTCAGAACCCCTGTCTCTTCAATCGCCCTGGACCATGGGACTGGATGCCACCCTGTCCCAGGCGCTCAACCTGCGCGAGGAGATTCAGCAGAAACTGGCCCTGGCGTCCCGGGACCGCTGGGCCGCCACCCGAGCCATCAACGGCTACCTGCCGGTGTTCGGGTTGGTTGGAGTGAGCAGCCTCAGCTCCAACCAGGAGAGCATCAATCAACAGCCCACCACCAGCCGCAACACCTGGGCCAACACGGTCGGATTGAACTTTCGCTGGACCGTGTTCGACGGCGGCATCTTGGCCGCCGAAGCGACAGCCCTCAAGGCCCAGGCGGCCGAACAGGCCAGCGACGCTGACAACCAGAAACTGTTGGTCAGCCGCGAGGTCATGAACGCCTTCGCCGGGTTTGTCACCGCCCGGGTGGCTGTTGAGAACACGGGCAGCGACTTTGCCCTGGCCCGGCGTTCGCTCGAAGAAAACGCCCGGGAGTTCGCCAGCCGCGGCGACGTGACCACCCTGATTCAGGGTTTCAACCTGTACATCTCAGCGGCTGACAAGGATGTCGGCGCCATCAGCCAGTTCAACAACGCCGTGTTCGGCCTGTACCGCAGTTCGGCCCTGTGGCCGCCGGGTGTGCCCGAGCAGATCAGTGAACGCCGCCAGCAACTGCGCCGCTGAGCCGCCGCCGCAACTGCCCGCAGGCGGCATCGGCATCCAGGCCGCGACTGGCGCGCACGCTCACCGCCACGTGACGCTGCTCAAGCGTCCGGCGAAAGGCGGCCACGTCGGCCGGGCTGGGCCGGGCAAAGCTCTCTTCGGCGATGGGGTTGTAAGGAATCAGGTTGACGTGGCTCTGAAAGCCACGGATCAGGCGGGCCAGGGCCTCGGCATGCCGGGGCTGGTCGTTGAGGCCACCCAGCAGGATGTACTCAAAACTGACCCGGCGTCCCGTGATCGCCACGTACTGACGACAGTCGTCGAGCAGGGCCTCGATCGGGTAGGCATGGGCCGTGGGAATCAGCTCTTCGCGCAGGCGTTGGTCGGGCGCATGCAGGCTGACCGCCAGGGTGAACTGGGCCCGCCCTAGCCGCTCCAGCGCCCGTTGGGCCAGATGCGGCAGGGCCTGAGGCACCCCGACGGTGCTGACCGTGATCTGGCGTTGGGCCATGCCCAGCTCGCCGCACAGACAGGCGATCGCCTCCAGCACGGCCTCAAGGTTCAGCAACGGCTCGCCCATGCCCATGAACACGACGTGGCTGGGACGGGCCGCCATCACCTCGCGCACGGTGAGGACTTGATCGACGATCTCGTGCACCGCCAGCGACCGCTGCAGCCCCCCCTTGCCAGTGGCGCAAAAGCGGCAGGCCATGGGACAACCCACCTGGCTGCTCACGCAAACCGTGAGGCGATCCTCGGTCGGAATGCCGACGGTCTCGATGCTCAGACCATCTCCCGTGGCCAACAGCAATTTGGTGGTGCCATCCCGGGCGACAGAACGGTGCAGTTCCTGGGAACGCCCCGTCCAGTCGAACCACCCGGGCGGAACCGATGCCGCCAGCTGTTGCCGCCAGGCGGCCGGCAACACGGTCACCTGATCGAGACGCTGCACCCCCTTGGCGTACAGCCAATCGTGCAGCTGGCGCCCCCGAAAGGGGGGCTGCCCGTGCTGCTGACACCACTGCTCCAGCTCGGGTTTCCCCATCCCCAGCAGGGGACGGAGGGCGTCATTGCTCACCAGACCAGCAGCCCGTGACCAAGCTTGGCTTCGACCGCCACCAGGGCGATGAAACCGAGCATCGCCAGGCGGCCGTTGAGCTGTTCGGTGTGGCCGTGAAAGCCAAAGCGGGGGCGCCGCTGCTGGGGCATCGGGGTGCCCAGCTCGGTGGTGGACTCACTCATCGCTGAGCAGCCCCTCTTCCTGCAGGCCTTCGAGCGCATCGGGATCGGCGATCAGCTCTTCTTCCATCACCTCGTCGAGGGTGGGGCGGGCAAAGGCCGCCGCGCCGCTGGCGCTGGCATCGATGCCGTGACGGCTGCGGGTGGCCTCGAGATCCTCATCGGAGGGATCGTCGAGCACGGCTGCCGCCACCGACGGGGCCGGCATCTCGACGGTGTAGTCGGGACGCAGATTGGCCATGCGCCGGTAGCCAGCGTTCTCCTCTTCGAGGATGTCGGGATGGGGACCGGCCTCGGCCCGCAGCTCCTCTTCAAAGCCGCTGAAGCCGGTGCCGGCGGGAATCAACCGGCCGATGATCACGTTCTCCTTGAGACCGCGCAGCCAGTCACTCTTGCCCTCGATCGCCGCTTCGGTCAGCACCCGGGTGGTCTCTTGGAAGGAGGCGGCCGAGATGAAGCTGTCGGTGTTCAGCGAGGCCTTGGTGATGCCCAACAGCACCGGGGTGAACTCGGCGGGGGCACCACCGGTGATCGCCATGGCGGCGTTGGTCTGCTCCACCTGGCGCAGCTCCATCAGCTCGCCCGGCAACAAGGTGGTGTCACCGGCATCTTCAACCCGCACCTTGCTGGTCATTTGCCGCACGATCACCTCGATGTGCTTGTCGTCAATCGAGACACCCTGGCTCTTGTAGACGTTCTGGACTTCCTGCACCATCCGGAACTGGAGCTTGGAAATCGCCTCCATTGCCGCCTCCAGGGTGGGACGCCGACCGCGCAGATCCTCGAAGTAACACTCGAGCAACTCGTGGGGATTGATCGGGCCATCGGTGAGCGATTCACCGGCGCTGACCTGCTGCCCGTCGCTGACCATGACGTTGCGACCCAACAGGATCGGGTACTCGGTGGTCATGTCATCGGACTCGATCACCGACACGGTCAAGGAGTCGTCGTCGTCGCCCTGCTTGATCTGGACGATGCCGCTCTTGCGGCAGAGCACGGCTGAATCGCGGGGACGCCGGGCTTCCAACAGTTCTTCGATACGGGGCAGACCCTGGACGATGTCCCCAGTCTTCTGGCGCTCGAACACCAGCAGGGCCAGACCGTCACCGCGTTGCACCAGCTCGCCGTCGCGCACGTGCATGACCGAGTCGGGCGACACCATGTAGGGCCGGCCCAGGCGGATCGTGACCGCGCTGCCATGGATCGCTTCAACCTGGCCGCAGCACGGTGCCTCGAAGCCGGGAGCCAGCAGATCACCGTCGACGATCCGCTGACCCACAACAACGGCGGGACTGGCGGCACCGAGGTCGATGCTGCGGGTGTCACCGGCACGCTCGACAATCAGACGGCGAATCGGCTCGCCTTCGATCACATCGGGCAGCTGGACAACACCGTCCTCCTTGCAGAGGATCTGGGTCGTGGCGATCACATCACCGCTCTTGACGGTGGTGCCGTCTTCGATCTGCAGTTCGGTGTGGGTGGAACCGTGGCTGGCATCCGAGAGGGTGTCGCGGCGCACCAGCAGGGTTTCCAGAATCACCAGCTGCAGGCGGTCGATCGTCTTGGCCCGCTTGTCAGCGATGGCCTCAACATCCACCGTCATCTGGGGGGTGGTGTCGAAGGTTTCGAGGATCAGCTGGGTGCGCAGCAGCTCAACACCTTCGACGCTCTTGATCAGCTCACCGTCTTTGAACGCGAGCCGCTGGGTGGCCTTGAGACCCAGGCTGGGGCCGCCACTTTGCTTGACCGTGCCCAGCTCGGGCAGGTGAGCCGTGTCGGGGATGGAGTATTCCTCCACCGGACGCAGCAGCAGAGCTCCACCTTCGGGGGTATCGACCGCCTCGACGAAGACCATCGCCTCGGACTTGAGGCCTTTGGCGATTTCCTCGCCAGGATTCACCAACTTGCCATCGGCGTACTTGGCCAGGGCTTTGCTGTCCGAGACGAGGTGCAACTGGCCCGAGCGCACGATGATCTCGCGCAGAATGTCGTTCTTCTGCGTGACGGTGACGATGCCAGCTGTCTGGCTGAAGATGTCCTTGACAACTTCAGTGCCGGCCTCGATCCACTGACCGTCCTCGATCATCAACAGGGAAATGTCCTTGTTGATTTCGTGGGTTTCCTGCGGGATCCATAGCAGAGTGCCGCCCTTGCTGACCTCGTAGCCGTTTTTGGCACTGCGGGCCTTCTTGATCGACAGGCCAGGCGCAAAGCGCACGGTGCCACCGGTCTGGGTGCGGAAGCGATCGTCGGCCAGCTCGGCGATGACCTCACCGCTGCCGATCTTGCTGCCGGGCGCCGTGTTGAGGCGATAACGGATGTTGTCCTTGCCTTCGAGGTGCCAGATCTCACCGGAGTGGGTGGATTCGCCGACCAGCTTGCAGTCCTTGAGGGTGAGGCTGGCGGTAACAATCTGCACTTCGCGGGAATCACCGGCCGATTCACGCAGACGCACGGCACCGCCGTACTCGCTCACCAGACGGCTTTCGGCCAGGACCTCGCCGGTCTTGACGGGCTTCTCACCTTTGACCACCGGCAGGGCATTGGGCGGCAGGTTGTAGACATCGCCGCTGAACACCCAGAGACGACCCAGACGCTGAGCTTTGAGGGTGATGTTGCCCTGGCGGTCGGTGACCTCCTTGGGTTGAATCGCCTCCTCGTAACGCACCTGGCCGGCCAGATCGCAGATCACATCCTTGGTGGCCTTCTCAACGCTCTTCTTGACAGCGGCGCCGCTCGAGATCTGGGCCAGGATGATGTCATTGGCCACACTGTCGCCGTCATTGACGAACAGGATCGAACCGTTGCTGATGTCCAGCTTCTGCGGTTTGCCCTTGCCGCTGGGCTTGAGGGTGAGGCTGAAATCGGTTTCGGCGATCTGGGCCTCGACCCCGTGGGGGGTGCGGTAGGGGCGTACGCGGGCTTTGGATTCGAATTCGACGACCCCATCGACCAACGAACGCACCACGCCGGTCTCAGCCGTCGACACACCACCGGTGTGGAAGGTGCGCATGGTCAGCTGGGTGCCCGGCTCACCGATGGACTGGGCCGCGATGATGCCGACGGCTTCACCAAGATCCACCAGTTCGTTGTGGGCCAGGGCCCAGCCATAGCACTTGCGGCAGACCGAACGGGACGCTTCACAGGTGAGCGGCGAACGCACCACCACGGTTTTGACGCCTGCAGCCTCGATCTGCCGGGACAGGGGGGCATCGATCTCACCGTCGCGATCGACGATCACCGCGCCGCTGTCATCCAGCACGGGCTCTGCGGCCAGACGACCGATCAGTTTGCTGGCGTACTTGCCCTTGTCATCGGCATCGATGGGGATGCCGCGGGTGGTGCCGCAATCGTCCTCGCGCACGATCACGTCCTGCGCCACGTCGACCAGACGGCGGGTCAGGTAACCCGAGTCGGCGGTGCGCAGGGCGGTGTCCACCAGACCCTTGCGCGCGCCATAGGAGCTGATCACATACTCGGTGACCGTCAGGCCTTCGCGGAAGTTGGTGCGAATCGGAAGGTCGATGATCTCCCCCTGGGGGTTAGCCATCAGACCGCGCATGCCCACCAGCTGGCGAACCTGGGACATGTTGCCCCGGGCACCCGAGTTGGCCATCATCCAGACCGAATTCAACGGATCGTTCTCGTTGAAGTTGCGGCGCACGGCCGCCACCAGTCGTTCGTTGGTCTCGGTCCAGGTGTCGATCACCTTGGTGTGACGCTCCACCTCGGTGATCTCACCGAGGCGATAGCGCTCTTCGGTTTCGGTGATCTGCTGTTCAGCTTCTTCGAGCAGGGCAGCCTTGTCGCCGGGAATGCGCAGGTCGTCGACCGAAATCGAGACCGCGGCCTGGGTGGCATAACGAAAGCCCAGATCCTTGAGCTCGTCGGCCATGGAGGCCGTGACGGCAGTGCCGTGATGCTTGTAAGCCCAGCCGACCAGATTGCGCAGGGCCTTCTTGTCGATCACACGGTTGCGGAAGGGCGGAGCCTGACGGCTGAGGCTTTTGGACGCCAGGGCCAGGGCTTCGGCGGCGGCCTGCTCTGCAGCTTTCTTGCTGCCCTTCTTGCTGGACTTCTTGGCGGGGGTGGCGGTCATGGCTGCCGTGTGATGAAGGGGAGGGAGGGGTATGGGTTGAACGTTCTGACTGGGCTCAGGTAGCAGCCACCGCGTCAATGATCGTGTGATTGATCACAACACGGCCCACCGTGGTCAGCAGATAGCGGCTAATCAGGGCACCGTCTTCGTCAAAACGATCGCGGCGGTACAACCACTGCTCGATGCGGGTGCCATCGCTGAGGGTCTCGGTCGCCGTCGGCTCACTGGCTTCGCCCTCGGTGTCCACCTCGCCGTTGAAGCGCACCCAGACCCAGTTGTGAAGACCGATGTGCTTCTCCTCAAATGCGGAGAGAACGTCCTCGAGGCTGGCAAAAGTGCGGCTGCGGTCGCCGAATTCGGGCCTGACACTGCCGGGTTGTTCGGCGGTCAGGTAATAGGCGCCCAGCACCATGTCCTGGGATGGGGTGATGATCGGCTCGCCGGTGGCCGGCGAGAGAATGTTGTTGCTGGCGAGCATCAACATGCGGGCCTCCGTCTGGGCCTCGATCGCCAGGGGCACGTGCACGGCCATCTGGTCACCGTCGAAGTCGGCGTTGAAGGCGGGGCAGACCAGGGGGTGCAACTGAATGGCCCGGCCGTCGACCAACTTGGGCTCGAACGCCTGGATGCCCAGGCGGTGCAGGGTCGGGGCACGGTTCAGCATGATCGGGTGCCCCTCGATCACCTCTTGCAGGACCTGCATCACCTCATCATCGGCCCGCTGAATCAGCTTCTTGGCGGCCTTGATGTTGTTGACGATGTTCTGCCGAATCAAGCGGTGAATGACGAACGGCTGGAACAGCTCGATCGCCATTTCCTTGGGCAGACCACACTGGTGCATCTTGAGCTTGGGCCCGACGACGATCACCGAACGGCCTGAGTAGTCGACCCGTTTGCCCAGCAGGTTCTGGCGGAAACGCCCCTGCTTGCCCTCGATGATGTCGCTCAGCGACTTGAGGGCCCGGTTATTAGCACCCACCACGGTGCGACCGCGGCGGCCGTTGTCGATCAGAGCATCGACAGCCTCCTGCAGCATGCGCTTCTCGTTGCGCACGATGATCTCGGGGGCGAGGATCTCCTGCAGCCGCGCCAGGCGGTTGTTGCGGTTGATCACCCGGCGATAGAGATCGTTGAGATCACTGGTCGCAAAACGACCGCCATCCAGCTGCACCATCGGGCGCAGGTCGGGCGGAATCACCGGAATCACATCCAGCACCATCCACTCGGGACGGGCATTGGTGGCGACAAAGTTGTCGATCACGCGCAGACGCTTGATCAGCTTGGCCCGCTTCTGACCCTTGCTGGCCGCGATCTCTTCGCGCAGCTGATCGCCAATTTCCTGCAGGTCGAGATCTTCGAGCAGCTGCTTGAGAGCTTCAGCACCGATGCCGACCACCGGCTCGTTCTCGATCTCGGAATCTTCGGCGTAGATCTGATCTTCGATCTCGAGCCACTCGTCTTCGGTCAGCAGCTGCTTGTAGGTGAGGTCCTTGTGATCGCCCGGATCGAGCACCACGTAGCAGTTGAAGTAGACGATCTGTTCGACATCGCGCAGGGGCATGTCCAGAAGGATCGCCACGTAGCTGGGAATGCCTTTGAGGTACCAGACGTGGGAGACCGGGGCCGCCAGCTTGATGAAGCCCATGCGGTGCCGGCGCACGCGGCTTTCGGTTACCTCAACGCCGCAGCGCTCACAGACGATGCCGCGGTGCCGCACCCGCTTGTATTTGCCGCAATGGCACTCCCAATCCTTGGAGGGACCGAAGATATTCTCGCAGAACAGCCCGTCCATCTCGGGCTTGAGCGTGCGGTAGTTGATGGTTTCCGGCTTGGTGACCTCACCGACCACCTGACCATTGGGCAGGGTGCGCTGACCCCACTGCATGATC
>JBJOHB010000057.1:0-8438 GCA_046047915.1 Cyanobacteriota bacterium
ACCCCTCGCGCCTGCGCGACGGCACGATCGTCAGCGCCCTGGTGCCCGGCAGCGGCACCACGCTCAAGCACTTTCATTGCCAGGGTGGCACCGTCACCCTCGAGGCCGCCAACCCCGCCTATGAGCCGATCGTGCTGCCGGCCGAGCAGGTGGCGGTGCAGGGCAAGCTGGTGGCGGTCTGGCGGCAGGTCTGAGCCCTCGGATGGCCCCAGTCCGCCACCGTGTAAGCTCAGCTCACGCCAGGCAGCCCCCCGGGGCAAGGCTGAACGACCAGCGTTCTCGCCGCCATGCGTACCCAAGGGGCCATAGCTCAGCTGGTAGAGCACCTGCATGGCATGCAGGGGGTCAGCGGTTCGAGTCCGCTTGGCTCCATTTAGGCAGACCTTTTGCGAAGCAAGGGGTCCTGTTAACTCAGGTCTTCTGGGTGCAATGACAATGCAGGCAGTCCCAACGGCCTGTCGGCAGCAGAATGGGTCCATGGCCACCGGTACTGCAGCACCCATTGAGCAGCGGCTTGCCGTGATGGCCTCAGACATCCGCCGGCTGATCCCAGCGGCAGAGGTGCGCTTGTTCGGTTCTCGCGCCCGCGGCCAGGCCCGCCCCGATTCGGATGTTGACCTGCTGGTCACCGCCCCAGATGCCTGGTTGGCCCAGCGCGATCGGTTTGCCCTGCTTGGCGAGCTGTGGGGTGCGGTAGCCCAGCCCGACCTGTCGGTTGACCTCGTGCTGCACTCCAGCAGTGAAGCCAGCCGCCGCGCCCAAGAGCCAGGCTCTGTAGTGCACGAGGCCTTCAGCCACGGCGTGCTGCTCGATGGCCAGCCCTGAGGCCACACGGCTGCTGCGGATCGCTCGCCGCGATCTGAAGATGGCCTGGCGGCTTCTTGATCCCGATGTGGAAGAGGCCAGTTGGGGCTGGGCAGCCCAGCAATGCCTGGAGAAAACGCTCAAAGCCTGGTTGCACGCCCTGGGCGTTCAACCCCCTGCTACCCACGACATCGCCCGCTTGTTGTTGCTGTTGCAGCAGGCCGGTGTCGACACCACCGATCTGCTGCCACTGCGCGCCTTCACAACCTTTGCGGTGCAGTACCGCTACGACGACGAACCCGAGGAACTCAACCTTGATCGACGGGAGTGGTGCAACCGCGCTGAAGCGCTGATGACCCAGGTCCAAGAGCTGATTGGCTGAACCAGCGGTGAGCATCCCGGTTCGCAACATCTGGTGGCTGATGCTCAGGGAGATGGACTGTTCGTGCCCGATCGCCCGCTGGGGTTAGTCAATGCCTCCGTCGAGCGGGCCTTGACCGTGTTGCGCAAGCTGCACAATGCCTTTGGCCATTCTGCTGAGTCAGCATCCCTGGCAGATCCAGCCCACAGCTCCCGGTTGGCTGAGGTCTACGCCGAGGCACGCGTGAACCCCTTGTGGGGACCAATGGAGACGGCGTTTGCCGCTCAACCGCCATCGGCCCACGGGCCCCTGGATCCAGCCCTGCGTGACTACATCCTGCTGATCACGATCTTGGTGGCGTTCTTGGAAGCAACAGCCCAGCAGCTGAAGCCCATGCAGCCGCCGGTGGTCATGGGGTTTGGCGGGGTTGCAGCACCAAGAGACTCTCCCCAGCGACAGACCTCCTGAACTAGCGCCGAAACACTTCAGCGGCGAAAAGGGGGAGCAATTTTGCTCTAAAAACTGCGCTAAAAGCCACCAAGCAGCTGGCCAACACCAGTCACCACAATTGTTTACGAACAAAATAGTTCTGCATGGCATGCAGGGGGGCAGCGGTTCGAGTCCGCTTGGCTCCGTTCCATTTCATAGCTTCAAAGAGGTTTCTTAAAACTCTTTGCACAGCTATGAATCACGCAGTTCCACACTGCAGCGCTGCCCAGGTGCGCGGGCTGCGCGGCTGTCGGCCATCAGCAACGTCACCCCAAGCTGCTCGGCCAGCGCCACGTATAGCGCGTCGTAGGCGCTCGGGTTGGTGCACAGCTCCCAGGCCCGTGGCCAGAGCCTGCAGCGCGTGCCGCGCGGTCAATCAGCAGCGCATCCACCAACACCGAGTCCTCCACAACCACCATCAACCCCTTGACCGGCTCTGGCGCAGGGCCTCCAGGATTGTGGTGGGTTCGATCGCTGCCGAAGGCAACGCGTTGAGCAGCTCAGCGTTGTCGGCGCGGCGTGCGGTTTCGCTCAGTTCCTGAAGGGCAAAGGTGCTGAGCGGCACACCGGCGCGACTGGCCAGCTTTTCAAGCCGCTCGGCCACCTCATCAGGCCAATGGCCGTCCTCGCCACGTCCAGCCTCGGCCGGTCAGGGTGCGCCACACCGACGTGGGGCCAATGGCCGCCACGATCAGACCACCGGCACCCATCAGCCACCAGTAATCAATCGGCACCTGGAACTGCCGCCGCGTCCACAAGCGCAGGCCCAACTGCAGCCCAATGGCCACCAGCGCCAACCCAACAGCAACCAGCATCGGAAGCAGCAGCCAGAGATCTGTTGCCAGAGTCCACAGCAGGGCAACAGCGATGGCGCCTGCAGGGGCGATCAGCCAGGGCGCACTGAACATCAGCGCGACCACGGCGGCTGCGCCCAGGGCCTTGGGCACACTGCCATCGAGGCCCAGCAACCAATTCTTGGTCCAGCCTTCCCACAGCGAGGCCAGGTCGCTGTACATGCGCAGGTCGGCGGCATCAAGCCCCAACACGTAGCGCAACCTGTATCCCCCTGCCTTGATGCGCCTGGCCAGGGCCAGGTCCTCGACCACGGTGGCGGCCAGGGCGCGATGCCCCCCAATGGCGTCGTAAGCACTGCGCCGAAAGAGCATGAACGGCCCGGCGGCAAAGGCCACCGGGCTGCTGGGGTCGTTGGCGGCCTCGATCGGGAAGCCCAGGCCCAGCAAGCTGGCCATGATCGGCTGCACCATCCATTCGGCCAGGCAGCCGCACTGCAACCGCGGCGCCAGGCTGAGCAGGTCGGCCTGCTCACGCTCGGCCTGGCCCAGCGCCCGCACCAAGGTCTGGGGCTGCAGCCGCACGTCGGCATCGATGAACAGCACCCAGGTGCTGCGCACCCGCTGCTCGGTGGCCTGGGCACAGGGCCAGTTCTTGCCCACCCAGCGTTCGTTGTTGGGGCGTGGTCCTGCATGGAGCAGTGCAAACCGCTCAGGCGGCACCTGGGCCGCGGCCACAGCCTTGGTGGCCTCGGCCACCGTGGCGTCGCTGGAGCCATCGTCCACCAGCAGCACCGACCAGCTGGGACAGGGGGGCGCACTGGCCAGCAGGCTGGTCAGGCAGGGGCCGATGTTGGCGGCTTCGTTGTAGGCCGGAACCACCACAGTCAGGGAGCCCTCGGCCAACGGCGTGACGTCAGTGTCGAGCTGTGGCGCTGGTCCAAACACCCGCCTCAGCTGCAGCAGCAGGATCATCAGGCCGGTTGCTGCTGCCGCCGCCAGACTCGCCGGCATCCAGATCAGCAAGTCCTGCGGGGGCACAGCCGGGGGGTCCTTCGGGAGATCGTCAGCAGACCTTGGATGGACGCCATCCTCGCTGCTGCGACACCTCGGCGGAAACCAACGGCGCCAACCGGGCGGCCGCTGCTAGAACGAAAATCATTCTTGCCCGTGGGGCTGAAGCCCTGCACTTGTCGGCCATGGCCTTCTCCAGCCCCGTTCCTGCCGCCGAGCGTCTTCCGGTGACCGTGCTCACCGGTTACCTCGGCGCCGGCAAGACCACCCTGCTGAACCGGATCCTGACCCATGAGCACGGGCTCAAAGTGGCGGTGATCGTGAACGAGTTCGGTGAGGTGGGCCTCGACAACCAGCTGGTGGTGGATGCCGATGAAGAGATCTTTGAGATGAACAACGGCTGCATCTGCTGCACCGTGCGGGGTGATCTGATCCGAATCATCGGCAACCTGATGAAACGGCGCGACCGCTTTGACCATCTGGTGATCGAAACCACTGGCCTGGCCGATCCGGCACCGGTGATTCAGACCTTTTTTGTGGATGAGGATCTGCGCGACGAGCTGCGGCTTGATGCCGTCGTGACCCTGGTGGATCTCAAGCACGTCGAGCAGCACTGGGACACAGAAGAGGTGCAGGAGCAGCTGGCCTTCGCTGATGTGCTAGTGCTCAACAAGGCCGATCTGGTGAGCGACGCCGATCGAGCGGCGATCGAGCGACGGGTGCGTGCGATCAACCCTGTGGCGCGTCTGCTCACCAGTGAGAAGGCCGATGTGCCGATGCAGGAGCTGCTGGGTGTGGAAGCCTTTGAACTCGAGCGCGCCCTGAGCCTCGATCCGGGCTTTCTGGCCGAGGAACACGACCACGAGCACGACGATGCCGTCGGTTCGCTGGCCCTGGTGGAGGACCGCCCCATGGACCTCGAAAAGCTGGGCAGCTGGATCTCGGATCTGGTGGCCAATCGCGGGCCGGATCTGTTTCGGATGAAGGGCATCATCCAGCTGGACGGTAAGGACGAGCGCTATGTGCTGCAGTCGGTGCACATGCTGATCGACGGCGATTTCGATCGCCTTTGGAAGCCAGGTGAGCGGCGGCGCACCGAATTTGTGATCATCGGCCGCGATCTCGATGCCAATGACCTGCGCGCGGGCTTCCACGCCTGCGTGGCCTGACGTGGCGATGGCAACGGCAGCACCCCTGGTGCGCGAACGGCTCTGCGGCGATCTGATGCAGCCGATCACGGCGTTGGACTGGTCGGCCGATGGCGAGTTTCTGGCGATCGGCAGCGCCGGCGGCGAACTGCTGCTGCTCGACTTCCGCGCCGGCTGCGAGGAGCTGCTGCGGGGCGAACGCGACAGCAGCCTCGATGTGGTGGGCTTCAGCGACGATGGCCGGTTCCTGATGGCCGCCGGTCAAAGCGGTGAGCTGTTGCTGTGGGAGTTGGGCGGCACAGGCGTGCGCCCACTGGCCTTGGAGCCGATGCCCCTGGGCGGCGGCTGGATCGACGCGGCGGCCTGGCAGCCGGGTGGCGTGTTGCTGGCGGTGGCGGCCGGGCGTGAGCTGCGGCTCTGGGATGGGGCCAGTCGCCAGTGGCATCCGCCGTGCCTGGATCTCCCCGGCACGATTCAGGCCCTGGCCTGGAGCGCCGATGGGGTGCAGCTGTCGGCCAGCTGCCATGGGGAGCTGCTGCTGTGGCAGCCGGCTCAGGGCGCTCAAGACGATCCCCCGCTGCGCCACGCCATCGGTTCGGCGGGGCTGGCCCTGGCCTTTTCGGCGCCAGGCCACCATCTGGCCTGCGGCATGCTGGATCGCTCCCTGATGGTGTGGCCCGCGGGTTGTCATGGTCAGCCGTGGCATTTCAGCGGCTTCCCCGCCAAGGTGCGCCATCTGGCCTGGAGCGACCAGCCCGGGCGATTGGCGCCGCTGCTGGCCAGCGCAGCGGCAGAGGCCGTGATTCTGTGGACCCAGGTGAGGCAGGGCTCCAAGGCCTGGCAACCGGAACCGCTGCTCTGGCACGAGAAGCGCGTCAATGCCCTGGCCTTTGCTCCCGGAAGCACGCTGCTGGCCAGCGCCTCCAGTGATGGCACGGTGGCGCTCTGGGATGGGCGTGGTCAGCTGATGCAGCCGATCGAGGGGCAGGGCAGCGCGTTCAATGTTTTGTCCTGGCGACCGGATGGACGGCACCTGGCCGCCGGCGATGCCCAGGGACGCTGGTGGTTGTGGCCGGTGTCGGTGCCGGCGCGCGAGCGTCAGCGAAGTTCCTCCGGCAGCGGCTTTGGTTGATCCGCGCCAGCGCACCCACCCATCACCGCTAGGGTGAGAATGGTTCTCAACCTTACGGCTCGCTGGCCGCATCGCTTCACGGGTCTTTCTCCGTTGTTTCTCCAGATGGCACCGATCCACGTCTCGTTGATCCGCGCAGGCGCGATCACCCTCTCGCTGCTGCTGGCGGCCTGCGGAGCGCCGCAGCAGAAGCCTGAGAGTTCAGCGAGCAGCTCGAAGCTGCCCGTGGTCACCACCTTCCTGCCGATCACCCTGTTCACCCGCGCCGTCGCCGGGGATTGCGCCACGGTCACGGCCCTGATCCCACCGAACACAGGCCCCCACGAGTTTCAGGCCAAACCTGGCGATCTGGCGGCACTGCGCCAGGCCCGGGTGCTGGTCAAGAACGGGCTGGAGATGGAGGAATTTCTCGACAAGCTGGTGGCCTCAGCCGGCAACAGCCAGCTGGCCGTGATTGATTCGAGCCGCGGGATTGCCACCATCAACTCCCCCGAGGAGCACGGGCCTGATCACGACCACAGCCATGGCGAGGTCAATCCCCATCTTTGGCTGGATCCACTGCGGGCCGTGCAGCAGGTCGAAACCATCCGCGATGGCCTGATCAAGGCTGACCCCAGCTGCGCTGAGGGTTACAAGCGCAATGCAGCGGCCTACACCGCTGAGCTGCGGGCGCTGAACGATGAACTCTCTGCGCAACTGAAGCCCTATCGCGGCAAGACCTTCATTGCCTTC
Organism: Cyanobacteriota bacterium; assembly: GCA_046047915.1. GTDB lineage: Bacteria > Cyanobacteriota > Cyanobacteriia > PCC-6307 > Cyanobiaceae > RGUW01. Next base: position 6,472 of record JBJOHB010000057.1, read on the forward strand.
CACGATTTTGCCCCTTACTTCGCCCAGCGATACAACCTCAAGGCCGATTTCCTGGTGGATGTGCCCGAGCTCAACCCCAGCCCGGCCGACCTCCAGCGGGTGGCGGCCGAGGTCCGCCAAACCGAGCTCAAGGCCCTGTTGAGCGAACCGCAGGAAGGACAGCGCTCCTTCAACACCCTCGCCAAGGATCTTGGCATCAAGATCAGCGTGTTCGACCCTCTCGAAACGGGTTCAGACCAGTCCGCCAACGACCCCAAGACCTATTTTGTGGTCATGCGCCGCAATGTGGCCGATCTGATCCAGGCCTTTGGTGGCTGAGTCCTGATGCGCCAGCCCGTCCTACAGGTGCACGATCTCTGCGTCGAGCGGGGCGGTCGGCTTGCGGTGGAGGGCGTCACCTTCGCCCTTCCCCCGGAAAGCGATACCGCTCTGGTGGGGCCCAATGGGGCCGGCAAAAGCACCCTCGTGGCCGCCTTGCTGGGGCTGGTGCCAAGGCGATCCGGTGCGGTGGAGATCCTGGGGCAGTCGCTGGGCATCGATGGGCAGCTGCCACGAGCGGTACGCGCCCAGATCGCCTATGTGCCCCAGAATCTGGCCCTGCAGCGGCGTTTTCCGCTCACAGTGGCGGAATTCGTGGGGTTCGGCTTTGACCCCCCAGGGCTGCGCCTTCCCTGGAAGGATTGCCGCAACCGCGGGGTTGCCGTACGGCAGGCCCTGCAGCGCACCGGTTGCGAGGATCTGGGCCAGCGCTTGTTGAGTGAGCTCTCAGGCGGTCAACTCAAGCGGGTGCTGCTGGCGTTCTGTGTGGTGCGCCCCCGCCAATTGTTGGTGCTGGATGAGGCCCAGGCGGGCCTGGATGCACCCTCCAATGAGCAGTTCCAACAACTTCTCTTCACCTTGCGGCGTCAGGAGGGCTGGACGGTGCTGCAGGTCTCCCATGACCTGGACATGGTGCGCCGCAGCTGTGATCAGGTGCTCTGCCTGAATCGACGTTTGCGCTGCAGTGGCAGCCCGGATCATGCCCTAAGCCCCCAGAGCTTGAGTGAACTCTATGGGCCCAACATGATCACCTACCGGCATCAGCACCATGGCTGACGCCGCCGCCCTGGCCTCCATCTTGGCCGAACCGTTCATGCAGCGTGCCCTGGTGGGGGGACTGCTGACCGGCAGCCTGGGTGGGGTGTTGGGCAGCTTTGCGGTCTTGCGCCAGCTGTCCTTCTTCAGCGACGCCCTTGGCCATTCGGCCTTGCTGGGGATCACCGTGGGCATCTTGCTGGGGGTCAATCCCACCTTGGTGTTGATACCTTTTGCCGTGGTCTTCGCCTTGCTGGTGCATCAACTGGTGCAACGCAGCGCATTGCCCACCGATGCACTGCTGAACATTGTCTATTCGAGCTCGCTGGCGGCTGCTGTGCTGGCCCTGAGTTTGGTGGAGACCTATCGCGGTGGTATCCAACAGCTGCTGTTCGGCGACATTCTGGGCATCAGCTGGGTGGATCTCGGCGTGATCGCTGGGTTGCTCCTGGTTGCTTTGCTGTATCTGACCTTGAGCCTTCGCGCTCAGGTTTTACTCACGCTCAACACCGATCTTGCGGGGGCGATGGGTGTGCGCACCGGCTGGCACCGCCTCGCCTTCATTGTCTTGCTCGCGGTGGTTGTGGCGGTGTCGATCAAGGCGGTGGGTGTGTTGTTGATCAGTGCGTTTGTCGTGATTCCTGCTTGCGCAGGCCGCCTGCTCAGTCGTCGCTTTCCTGTCTATGTGGTCAGTTCAGCTCTCCTGGGAGGGGGGTGTGCCTTGCTGGGATTGCTGGGATCGGGGTTGACGAACCTGCCCTCAGGCCCCTGTGTGGTGATGGTCCAGTTCCTGGGCTTTGTGATGGCGTTGGTGCTCAGCCAAACAACGCGCCGCTCTCCAGCACTTGCCGGGCCAGCAGGGCGCCACATTCCTGGTGCAGGCCCAGCCGCCC
>JBJOHB010000058.1:0-5189 GCA_046047915.1 Cyanobacteriota bacterium
CCCTGAATCAGACCTGCGGCCCGCAGCTGCTCGACCTGCTCTTTGAAACCAAAGGTGCGGGCGGGTGCAATCTCGTCCACAAACGCCTGGGGGGTAAGCGTCAGCGAAAACAGTTGCCGACCGATCGCCGGCTGCGAAAACTCGATCCCGGCCCCAATCTGCAGGGCCTGAGCCGGCAGAGCCGTGGCAAAGCTGTGGCCCAGTTGCACGGTGATCGGCCCCTTGAGGGAACCCGAATCGGGCCGAGGGCCCAGGCTGACAAGACCGGCTTCGCCAATCGCCTCGACCCACCCCTGGGCCGAGCCGTCCAGCAATGGAATCTCGTCACCCTCCACCCACAGTTCGGCATGGGTGACAGCCGTGCCTGCCAGGGCCGCCAGCAGGTGCTCGACGGTGGCCAGCGGACCCGAGTCCAGTTGCAGCGCGGTGCACAGGCGGGTTTCGGCGACCAACTGCGGCTGCAGCCGCTGCAGCGGTTGGCCGGGGCGATCCAAGCGTCCGACCCAGTACCCCTGGCGTGAGCCCGGCGACAGCCGCACCCGGCAGTGGCTACCGCTGTGCAAACCGACGCCCGCCCGCTCGACCGGCGCTGCGACGCTCCAAGCGCCGCTGTAATCGGCAGGCCAGGCAGTCATCAGAACTTCCAACCCACACCGAGGTTGAAGCGCCACTGCCCGGTGAAGTCCTGGCTGGCGATCTCGAGCCGCAGGGGGCCCACCGGCGTGGTGACGATCAGACCTGTGCCGACCGAAAAGCCGCTGCCCGGCTTACCCAGCAGGGCAGCTGGGTTGCCGTAGAGGCCGCCGAGGTTCTGGCTGCCGAGGGCCGAGCCCCCATCGACGAACAGCTCGCCGCTGATGATGCTGAACAGCGGGAAGCGGTACTCGATCGTGGCCTCAACGAAGCTGCGCCCGGACCCGAGGGCACAATCGTAGAAGCCCCGGACCGAGTTGCCGCCACCCAGACAGAAGGCTTCATAGGGAGGGATCTCGCCGATGTTGGTGCCGGCACTGACCTGGAAGGCCACCGCCTGCTTGCAATCCTTGCTGTCGCCGGGCTTGGGCCGACAACCTTTGTAAATCTTCAGCCACTCGACCGGGATGAAGTAGGTGTAGCCGGCCCGCACCCGGTTGAAGGCCGGCGAATTGTTGCCGATCGGCAGGAACTGCTCGGTGCTGAGGCTGAGAAAGTCACCCGAGGTTGGGTTGCGGGGATCATTCAGCCGGTTCATGTTGGTGGCCAGCCGCAATCCGAACAGGTTGTTGGTGCTGGCGCAATTGAACGCCAGGCACACCCGATTGTTGTTAATGATGCCGTAGGTCGACCCCTGGCCGGCAAAGTTCATCGGCACCGCCTGCTGGCCCGAAATGCCCAGCACCAACGTCCAGGGTTCCTTGCGGAACGGGTCACGGCCGTTCATCGGCCGCACGAACTGCAGGTTCGCGCCCGCCCGCTGCACGGCAATGATGTTGCGGTTGTTGGCGGTCAGAATCGCTTGACCGGTCTGGGTGTTCTGGAACACCTGGGGCACGTCACGGCTGACAAAGCCGCGGCCACGGAACGCTGTTCTGAACGGATCGCCCTTGATCCAGGGATCGGTGAAGGTCAGGTCGATCAGGCCGCCGTACTGGCCGTAGGTGATGTTGGTGCTGAGATCCCAGGCCCGGCCCCGCAGGTTGCTGTCATTGAGCTGGATCTGACCGAACACACCCTGGGCGACGCTGTAGCCCAGGCCTCCCGAGAGGGAACCGGTGGACTGTTCGACGATGCCCAGCACGATCGTCACCTTGCCGGGCTCGGTGGGCAGGGGCTGCAGGGTGACCTTGACGTCGCTGAACAGGCCGGTGCCGTAGAGCCGCTTGATGTCCTCTTCCAGGTTGCGGCGGTTGAACACATCGCCGGGCTTGAGCGAGATCTCGCGGGTGATCACCCAGGTCTTGGTCTTGCCCTTGATCGGCTGGCCCTTGTCGTTGGTGTCAGAGCCCTCCTTGTTGACGAATTTGACCTCAACACCGGCCACGGTGCCCTGGCGGACCAGCAGTTCGACGGTGCCATCGGGGTTAACCCGGGTGGGTCCGGTCACCCGCGCCAGGGAATAGCCCTGATCGGCGTACCACTTCTGCAGCTCCTGCATGCGGGTCTGCAGGGTGTTGAGGTTGAGGGTTTTGCCGTAATCGGCCGCGAAGACATCGGCGACGACCTGGGACGGCACCTTGGCGTCAGCCGGATCGAGGGTGATCTTTTGCAGCACGGGGTTGGCCACCACCGTCACCACCAGACGCACCCCCAAAGGGCTGTCCACCGGCTGGATGCGCACATCCGAGAACCAACCCGTGGCGTAAATGGCCGACAGATCGGTCTGCAGCTCACTGCGGGTCACCCGGGTCCCCGGGGTGACGGCCATGGCCGCATAGGTGGCCAGTTCAAGACGCTCCCGCTCGGGATGGCCCTCAAGACCAGCTACCACCACCTCGGCGATCAACACCCGCGGCTCTGGCGCCGGTTTGGCTGCCGGGGCCCCCGTCAACGGCGCGGTGGTGAAGGGATTGATCGGTGCCGGCGCGGGATCTCCGCTCGGGGTGGGGACCGCCTGCTGCTGATTCGGTGCTGTCGGTTGGGCCTGTCCTGCAGGCTGTCCTGCCGGCTGGCCTGGCCTGGTTGTCTGAGCCTGGGCAGGGATCGCGGCCAACAGGGCGAGTCCCACCAGGGGCAGGGCGGCCGAAAGACGAGTTAGGCCAGCCATCAGGTCAAGCGACAGGAGCGGCGATGCCGCAAATGCGACTGACCTTACCCGTAGACCCTCGGTTCGGGACAGTGCTGCTGGACCCGTTTGAAAACCTCCCCGTAGGCATCGATCACGCCACCGAGGTCCTGCCTAAAGCGGTCCTTGTCGAGAATGCGGTCGTTGCTGTCCTGCACAGCACGGTCCCAGAGGCGACAGGTGTCCGGGCTGATCTCATCGGCAAGCACCAGTTCACCCTCGCGGGTGAAGCCGAGTTCGATCTTGAAATCGACCAGCTGCAGGTCGCAGCGTGCGAACAGTGCCAGCAGATGCTGGTTGATCTGGCGGGCCAGATGCTCGAGCTGCTGGCGCTGATCCGGGGTCAGCAACCCCAGCATGCCCAGGCGCGCCTCGGTCAGCAGGGGATCCCCCAGGGCATCGTCCTTGTAATAGAGATCCAGCAGGGGCGGCTCCAGCGCGGTGCCGGCTGCGATCGGCAACTGGCGACACAGGGATCCTGCCGCCACATTGCGGATCACCACCTCCACCGGCACCACCTGCACCGGGCGCACCAGCATCCAATGGCTGCCATCGACCCCTCGGTAGTGGGTGGGCACGCCGCAGCGCTCCAGGTGCTCAAAAATCAGGGCTGAGATGCGGCAGTTGAGGACACCTTTACCGGCCAGCTGGGCCTTTTTCTGGGCGTTGAACGCGGTGGCGTCGTCCTTGAACTCGACTGCCACCAGATCGTCCTGATCGGTCTTGTAGACCCGCTTGGCCTTGCCTTCATGGAGCAACTGGGCGACGCGGTAGGCACTCATGGCTGACGCAGGACAGGGGCTGGTGAGGGGGCAGGGGCGGAGGTGGCGGCATGACCGCCGGGTTCACGGGGCGAGCGCACCCGTTCGGGGGCCGTGGCGGCGTTGTCATCGAGGCGTCGGCCGAGCCGCAGCCGGCGTTGCTCGACAGGCTGGCGCAGGGCCGCGGGCTGGTCTTGCAGCAACAGCAACTGCTGATCGAGCAACGACACCGCCAGCCCCCAGGCCCCGGCTGCTGCGGCCTGATCCAGGGCCTGCTCGAGCCAGCGCAGGCGTGCTTCGAGCGGCAGCGCCGGCGACCAGGCCACGGCCTGGGCCAGGCGCTCGGCCCGGATCACCCCGGTCCCACGGCTGGCGAACAGCAGCTGGGCGGCCTGGTCCCGCTGACCCAGAGCCTCAAGATGGCCGGCCAGCAGGTCGAGCGCAGGCTGGCTCTGCCAGCGTCCGCGACCGTCATCGGCCACCGGCACATCCAACTGCTCCAGCGGCCGGCCCGTGGCCGCAGCCAGACTGCGCAGGGCCTCCGCCGCCAGACGGTGATCCAGCGCCGCATTGGCCGCTCGCCACTGCAGCAGCGACCACTGCACCTGCTCGGAACCCGGCGCCGGCCGGTAGCGGTCCAGCACCACCAGGGCCGAATCGGGCGCACCGCAGCGCAGCAGTGCATCGGCATTGGCCAGCACCACAGGCAGGGGCTGGGGGGCCGGGCTGACCAGCAACAACCGCCGCTGCAGGATGCGCAGCCGCTGTAGCTCACCCTGCTGACGGGCTTGCTGACAGGCCAGATCGAGCCGGTCCAGCGTCGCCGGCGCGTTGCCGGTGCTGCCAGCGCTGCCAACGGCCGCAGCCGCAGGCTGAACCAGTGGGATCACCACCAAAGCCAAGGTCCAGCCGAGCGCACGGGTCAGCAGAGATCGCGGATCAGGCTCTGACACTCCCCGCTCGCAACACGGCCATTAGAGAGGATGGCATCTCCGCTTCGCAATGGTGTGCGCGTGTCTGGCATAACCCCACAACGGATCCTGGTGGTGGGCGCCGGCGGCCGTGAAAACGCCCTGGCCTGGGCCCTGGCCCGCTGCCCCGGCGTCGAGGCGGTCTGGATCGCTCCTGGCAACGGCGGCAGCCGCGAGCTGCCGGGCTGTCAGCAGCTGGCGATTGCCGAGAGCGACCAGCACGGCCTGCTCCAAGCCGCCCACGAGCACGGGATCGAGCTGGTGGTGGTGGGGCCCGAGGCCCCCCTGGCCGCGGGACTGGCCGACCGACTGCGCGCGGCGGGGCTTGCGGTGTTCGGGCCCGGCGCCCAGGGGGCCCAGCTTGAGGCCAGCAAGGAATGGGCCAAGGCCCTGATGGTCGACGCGGGCATCCCCACCGCCCGCCATTGGCCGGCCGGCAGCCTGGCCGAAGCCCTGGCCGTCGTTGAAGGCTTGGGCCAGCCCCTGGTGGTCAAGGCCGATGGGCTGGCAGCGGGCAAGGGTGTGACCGTGGCCACCACGCTTGATGAAACCCGCTCGGCCATCGACGAGGTGTTCTCGGGTCGCTTCGGCGCCGCCGGTGCACGCGTGGTGCTCGAAGAAATCCTGGAAGGTCCCGAGGTGTCGGTGTTCGCCCTGTGCGACGGCCAGCGGCTGGTGCTGCTGCCCCCCGCCCAG
>JBJOHB010000059.1:0-26317 GCA_046047915.1 Cyanobacteriota bacterium
CAGGGTGGCGGCCAGATCGAACTGGGGCTCCCAGGCCAGTTCACGCCGCACCCGGGTGATGTCGGTCAAAAAGTGGGCCATGCGCAGCGGGAAGGCCTTGCGGGCTTTCTTGTCGAGCCCGGCGGGGTCAAAGCTGCGGATCTCGACGCTGGCCGGATCCTTGCCGGCCGCGATCGCTGCGGCGTGCACCAGCCCCCTAAAGGTCACCCCCTGACGGCCGCTGCAGTTGTAGATGCGGTTGGCGGCAGCATCAACGCCGATGCTGCGGGCCATGGCCGTGGCCAGGTCGTGGGCATGGCCCAGCTGGGTGATGGTGCTGCCATCGCCGGGCAAGGGCACCGGCCGGCCGTGCACGATGCGATCAAAAAACCAGCTCTCGACCGGGTTGTAGTTGCCCGCACCCACGATGTAGGTGGGTCTGAAGCTGGTGAAGGGGATCCCTTGGGCCCGCAGCCAGGCCTCGGTGTCGAGCTTGCCGCTGTGGCGGCTGGCCGGATCGGTGGGGCTGTCCTCGTCGAGGGGCCAGAGCTCGCTGTCGGCATACACGCCGGCCGAGCTCACATACACAAAGCGGTGGCTGGGCGCACCGGTTCGCTCGATCACCGCGCGCGAGTCCTCGAGCGTGCGCCCCGAGCTGTCGACGATCACGTCGAAGCGTCGGCCGGCCAGCTGGGCCAGGTCCGCGGCGCTGCTGCGGTCGCCGACCAGATGCTCGACATCGGCGGGGGCCGGCTTGTTGCCCCGGGTGAACAGGGTCAGGGCATGGCCCTGGGCCACCAGCTGCGCCACCAGAGGCTTGCCCACGAAACGGGTGCCGCCCATCACCAAGATGTTCATGCCGCTGCCCATCACCGGGGCCACGAAACTGGGCGCCATTCAAACCCGCACCGGCTCTGGCAACCTGAACCCATGGAGATCATTCCCGCGATCGACCTGCTCGACGGCCAGTGCGTGCGACTGCACCAGGGCGACTACGACCAGGTCACCCGGTTTTCGGACGACCCGGTGGCCCAGGCCCTCAGCTGGCAATCCCAGGGAGCCCGCCGCCTGCATCTGGTCGATCTGGATGGTGCCCGCAGCGGCCAACCGGTCAACGACAGCGCCATCAAGGCGATCACGGCAGCTCTCGAGATCCCGGTGCAACTGGGTGGTGGGGTCCGCAGCGCCGAGCGCGCCCAGGAGCTGCTCGCCTGCGGCCTCGATCGCGTGATCCTGGGCACGGTGGCCCTGGAACATCCCGAACTGGTGGATCAGCTGGCCGAACGCCACCCAGGCCGCATCGTCGTCGGCATCGATGCCCGCGAGGGGCGGGTGGCCACCCGGGGCTGGATCACCGACAGCAGCACCCTGGCCACCGATCTGGCGCAACGGTTCAGCCGCACCGCGATCGCCGCGATCATCAGCACCGACATCGCCACCGACGGCACCCTGGCTGGCCCCAATCTCGAGGCCCTGCGGGCGATGGCCGAGGCCAGCAGCGTGCCGGTGATCGCCTCCGGCGGCATCGGCACGCTCGAACACCTGCTGTCACTGCTGAGCCTGGAGCCCCTGGGGGTCACCGCTGTGATCGTTGGGCGTGCGCTGTACGACGGTCGGGTGGACCTGGCCGAGGCGCTGCAGGCCGTCGGCGACGGCCGCCTGCAGGATCCCGTCAGCAGCCCGTACGCGTAATCGTTCCGGGTTGACCTATAACAGATTCAATGCTCTGTTCGGTGCGTCACTTGGGCACCACCCCATCAAGCCTGGCCCCAATTCGACCAGCCGTCCCCCAACCCCGCCTTGAAGCGGTGTACCGCCGTTGCCGCGACCTGGGCATGCGGTTGAGCCGCCAACGCCGCATGGTGCTCGATCTGCTGTGGCAGGAACGCAGCCACCTGAGCGCCCGCGACATATTCGAGAAGCTGAACGACCAGGGACGCAACATCGGCCACACCTCGGTGTACCAAAACCTCGAAGCGCTGCAGTCGGCCGGGGTGATCGAATGCCTGGATCGGGCCAGCGGCAGGCTGTACGGCTATCGCAGCGATCCGCACAGCCATCTGGTCTGTGCCCAGTCGGGCGAGATCCAGGACCTGGATCTGGTCCTCCCTGCTGAGCTGATCGACCAGATCGAAAGGGCGACAGGTTTCACGATCGAGAGCTATTCGGTTCTGATGACCGGACGCCGTGCCGCCCCTGAAGCGACCTTGAACGGCCAAGCCTGAACGCTGGCCAAAAGCCCTGCAGCCGTTACCTTGGGCGTCAAGATCGTGAGCTGTCGGTGGGTCAGCGGATTCTGTTGATTGCAGAGCCCTTGCTGGCCGAGGGATTGACCCGCCTGCTCGAACAATCGCACCAGCACTACACGGTCGCGACCAAGCCCGAGTCGCTCAGTGGGGCACCCCAACTGGTGCTCTGGTGTGTCGATGGCAGCATCGCGGCCGATGCCCTGTGGCGCGAGGCCCACAGGCTGCACGACAGCTGGCAGCCCGCCCCCCTGCTGATCAGCCTGCCGGCAGCGGCCCCCTGGACCCAGGCCCAGCTGCTGACCCTGCCGGCCGAGGGACTCTTGCAGGCCCCCTCAGCCGAGACCCTGCTGGCAGCCCTGGGCACGGTCATCGCCGGCGGCCGCGAGGTGCAGCTCTGTGGCGGGCCCGAGCCAGCGGCGACACCCGGGGCTGGACCCACCCTGGGCCTGGGGCAATGGCTGCTAATCAGCGGCCTGCAGCAGATCGACCAGGACCTGGACCTGTGCGAACGGATGCTCCAGGCCCGGCCCATCCATCCGGTGATGCTGCTGCTGTTGCAGGGTCGCCGCCGCGAACTGCGGGCTGCCCGGGCCCTGCTGCACCTGTTGTGGGGCCCCCTGAGCCTGGCCTGGGGCCCCATCCCCATACCGGTCGCCGCTGCACCGCAACCCAGGCCAGCGCTCAGCGATGACAGCACGGTGATCAGCCTGAGCCAGCGCAACGCCGAAGGCACCTGGACGGCCATCTGCGAGCGGCTGCGCCAGCGCATCGGCAGCGAGCTGAGCAACCGCAGCGGCCAGCTGCTCGCCCTCGAGGGGCTGCAGCCGCAACGGCGCAGCGACCTGTTGCTGGCGCTGCTAGAGCATTTGACCCTGCTGCGCCAGCAATGGCGCCGCGATCACCAGCAACCCGGGCAACTGCGGGAGCAGTGGTTTGCGCTGCAGGATGACCTGCGGCGGCAGGCCCTGCGCCACATGGCCAGTCCCTATGTGCAACTGCCCCAGGAGGGCAGCCTGCGCCCCGTGGCCGAAACCCTGATGGGCCGCTGCGACCTCAGCGGCAGCGACCCCGAACTGCCCGACCCGCAGGCCATGCTGGCGGCCCTGGTGCTGGACCAGCCCCTGTTGGTGGACGGCCAGCTGCTGCCCCCCGATGCACCGCTGGCCCTGCTGCACCTGGAGCAACTGGTCGCCAACTGGTTGGTGCGCTCGGCCGAACAGCTCAGCGGCCAGGTGCTGGCCTGCTGTGCAGCCTGGCCCGAGCTGCGCCGCTACCTGTTGGTGCCCGACCTGCTCTCGACCCGCAATCTCGAGCGCCTGCGCAACCAACTCAATGCCCAGCAGCGCTGGGACAACTGGCTGCAACGGCCCATTGCGGTTTATGAGAGCCGCCGCCTGCTGCTGACGATCGACCCCGGTGCGATCACCCTGAAGCAGCACACCGAACCCCGCGACCAGGAACTGCGGCAGCTGACCTGGGGCCAGCAACTGGTGACCCTGGCCCTCGAAACCCGCGATGCCCTGGCCCCGCAGCTGCACAGCCTGATCCAGGGCATCGGACGGGTGGTGGTGCTGCTGCTCACCCAGGTGATCGGCCGGGCGATCGGCCTGGTGGGGCGGGGCATCGTGCAGGGCATGGGCCGCAGCCTCCGGGCGTCACAATGAGCCCACTTGCAACGTGTCTGTGTTGGTCTGCTGGCTGCAACGATCCCTGGCGGCCCTGTGCCTGCTGATGCTGACGCTGCTGCCAATCCCCTGGCTGGGCCTTGAGATCCAGCCGGCCCAGGCGGCGCTCAACACCAACAGCTACGACGGCAACATCTATGCGCTGTACGCCGGCAATGGCTCGCTGGTGCCGCCCCGCAGCACCCTCGAGCAGGCCATGGCCGCCGATCGGCCTGTGGTGATCGTCTACTACCTCGACGATGCCTCGGCCAGCAAGCGCTACGCCCCGGTGGTGTCCGAGCTGCAACGGCTCTGGGGCAATGCCCTCGAGCTGATGCCGCTGGCCACCGACCCCCTGCAGAACCGTCCGGACGGCGGCCCCACCGACCCGGCCCACTACTGGAGCGGGGTGGTGCCGCAGGTGGTCGTGCTCGATGGCAGCGGCACCGTGCGGTTGAACGCCAGCGGACCGGTGGAGCTGACCCGGATCAATGCCGCGATCAGTGCGGCGACGGGCCTGCCCCTGCCCCAGGGCGTGGGCCAGGAGACGACGATGAGCTTCAACGAACTCAACAGCGAGGTGGTGTCGCGATGACGGAGGTCGGCACCCGGCTGGAACGGGACAGTTTGGGCACGGTTGCGGTGCCGGCCGAGCATTACTGGGGTGCCCAGACCCAGCGATCAATCCACCACTTTCCGTTCGGGCAGCAAATGCCGCTGCCCCTGATCCGTGCCTTCGGGGTGCTCAAGGCCGCCTGTGCCGAGGTCAACCAGCGCATGGGGCGTCTCGATGCCGAACGTTGCGCGGCGATCGTGGCTGCCGCCGAGCAGGTGGCCAACGGTCAACTGGACCACGAGTTCCCGCTCAAGATCTGGCAGACCGGTTCCGGCACCCAGACCAACATGAATGCCAACGAGGTGATCGCCAACCGGGCGATCGAAGCCCTCGGCGGCACGCTGGGCAGCAAGGATCCGGTCCATCCCAACGATCACGTCAACCTCAGCCAGTCCAGCAACGACACCTTTCCCACCGCCCTGCATGTGGCGGTTGCCCTGGATCTGCAGCAACGCCTGATTCCGTCAATTGAAGCCCTGGCTGCGGCACTGACCGAGAAGGCTGAACGCTTTGCCGGCATCGTCAAGATCGGACGCACCCATCTGCAGGATGCGGTGCCGCTCACCCTGGGGCAGGAATTCAGCGGTTATGCCGCCCAGCTGCATCTGGCCCTCGGCAGCATCAAGGCCAGCCAGGACCAGGTGCTGGAGCTGGCGATCGGCGGCACGGCGGTCGGCACCGGCCTCAACGCGCCCCATGGTTTTGGAGCAGCGGTGGCCGAACGCCTGAGCGAGCGTCTAGGCCTGGCCTTCCGCAGCGCCGCCAATCCGTTTGCAGCCCTGGCGGGCCATGAGCCTCTGGCGGCCCTGCATGGGGCCCTGACCGTCCTGGCCGGATCCCTGTTCAAAATCGCCAATGACATTCGCTGGCTGGGCAGCGGCCCCCGCTGCGGCCTGGGGGAGCTGGTGCTACCCGAAAACGAGCCGGGTTCGTCAATCATGCCGGGCAAAGTGAACCCGACCCAGGCCGAAAGCCTGACCATGGTTGCCCTGCAGGTGATGGGCAACAACACCGCCGTGCAGATGGCGGCCAGTCAGGGCAACTTTGAACTCAACGTGTTCAAACCGTTGATCGCGGCCAATGTGCTCGAAAGCATCGACCTGCTGGCAGGGGCCTGCGACAGCTTTGGCCAGCACTGCATTGCCGGGCTGCGCGCCGACGAACACCGCATCCGACGGCTGATGAACGAAAGTCTGATGCTGGTGACCGCCCTGACGCCTGCGATCGGCTACGACCGGGCCAGCGCCATTGCCAAACATGCCCACAACCATGGGCTCAGCCTGCGCGAAGCCGCGCTGGTGCTGGGCGAGATCAGCGCTGACGAGTTCGATCGCTGGGTGCAACCCGAGGCGATGGTCAACGCACGGCCGGACTGAGGTGCTCGTACAGGCTGGCTAACAGGGTGGCGAGTTCGGGCTGCAGTGTCCCCCTGGGTACCGACTCGGCCGCCAGAACGACCATCACGCAGGCGTCGACCAGCAGCGAGGCTTCACGGCGCGAGAGGCGGATCAGGTGCGTGTCGTCGCAATGGGTGATCTGCACGGTCTGACCTCGGCCTTCTCCGGACCTTGGCACCCCTGGCGTGCCTGCCGGCAGAGCCACCGTTTGATTTCCGATTTGTGATCAGCGCTACACAACCCTGGCCGACAGCAAAAAGCCCGGGCCTGGGCCCGGGCTGCTGCAAGCTGCTCGACGCAGCTGGTGATCAGAGGTTCACTCCTCTTCGCCACCGGCGGGGATCAGCTTGATCTGCTTGCGACCCAGTTTGATCTCAAATTCGTCGCCGGGCTTGAGGTCAAGCAGGGCGGTGTAGGCCTTGCCGATCAACAGATTGCCGTTGCCCTGAACGGTGGCGACATAGCTGAGGGTGCGGCCACCCTTGCCACGACCTTTGCCACCACCATCACCAAGGCTCAGGCCCTTGGCTTCGAGCAGGGCTTCATAGAAGGCCGTGAAGTTGAGACGCTCGGCACCATCCTTCTTGGCGCTGACGTAGCCACAGCTGCGAACCAGTTCTGACTTGGAGACATCGCCGAGTTCCTTGACCTTGGCGAGGAGTTCACTACCCGTGAGCATGGAGAAACAGTTGGGGGGTGTTCAGAAGATAACGGATCACCGTCCGGCTGGGAAGGGCGGCGAACAGAAATCCGAGACGGCTGTTTACTCCAGCAGGTTGGCTGCAAGCTCTGCCAACGGCGAACGTTCGCCGCGGCAGAGGGTCACATGGCCTGCCAATTTCTGGCCCTTGAAGCGCTCGACGAGCCAGGTGAGGCCATTGCTCTCAGCATCGACGTAGGGGTTGTCGATCTGATAGGGGTCTCCGGTGAACACGATCTTTGTTCCCTCGCCAACCCGGGTGACGATCGTCTTGACTTCGTGGGGCGTCAGATTCTGAGACTCATCCACGATCATGAACTGGCGAGGAATGGAACGGCCACGGATGTAGCTGATCGCCTCGACCTCCAGCAGCCCCATTCCCTTGAGGTCTGCCCAGCTGCTGCGGAGCCCGCGCTGGGAGGCGCGACCACCACCGGACTGACTGTCATCGCCACCCCCGAGCAGATAGTCGAGATTGTCGATGATTGGCTGCATCCAAGGCCCCATCTTTTCGTCGACATCACCTGGCAGAAAACCGATCTCCTTGCCCAGGGAGATCACCGGCCGGGTGACCACCAACCGTTCATAAAGCCGTTCATCGGCCACCTGGTGCAAGCCCGCCGCCAGTGCCAGCAGCGTTTTTCCCGTCCCTGCCTTGCCCAGCAGGGTCACCAGTGGCACCGCCGGATCAAGCAGCAGATCAAGGGCAAAGGTCTGCTCGCGGTTGCGGGCCTGGATCCGGCCCAGGCGCGCCTTGGTGGCCCGCTGCAGCGGCTGCAGGGTCTGGCTGGCAGCGTTGTAACGGGCCAGCAGCGTGTGCGTCGGTTGCAGCTGATTGACGAGGGTCACCCCTTCGTTGGCAAGCAGCGCCTCTGTGCCAGGATTTGACGCCGGCAGGGCATCGATGGCCAGCCCCTCGGGCAGCTTGATGCGGTCCATCAGTTCGGCGGACACCCGCCACTCGCGGAAGCCCTGGTACAGATCGGCAATGGCCACCTTGTCGGTGGTGTAGTCCTGGGCGATCAATCCGACCGCATCAGCCTTGATGCGCAGATTGGTGTCCTTCGTGACCAGCACCACCGGCGGCTGGTTGCCCATGACATCCTGCAGACGCTGCTCGAGGGCCACAGCGAGGATGTTGTGATCCCCGTTGCCGGCCCGCAGTTCGGGTGGCAGCTGGGCGAGGGTTTCAGCGCGACAGAACACGACCCGCAACTGACCACCATGGCGCTCGTCGAGTGGAACGCCATCGGCCAGATTTCCCTTGGTCCTGAGCTCGTCCAGCAACCTGGACACGGCACGGGCATTGCGACCCTTTTCGGAAGGATCGCGCTTGAACCGATCGATTTCCGCCACCACCTCAATCGGGATCACGACGAGGTTGTCTTCGAACCGGGTCATGGCGTCCGGATCATGCAGGAGCACGTTGGTGTCCAGCACATACGTCTTGCGCATCCGTCCACGGTCGGTTTTGGCGGAAGTTAATGCCGCAGTGCCCTCTACGCTCCGGCTGAACGCGCCTGCCTGACGCCACTCCCGCCGTGCCCCTGTCATCCCCCTGGTCGATCGTCCCGGTCGCCCTGCTGGTCTATGGACTGAGCCTGCTGATCCTGGAACTGCGCCACCGGCTGAGGCCCGCGTCGCCACTGCAGCTGGAGCCCGGTCCCTTCGCCGTCCGTTCAGAACCGCGGGGGCTGCTGGTCGAGGGCACGATCACGATCGCCAATCCCCATCGCCGCATGGAGGTGTTCGTCCCCGAGCTGGCGATCGACACCACCCTGCTTGGCCAGGCCGACCTGGATGGGGTCACCGTGCGCAGCCGCATCACCGCCGATCATCCCGATGCCGAAGCCAGACCCGACGGGTACTGGGCGGCTTACATCGTCAAGGGACACAAGAGCACCCAGGCCAAGATTGCGGTGACGATCGAGACCGGTCAGCGGGAGCCTGGTGCTCTGCTCGACACCCTCTGGTTGGAGGTGAACTGGGTCAACTACGGGCCGTTCGGCCGTCTTTGGCGGCGCGACGGCGTCCTGATTCCCCTGTGCGGATCCACGGGCGGCGCCAGCACCCAACCGGCCTGGCGGGCCGGCGACAACTGCAGGGTGTTGCCGTTGAAAACCCATCTGCTGGGCGTTCTCGACGATCCCCTGGACGTCTTGAAGACCTACGCAGGCCAACACCTGCAACCGGGTGATGTGCTGACCATCGGCGAAACGCCACTGGCGGTCATGCAGGGCCGCTATCACCACCCGGCCACCGTGCAGCCCTCAGCCCTGGCGCGGTTGCTCTGCCGGGTCTTTCACCCCACCAGCTCGCTGGCGACAGCCTGTGGGTTGCAGAGCCTGATCGATCTCGAGGGTCCGGCTCGGGTCCTCAACGCCTGGCTGGTGGGCACCCTGCTCAAGGCCGTGGGCCTCAAGGGCTGGTTCTACCGGTTGGCCGGTGACCAGGCGCGTCTGATCGATGACGTGACCGGCACCACGCCCCCCTATGACCAGACGATTGTGCTGGGTCCCCTGCAGCCCCAGCTCTTCTGCGAGCAGGCCGCTGGCGCCCTGGGGGTTGGCGTCGCCGTGGTCGATGTCAACGATCTGGGCCGCGTCAAGGTGCTGGCCGCCAGCCAGGGCTGCGATCAGCGGCTGCTGCAGCGGGCCCTGCGCCCCAACCCGGCAGGCAATGCTGACGAACGCACCCCTCTGGTGCTGGTTCGCCCCGCCTGAGGGACACCCCCTCCCCAGCGCCCATAGAGTTGCGCTGGGGTTGCCAGGCCTGGGGTTGCACATACCGAACCGACTGCACTGGCGCATCGAGCCCTTGGCCGGGTGGCACCTGCCCCTGCTTGGGGATCCCGCCTTTTTGCCACTGCAAGCCCAGTTGCAGCGAGCAGCCCTGCTGGCGATGCCGGCGCGCATGCTGGCCTGGCTGGCCGGTGATCGCAAGCTGCCGCCCCAGGTGCTGGTGGCCTTTGGCGAGCACAGTCAGACGGCGCTTGGGCTGGTGCTCAGTCGGCCGCTCAACCGCAGTGGTAGCTGCTGGCAGATCCAGCACCTGCGCACCACCCGCGCCGACGTGCGCCAGCCGCTGAGCTGCGATCTGCTCAAGGCGGCCCTGAGCCGCGTCAATGCCAGCAGCTGGGTGGCCGCCGCCGCCTGCGATGACCGGATCCGCCTGGCGGTGCTGCGGGAGCTCGGCTTCCAACCGCTGCGCCAGGACCAGCTGTGGTGCTGGGATCCGATCAGCCCAACCCAGATCCAACCCGAGGCTCCGAGCAACGAGCTGCAGCTGCGACCCCTGAACCGCCGCACGGCAAACCAGCTCTGGCACCTGGAACAGACGGTCTGTCCGGCCCAGCTGCGCCAGGTGCTCGATCGTCGCGTCGAGGATCTGCTGGACCAGAGCCAGGGCCAGGGTTGGCTGCTGGTCGATCCCAGCCGCGGCATCGCCGTGGCCGGTCTGCGCTGGTTGGGCGAGCATCCGGGCGGCGGTCACGACCTTGAGCTCAGTGTTGATCCGGGTTGGCAGCATCTGTACGGACCCTGGTGCGCCGTGCTGCTGCAGCGGATGGTGCAGACCTTGGGATCCGAGCAACCGTTGTGGCTGCGCAGCGACCCCGATGACAGCAACCGGCAGAGCTGGTTGCGCGCGATGCAGGCCCAACCCCGCTCGGAACGGGTGCTGATGGCCCGCACCATCTGGCGACGCCAGCCCTTGCCCACAGCGCGCTCGCAGACGTCGCGCGGCCTCGAAGCCGTGCTGGCCCAGCTGCAGCCTGGCCGGCGGCCGGTGCCCACGCCCCTGGTGCGCCGCTGAGATGGCCAACACCGGCGCCCGCCCCCAACCCCGCTCTGCCTTGGCGGTGGATGTGGGCCGCCGGCGCATCGGTCTGGCCGGCTGTGATCCGTTGGGGATCTGTGTGACCCCCCTGCCAGCCCTGCAGCGCGGCCGGTTTGAAGCCGATCTGGCCACCCTGCGGGGCTTGATCGGCGCCCGCGGCGTGCGGGCTCTGGTGATCGGCCTTCCGCTCGATCAGCAGGGCCTGCCGACCGAACAGGCCCACCATTGCCGCCGCTACGGCGAACGTTTGGCCAGGGCTTTGCATCTGCCACTGGCCTGGGTCAACGAACACACCAGCTCGTGGGCGGCGGCCGAACGCCACGGGCTGCACGGCGATCGCAGCGGCGCCCTCGACAGCGCCGCTGCGGCCGTGCTGCTCGAGCAATGGCTGCAGGAGGGTCCCGAACCCCAGCCGGTACCGCCGCAGACCATCGACGCTGGCCAGGGGCCGGTCGCTGCATCATCCTGAGTGCAGACCAACGAGATGCCATGAGCACACCAGGCGCCGCCAAGGCAGGCCCCGGCGACAGTTCCTCCGATGTGCCGACCGTGCTGGTGCGTGACCGGCACGGTCGGCAGCTGCTCTGCTTCCTAGAGCAACTGATCCCGCTCGATGGCAACGACTACGCGCTGTTGACCCCGGTTGACACCCCGGTCTGCCTGTTTCGCCTCGACGATGACGCCGACCCGGAACCGATCGACACCGTCGAAGCCAGTGAACCGATCCTGTCGGTGGCCGATGTGGTCCTGCAAGAGCACGATCTGACCCTGGTGCGCTCGGCGGTGACCCTGACCGTCAGCGGCGAGCTCGACGAGCCGGACCCCGAAGACCTCGACGATGAGGAGGAAGCCGACGACGACACCGAGACCTACGAGCTGCTGGTCAGCTTCTTGGCGGATGATCAGGATTACGGCCTCTACATCCCCCTCGACCCGTTCTTCGTGGTCGCCCGCATGGAGGGTGGCGAGGCCGTTCTGGTCGAAGGTGAGGAATTCGAACGGGTTCAGCCGCGGATCGAGGCTGAACTGGACGAACGGGAGGGCTCCCTCTGATGGTCAGGCAGCTGCTGCGCCCGGACTGGTTGCTGGACAGCACGCTGGCCGAACTGCCGTTGCAGCAGCTGCTGGATCGTCCGATCAAGGGACTGGTCCTCGATGTGGATCGCACCCTGCTGCCCCGGCGCCGGGCCGAGCTGCCCGAATCCGCTAGGCGCTGGCTGCTGGCCGCCCGCGAACAGTTGCCGATCCATCTGCTCAGCAACAACCCGTCACGCCAACGCATCGGCGCCGTCGCCCGCGATCTGGATCTCCCCTTCACCACCGCCGCCGGCAAACCCAGGCGCAGCGCCCTGCGGCGGGTGCTGCAACAGCTGAACCTGCCCGCCCACCAGGTGGCGCTGGTCGGCGATCGCCTGTTCACCGATGTGATCGCCGGCAACCGTCTGGGCCTGTTCACCGTGTTGGTGCGACCGATCGACCCCGACGGTCGCCCCTGCCGCCAGGACCACCTGCAGCGGCTCGAACTGCGTCTGGCCCGCTGGGTGGGCACCGCCCTCGGCTGAGCGCGATGGAGAACACCCCGATGCGCCGGGTCGTCAAGGTGGGCACCAGCCTGCTGCGGGGCACGGCCGAGCGCGCCACCGCAGCCGTGATCACCGACCTGGCCGCCACGATGGCCCGCGCCCAACGGCGCGGCGAGCGCCTTGCCCTGGTGACCAGTGGGGCGGTCGGACTGGGCTGCCACACCCTGGGCCTGGAGCGGCGCCCGACTGCCATGGAGGCGATCCAGGCCGCCGCGGCGATCGGCCAGGGGCACTTGATGGCCCTGTACCAGGACGCGTTTGCCCAGCGGGGCCTGAGCGTGGCCCAGGTGCTGCTGACCCGCGGCGATCTGGCCTCGAAGCGCCGCTACCAGAACGCCTGCAACACCCTCGAGCAGCTGCTGAGCTGGGGAGTTGTGCCGGTGATCAACGAAAACGACACCCTGGCCACCGACGAACTGCGCTTCGGCGACAACGACACCCTCTCAGCCCTGGTGGCGGTGGCGGTGGGGGCCGATGAGCTGATCCTGCTGACCGATGTGGATCGCCTTTATTCGGGGGATCCGCGCCAGGACCCCTCGGCCCGGCCGATCGCCGAGGTGCGCGACCTGGCCGAACTGAACCGCCTCGCTGGCGTGGCCAGCGGCGGCGGCCAGTGGGGCACCGGCGGCATGACCACCAAGTTGGCGGCGGCCCGGATTGCGACCGCCAGCGGCATCCGCGTGCGCCTAGCTAACGGTCGCGATCCAGCGGTGCTCGACACGTTGCTGGCCCCCACCAGCGGTGATGCCGCCATGCCGGGCACGGTGTTTCAGCCGGCCGCCACGCCCCTGCCAAGCCGCAAGGGCTGGCTCGCCCATGCCCTGGTCCCCCGCGGCAGCCTGCGGGTCGACGCCGGGGCCGAACAGGCCCTGCGCCTGCGGGGCGCCTCCCTGCTGGCCGTCGGCATCAGCGCCGTCGAAGGCCAGTTCTCCCGCCACGATGCCGTGCGGCTGCTGACCGCCGATGGCCGCGAACTGGGGCAGGGCATCAGCCGGCTGGGCAGCGACGAGTTACGGCCGCTGCTCGGTCAGAGCGGGGTTGCGGTCGTGCACCGCGATGAACTGGTGCTCGCGCCGCCGTAAAGGAGCCCTACGATCGCCCCAGACAGCACTGGGGCATGCGTTTCAGCACACTGCTCAGCCACCTCAGCGGGGTGACTGAGACCACCCCCAGGCACCTGGCCGACGACCCTGAACTGCAGGGTGCCCAGGCCCTCGATCAGGCCGTGACCGGCCAGTTGAGCTTTCTCGAACCCGGCAATGCCCTGGCGGCCGCCCTGGCCGCCAGCGGTGCCAGTGCGGTGCTGATCCCCGCCAGGGGCGACGAGGCCCTGGTGCTGCAGCAACAAGCCAGCGCCCGCGGCCTGGCCTGGGTGGCCCTGGCCGATCCGCGGCTGGGGTTTGCCGAGGCACTCGAGGCCCTCTATCCCCGGCCCCGCCAAGCCCCTGGCGTGCACCCCAGCGCGGTGATCGATCCAGGCGCCCAGTTGGGCAGCGGCGTTCACATTGGTGCCCACGTGGTGATTGGAGCCGCCGTGCAGGTCGCCGCGGACTGCACGATTCACGCCAACGCGACCCTTTACGACGATGTGGTGCTGGGCGAGGGCTGCGAGATCCACAGCGGCGCCGTGCTGCACCCGGGCTCACGGCTGGGGCACGGCTGCGTGGTGCATTCCAACGCGGTGATCGGCAGCGAGGGCTTTGGCTTCGTGCCCACCGCCAGCGGCTGGCGCAAGATGCCGCAGACCGGCCAGGTGGTCCTCGAAGACGGGGTCGAAGTGGGCTGCGGCAGCACGATCGATCGCCCCTCGGTGGGCGAAACCCGCATCGGCGCCGGCACCAAGATCGACAACCTGGTGCACATCGGCCATGGCGTGGTCACCGGCCAGGGCTGCGCCTTGGCGGCCCAGGTGGGCATCGCCGGTGGCGCCCGTCTGGGCAACGGCGTGATCCTGGCGGGTCAGGTGGGCCTGGCCAACAAGGCCGTCATGGGTGATCGCTCAATCGCCTCCTCCAAATCGGGGGTCCATGGCGAGGTGCCCGCCGGCGAGGTGGTCAGCGGTTACCCCGCCATCCCCAACCGGCTGTGGCTGCGCTGCTCCGCCGCCTTCAACAAGCTGCCGGAGCTGGCCAAGGCCGTGCGCCAACTCGACAAAGCTCGCCACCCCTAAGACCCTGCCGCGGCGTAGCCTCGCGCCCAAAAGCCGCGACGGGCCCGACCATGACCACCAGCCACCGGATCACCCTGCTCGCCGGTGACGGCATCGGGCCCGAAATCACCGCGGTGGCGCGCCAGCTGCTGGATGCGGTCAGCCGTCGCCACGGCTTTGCCCTGAGCTACGACGAGCAGCCCATGGGTGGCGTGGCCATCGATGCCACCGGCGTCCCTCTGCCGGACAGCACCCTGGAGGCCTGCCGCGCCAGCGAAGCAGTGCTGCTGGCGGCAATCGGCTCACCCCAATACGACACCCTGCCGCGCGAGCAGCGCCCCGAGACCGGCCTTCTGGGCCTGCGCGCCGGCCTGGGGCTGTTCGCCAACCTGCGCCCGGTCAAGATCGTGCCCGCCCTGGCGGCCGCCAGCAGCCTCAAACCCGAGGTCATCGACGGCGTCGACCTGATGGTGGTGCGCGAGCTGACCGGGGGCATTTACTTCGGCACCCCCAAGGGCCGCATCAAGACCGAGACCGGCGAACGGGGCTTCAACACCATGGCCTACAGCGACGTCGAGGTCGACCGCATCGCCAGGGTGGGTTTTGATCTGGCCCGGGCCCGGCGCGGCCAGCTCTGCTCGGTGGACAAAGCCAACGTGCTCGACGTCAGCCAGCTGTGGCGCGAACGGGTCGAGGCGATCCACGCCGAGGCCTACAGCGATGTGAGCCTCAGCCACATGTACGTCGACAACGCCGCCATGCAACTGGTGCGGGCTCCAAAGCAGTTCGACGTGCTGCTGACCGGCAACCTGTTTGGCGACATCCTGAGCGACGAAGCGGCGATGCTGACCGGCTCGATCGGCATGCTGCCCTCGGCGTCGCTGGGCGAAAGCGGCCCTGGCCTGTTCGAACCGATTCACGGCTCGGCTCCCGACATCGCCGGCCAGGACAAGGCCAACCCGATGGCCATGGTGCTGAGCGCCGCCATGCTGCTGCGCATCGGCCTGAAGCAGGAGGCCGCCGCTGCCGCTCTCGAGCGGGCGGTGGATGCGGTGCTGGCCGCGGGGTACCGCACCGGTGATCTGATGCAGACCGGCTGCACCCAGCTGGGCTGCCGCGCCATGGGCGACCAGCTGCAGGCGGCTCTCGAAAGCTGAAGCGGCCCGGGGATCGCGACCGGCGACCTGCCAAACTCAGCCGCAGTTCATTGCTCCCCTGCGCATGTCGAAGCGTCATCCGGTCGTTGCCGTCACCGGCTCCTCAGGCGCAGGGACCAGCACGGTCAAGCGGGCCTTCGAGCAGATTTTCAAGCGCGAAGGCATCACCCCGGCTGTGGTCGAGGGCGACAGCTACCACCGCTACGAGCGCGGCCCCATGAAGGAGGCCATGGCCGCCGCCCTGGCCAAGGGCGAGAACTTCTCCCACTTCGGTCCTGAAGCCAACCTGTTCGACAAGCTCGAAGAGCTGTTCCAGAGCTACGGCGCAACCGGCAGCGGCCAGAAGCGCTACTACCTCCACTCGGTCGAAGAAGCCGCCGAGCACAACGGCCGCCTGGGCACCAGCCTCGAACCTGGCCAGTTCACCCCCTGGGAACCGATCCCGGCCGGCACCGACCTGCTCTTTTACGAAGGCCTGCACGGCGGAGTCAGCGGTGACGGGTACGACGTGGCCTCGCTGGCCGACCTGCTGGTCGGCGTGGTGCCAATCGTCAACCTGGAATGGATCCAGAAGATCGCCCGCGACAACGCCGAGCGGGGCTACTCGGCCGAAGCCACCGTCGACACGATCCTGCGGCGGATGCCCGATTACATCAATCACATCTGCCCCCAGTTCAGCCGCACCGACATCAACTTCCAACGGGTGCCGACCGTGGACACCTCCAACCCGTTCATGATCCGGAACATCCCCACCCCGGATGAATCCTTCGTGATCTGTCACTTCCGCAAGGGCGCCCGCGAGAAGTGGGGCATCGATTTCACCTACCTGCTCGACATGATCCACGACTCCTTCATGTCCAGCCCAACCTCGATCGTCGTCAACGGTGGCAAGATGGGCTTCGCGATGGAGCTCATCCTCACCCCGATCATTCATCGCATGATCGAAGAGAAGAAGAAGCTCAGCTGACAGCTCAGCTGACACCGTGCCTCGGAAGCCATCGCAGGCCACTGCAGGCTTCCTGTGACTAATCTGGGCGAAGCCTGCGCGGGAGGATTGTCATCACCAGCGCCTCCCGCAATTCATCGCCCTTGTCCTTTGTGATCAGCGCGGCGCAGGATCCGCGTCGATCACGCCAGCGCTTTGATCAGTCGCTCGACCGCATCAACAGCGGCCATCTGATCCGTCAGGCTCGGCTGGTGTACTGGCGCTACCTGCATGGTGGTGGGTCGCCGACGCCAGCTCCACGGGGCGTGGTGCTGCAGGGTGACAGCGGGCGGGTGGTCTTCGGCTGGCCAACCCTGCTGCCCGATGAACAGTTCGTGCCCAGCGAATGGCTGCAGGGGCGCGGGTTGCAACCATCCGGACGCCTGCAGCGCAGCCGTACCAGTGCCGACCCCCCATGGACAACACCGCTGTCCTGAGCCTGGCGGCCGCCCTGCTGGGGGCCTGCATCGGCAGTTTTTTGAACGTGGTCGCCTGGCGCCTGCCCCGGCAGGAGTCGGTGGTGCTACCGCCCAGCCATTGCCCGCGCTGCGGCGCTGTGCTGGGCTGGGCCGACAACGTGCCCGTGCTCAGCTGGATGCTGCTCGGGGGCCGCTGTCGGCGCTGCCACACGCCGATTGCCGTCCGCTATCCCTTGGTGGAGCTGCTCACGGCCGGGCTCTGGGTGGCGGCCGTGTGGGCCACACCAACAGCCATGGGCCCCGAAGCTGATGCCTGGGGCCTGCGGCTCGCGGGTTGGCTGTTGCTCAGCTGGTTGATGCCTTTGGTGCTGATCGATCTCGATCACCTCTGGCTGCCCGAACCGCTGTGCCGCTGGGGGGTGATCCTGGGTCTGGCCTGCACCGCCTGGATCGGGTTTGCCCAGGGCGATCCCAGCGGGCGGGCCCTGCTGTTGCAGCACCTGCTCGCCGCGGGGATCGGCCTGCTGGGTTCCGAGGCGGTCAGTGCGCTGGGCGAACGGTTGCTGGGTCAGCCGGCCCTGGGCCTGGGCGACGCCAAGCTCACGGCCCTGCTGGGGGCGTGGCTTGGGCTGGGCGGGCTTGGGCTGGCGGTGCTGCTGGCGGTGATCACCGGGGCGGTGGCCGGTAGCGCCGGTCGACTCAGCGGTCGCCTGGGCCCGCGGGACCCGTTTGCCTTCGGACCGTTTCTGGCCCTGGGGGGGGCCTGCGTCTGGTTGCTGGGCAACCACTTCTGGCTCGATCTGCTGCAGCGGGGTCTTGGCGCACGGGTCCTTTAATGGAAGGCCTCTCCGGCCAGGTTTGACACCTGCCGGGCTGCTCTGACCATCGATGTCGCTGTTCGACTGGTTTGCCGATCGCCGCAAGACGGTCCCGGCCGTGCGCAACACCCAGGAGGTGGACGAAGGGGATGGCCTCTGGAGCAAATGCCCCGAGTGTGGCCTGGTCACCTACCGCAAGGATCTGCTGGCCAATGCCAGCGTCTGCAAGGGCTGCGGCTACCACCACCGCATTTTCAGCGACGAGCGCATCGCGTTGATCGCCGACCCTGAGACCTTTGTCACCCTCGACGACGAGCTCAGCCCGACCGATCCACTGGCCTTCAAGGACCGGCGCAGTTACGCCGACAGGATCCGCGACAGCCAGCGCAGCACCGGCCTCAAGGATGCGGTGATCACCGGTCTCTGCCAGGTCGAAGCCCATCCCCTGGCCCTGGGGGTGATGGATTTCCGCTTCATGGGCGGCTCGATGGGGTCGGTGGTGGGCGAAAAGCTCACCCGGCTGATCGAGATCGCCACCGAACGCCGTCTGCCGGTCCTGATTGTCTGCGCCTCCGGGGGCGCCCGCATGCAGGAGGGGATGCTGAGCCTGATGCAGATGGCCAAGATCTCTGGCGCCCTGCAGCGTCACCGCGAGGCCGGTCTGCTGTACATGCCCCTGCTGACCCACCCCACCACCGGGGGCGTCACGGCCAGCTTTGCGATGCTCGGCGACCTGATCCTGGCGGAGCCCAAGGCCCTGATCGGCTTTGCCGGCCGGCGTGTGATCGAGCAGACCCTGCGCGAGAAACTGCCCGACGGATTCCAGACCGCTGAATACCTACGCGACCACGGCTTTGTCGATCTGATCGTGGCCAGGACCAAACTGCGGCAGACCCTGGCCGGTCTGCTGCAGCTGCACGGCTGCCCCCAGCTGCAGCACGCATGAACCGACTTGTGCTGGTGCTGGTGGGACTGCTGCTGGTGCTGTCCCTGCCCCTACCCGTCGCCTGGGCCGGCCCGGTCGACTGGCATGAGGTCCAGGCCACCGCAGACGGCCGCCAGTGGTGGGATGGGGGCAGCCTGCGGATCAACCGCAACGGCATGTTGACCGTGCTCAGCCGCTTTCAGCCTGCTGAAGGCGACCAGGGTGAGCTGTACGTCATGGAGATTGACTGCGGCCAGCGCCTGTACCGCGACACGGCGGTCAATGGCCTGCCGCGCTGGGGGGCCCCCTGGCAACCCGTCAGCGGCGATGGCCTGATCGCCTCGGTGATGACGGAGAGTTGCCAGGCCGCCAACCTGCAGTCCCTGACATGAGCAAGGCCCCCCTGCGCGTGGCCGTGGCCGGTCTTGGCTTTGGCGAAAAAGTCCACCTCGAGGCTCTGCGTGCCTCCCCCGACTGGGAGCCTGTGGCGCTGTGGCACCCCAGGCCAGAGCGATTGCAGGCCGCCAGCCAGGCCCACGGGCTCAGGGGCGAGACCGCGTTTGAAGCCCTGCTGGACGATCCCGCCATTGACGCTGTGGTGATCGCCACCCCTCCGGGCCCCCGATTTCGCCTGGCCTCGGCGGCCCTGGCGGCCGGCAAGCACCTGATGCTCGAAAAACCGGTGGGTCTGAACGCCCACGAGGTCGCGGAGCTGCAGCGGCTGGCCCTGGCCAGGGGCCTGACGGTTGCCGTGGATTTCGAGTACCGGGCGGTGCCGCTGTTTCAGCAGCTGGCCGCGTTGCTGCACCAGGGCACCTTGGGGGATCCCTGGTTGGTGAAGCTGGATTGGCTGATGGCCAGCCGTGCCGACGGCACACGCCCCTGGAGCTGGTACTCCAGCGCCGCCGAGGGGGGCGGGGTGCTGGGAGCCCTGGGGACCCACGCCTTTGACCTGTTGCATTGGCTGATCGGGCCGACGCTCACCCTGTCGGCCCAACTGAGCACGGCGATCGGCAGCAGGCCCGAACCAGGCACCGGCGCGATCAGGCCCGTCGATGCCGAGGACATCGCCCTGGTGCAGCTGCAGCTGCAGGGGGCTGGCGAGCGTCCCGTGCCGGCCCAGATGAACCTGGCCAGCGTCACCCGGGCCGGGCGAGGTTGTTGGCTGGAGCTGTATGGCAGCGACGCCACCCTGGTGCTGGGCTCGGACAATCAGAGCGATTACGTGCATGGGTTTGGCCTGTGGATGGCCCGCAGCGACGAACCCCTGCGCCCGGTGGCCCCCGATCCTGACCTGGCCTTCAGGCGCACCTGGGGCGACGGCCGCATCGCTCCGGTCGAACGGCTGCATGGCTGGTGGGCGCAGGCGATTCGCGAGGGACGGCCCATGGTCCCGGGCCTGCTCGAGGCGCTGAGCAGTCAGCGCTGCTGCGACCAGGCCCGGCAATCCGCACCCCAAAACTCCAGCGCCGGTATCACAGCAAACACTGTTGCTTCGTAGCCATCACTACAGTTTGAACACGTTGGCCCCGGGGTTCCATCCCCGGCGGTGGAAGTAGGGACGACCCCGAAGCAACGCGCCATCCACCCCGGCCTCAGCCGGATCATTTCTGGAGGCACCACCATGTCCATCACCACAGCCAGGCAGATGGCCCGTCAGGCCGCCGAGGCCCGTCGCGCCGCCAAACAGAACGGCTACTCCGTTCAATCGCTGCGTCGCCAGCAGCTGATCGACTGAATCGGGAAGCCCACTGCGGGTTTCACCTGGCCCCCGTCCGGTCTCCCGGACGGGGGCTTTTTGCTGCTGGGCTGCAGCAGGCCCGAGCCAGGGCCTTGGTGGGCATCCCGTAAACTCGCCCGCAGACCGGGTTTCAAGCCCGCCTGCCCGTCTGCACCCCCTTCGCCCCTTCACGAGGTTTCCCCATGGCGCTTGTACCGCTTCGCCTGCTGCTGGATCACGCCGCTGAGAACGGCTACGGCATCCCCGCCTTCAACGTGAACAACCTGGAGCAGGTGCAGTCGATCATGGAGGCGGCCTATGAGACCGACTCCCCGGTGATCCTGCAGGCGTCCCGTGGCGCCCGCCAGTACGCCGGTGAGAGCTTCCTGCGCCACCTGATCCTGGCCGCCGTCGAGACCTATCCCGACATCCCGGTCGTGATGCACCAGGACCACGGCAACAGCCCCGCCACCTGCTATGGCGCTGCCGCCAACGGCTTCACCTCGGTGATGATGGACGGCTCGCTGATGGCCGATGCCAAGACCCCGGCCAGCTACGAGTACAACGTGGCCGTCACCAAAGAGGTGGTGGACGTGGCCCACGCCATCGGCGTGAGCGTTGAGGGCGAACTGGGTTGCCTGGGCTCCCTCGAGACCGGCATGGGCGAAGCCGAGGACGGCCATGGTTTCGAGGGCAAGCTCGACCACAGCCAGCTGCTGACCGACCCCGCCGAGGCCGCCGACTTTGTGGCCAAGACCAAGGTCGACGCCCTGGCGATCGCCATCGGTACCAGCCACGGTGCCTACAAGTTCACCCGCAAGCCCACCGGTGAAGTGCTGGCCATCAGCCGCATCGCTGAGATCCACAAGGCCATCCCCAACACCCATCTGGTGATGCACGGCTCGTCGTCGGTGCCCCAGGAGTGGCTGGACATGATCAACAAGTACGGCGGTGCCATCCCCGAGACCTATGGCGTCCCCGTCGAGGAGATCCAGGAAGGCATCCGCAACGGCGTGCGCAAGGTCAACATCGACACCGACAACCGCCTGGCCTTCACCGCTGCCATCCGTGAGGCGGCAGCCAAGGATCCCGCCAACTTCGATCCCCGCCACTTCAACAAGCCCGCTCGGGCCTACATGAAGCAGGTCTGCCTCGATCGCTACCAGCAGTTCTGGTGTGCCGGCAACGCCAGCAAGATCAAGCAGCGCGACATCAACTACTACGCCAACCTGTACGCCAAGGGCGAACTGGATCCGAAGACCGCTGTGGCTGCCTGATTCAGGCGCCAACGCAACCAAGGGGGGCCCCAGGCCCCCTTTTTTGTTGCCCTGTCGTGCTGCTGGGGTCAGTCGCGGCTCAGGGGACGGGAGCGATGGGGATCAAGCAACGCATCAATCGCCTCAGCAAGGGTGGCTTCCATGACGATGCGGCTGCCGTCGCTGACCACCACCGCCGTCAGGGTCGGCAAGCCCCCGTTGCGGGCCTGGAGATACACAGGTTCCACATAGAGGAGGGCTTTGCCGATCGGCACCACCAACAGGTTGCCCTGAATCACCTCGGATCCCGACTGACTCCACAGGCCGAACTGCTCACTGATGCGGGGATCCTGGTTGATCAGGGCCGTGATCTGTTCCGGACCAAAAATGGGGGTCTGACTGGGGAAGCGCAACAGCACCAGCTCGCCGTAATGGGGGGCATCGCTGCGGGCCGCCAACCAAGCCACCAGGTTCGGCCTGGCCAGCGGCGTGAGCGGTTGCAACAGCAGAAATTCCGGCGGCAGCCCCGGCGAAAGCTGGGCACTGATGTGATACGGCTTCAATGGCACCTGTTGATTGCCGTAAATCTCTTTGGGGACCTGCCAGACATCGTCACCGCTATAGAACACGCGGGGATCGGTGACGTGATAGCGGAGCAGCTGCCGGGTCTGAATCTCGAACTGACGGATCGGATAGCGCAGATGCTGCATCAGGGGCAGCGGCATGGCCGACAGGGGCCTGAACAACTCAGGGAACAGCCGTTGCCAACCCCGGATCAGCGGATCGTCGGCGTCGCTGACATACAAGGCCACCCGGCCGTCATAGGCATCCACCACCGCCTTGACAGCATTGCGGATGTAGCGGATGTCAGGTTCGCCACTGACCGGAGCGCTGTAGGGGTAGGTGCGGCTGGTGGTGAACCCATCAACAATCCAGTATTGATGACGGTTTCTGCTGACAAACACCCCATTGCCAGGCGGCAGGGCCACCGAGACCAGGTAGGGATCCACCTCAAAGCGCACAAACGGGGCCAGGTGACGCAACAGCTGGCGCACATCGCGCCGCAACAGCAGACGGGTGTCCGGGCGAAGCGCACCCCGGCTCAACAGCCGGGGTTCTCCCAGGTAGAGGGCGGCGGCCAGGCGGCTTTCGGTCGTGCCCACAGGGATGCCGCTGCGGCCGCTGTAGCGGCTGTAGAAGTTTTTGTCGCCCTCGGGGTAATTGAATTCAAGAACCGCTGTCGGTGCCAACACGTAGGGAGCTGACAGGGCGCCGTAGTAGAGGCTGGGGAGACCCACGGGAATGCCCTGCAACACCGCGTTGCGGGTGATGCCGAGTTGGCGACTGCCCTGGACGCGGCTGCTGCGCCCCAGGTCGCTGATGAAGTATTCGGGCAGGCCGTCTGGGCCACTGGTGTTCACCGGCGACACGGTGAATCCTTGGCCATGGGTGAACACCAGGTGCCGGTTGAGCCAGGTGCGGGCGCTGGCCGGCAGGGCCGAACTGTCCATTTCGCGCGCCGCGACCATCACCTGTTGGCGCCCAATGTCCCGGTTCTGGCTCAGCGCATAGCGGTCGACAGCCGGTTCTGAGAACCGATAAAACACGCGCAGCTGTTGCAGCTGTCGGTTGGTGGCCAACAGCGGCTGGCTGTCCCAAAGGCGAATGTTGCGCAGGGTGGCGGCACTGGCCTGCACATCGGCGCGGGTCAGACGGGGTCGGGGATTCACATCGCGGCTGCTGATGCGGTCCAGCTGAAAGGCCAGCCGCGTGTAGCGAATCGAGCGGGCCAGATAGGGCCGCTCACGCTTCAGCTCCTGGGGGTTGACAAACAACAGCTGCAGCACCGGTTTGGCCACCGTCTCAACCAGCGGCATCACCAGGGTGGCGGCGGCCAGGCTCAGCCATGCCCGCGTGCGCCAGCGGTTCGGCGGCATGGGCAGCAACAGCACCGCACCGGTCAACAACGCCAGCAGCGCCGCCAGCGAGCGCAGCGGCAGGGCCACATGCACATCCACCCAACTGGCGCCGGGGACGGCACCGTCAGCACTCAACAGCAACTGGTGACGCCCGAGCCAAAAGGCGGCGGCAACGCATAGCGCAAGCAATCCCATCGGCGGGCGCAGGCGGTGCAACTGGGGCTCACTGAATCCCGCAAAACGGCCATCGCTGAGCTGGGGCGACCGTGCCAGCAGCCCCCACAGGGCGGCCCCCAGATGGACCATCAACAGGGCCATCGCCACGGTCAGGGCCAGGGCAACCGCCGGAAACCGTGCCAGGGCAAAGCTGACGTCCGCCTGCAGGATCGGGTCGCGGATTCCCTGATCGGGAATCATCAGCGCCAGGGTCCAGATGCCCCAGGCCCGGCCCAGGGCGATGCTCACGGCACAGGCGGTGGTGGCTCCCAGCAGCCGAGCCACGCTGAGCGGGCGCACGAGCAGCGCCAGCACCACCACGGCTGACACCACCAACAGGCTGAGCCACGAGCCCCCGGTCAGCAGGACCAGACCGTGAAGCCGGCGCGGATCAAACGGATCCAGCCAGAGTCGCTTCGCCAGCTCCAGCACCAGCAGCAACGGCAGCACCTGCAGGGCCGCGCAACTCAGCAGGACCGCCAGATAGCGCGGACCTGCCAGGGCAAACCGCAGGGGCTCGCCGATCCGCACCGGCAGGCGCCAGGTGCGCAGCAACCAACGCTGCAGGACCAGGCCTAGGCCCAGCCCCAGCAGGGCGCCAACCAGTTGCACCAGCCAACGGCGCGCCAGCACCGACTGCCAACCGAATTGGGCGAACCAGGCCCACTCCACCCACAGCCGGCTGAGCAGAACCGCGACCACCAACAGCAAGACCAGACAACCCAGCAGCAGCAGCCAGGCTTGCGGTCGGAATCGGCGCTGCATCAAGCACCCGTGCACATGCCAGGAGGCTAGGAATCCCCCTTGCTGCGGCAAGCCCCAGACAAAGCCGCCCCAGGACCAAATACCCGATAACCAGCATCGGGTATTAACCAGCAAGCCAGAAGACGCTGTTAGCCTCCCTCCAACGCTGAGCGATGCCGTGACCGCCACCCTCTCGCGCTCCCCGCTGGCCGGACCGACGTTTACGGGCCTGCGCTGCAAGGAATGCGGCCACGCCTATGAAGCCGGTGCACGGCACGTCTGCGAAGACGTCTGCTTTGGCCCGCTCGAGGTCGTGTACGACTACGACGCCATCAAAGCCCGGGTCAGCCGGGCAACGATCGAAGCGGGCCCCGCCTCGATCTGGCGCTATCGCGATTTTCTGCCGATCGAAGGCGACCCCATCGATGTGGGCACCGGCTTCACCCCCCTGCTCAAGGCGGGCAACCTGGCCCGGCGCCTGGGGCTCAAGAGCCTTTACATCAAGAACGACGGCGTCAACATGCCGACCCTGTCCTTCAAGGACAGGGTGGTATCGGTTGCCCTAACGCGCGCCCGCGAGCTGGGCTTCAGCACCGTCAGCTGCGCCTCCACCGGCAACCTGGCCAACTCGACCGCCGCCATCGCTGCCCATGCAGGCCTCGACTGCTGCGTGTTCATCCCCAGCGACCTGGAACTGGGCAAAGTGCTGGGCACCCTGATCTACAACCCCACGCTGATGGCGGTGAAGGGGAACTATGACCAGGTGAACCGCCTCTGTTCGGAGGTGGCCAACACCTTTGGCTGGGGCTTCGTCAACATCAACCTGCGCCCCTATTACTCGGAAGGGTCCAAGACCCTGGGCTACGAGGTGATTGAGCAGTTGGGTTGGCAGCTGCCTGATCACATCGTGGCGCCCCTGGCCTCAGGATCCCTGTTCACCAAGATCCGCAAGGGTTTTGACGAATTCATCAAAGTGGGGCTCGTCGACGACAAGGCCGTTCGCTTCAGTGGTGCCCAGGCCGAAGGCTGCAGCCCGATCGCCCAGGCCTTCGCCGAGGGCCGTGACTTCATCACACCGGTGAAGCCCAACACCATCGCCAAATCGATTGCCATTGGCAACCCGGCCGACGGTCCCTATGCCATCGACATCGCCAACCGCACCGGTGGCACCATCGCCGCGGTGAGCGACAGCGAGATTATCGAGGGCATCAAGCTGCTCGCCGAAACCGAGGGTGTGTTCACCGAAACCGCCGGGGGCACCACCATCGCCGTACTCAAGAAGTTGGTCGAGCAGGGCAAGATCAACCCCGATGAGACCACCGTCGCCTACATCACTGGCAACGGCCTCAAGACCACCGAAGCCGTCGCCTCGTCCATCGGCGAGCCGTATCTGATCGAAGCCCAGCTCGACAGTTTCAAGGCCGCCTGGCAACAGGCCCAGGCCGCCCACCAGGGCTGAAGCTCGGGTCAGCCGAACCCAGCGTCTCCCAACCGATCCCCTCGTCCGTTCACCTCTGTTTCCGTCTCTGCCATGGCTGTTCAGGTTCTGATCCCCACCCCTCTGCAGAAGTTCACCGCTGACGAGGCCAGCGTGGAGCTCGAAGCCACCAGCGTGGATGGGCTGATCGACGCCCTGGACGGTCGCTACCCAGGCCTCAAGGGTCGCCTGTGCGACGAGAACGGCAAACTGCGTCGCTTCCTGAACGTGTACGTGAACAGCGAGGACATCCGCTTTCTCGACAATCAGGCCACGGCCCTCAAGGACGGTGACGAGGTGTCGATCGTGCCCGCGGTTGCCGGCGGTTGAGCGGCCATGGGCCAGCACAACGGCCCCACCCCGGCCGTCGCCGTTGCTGCAGGCGTCAACTGCAGGCAGTGGCTCAATAGGGTGACCCTTCTTGCAGTGAGGAATTGGCATGACGCAGGCACCTGCTGCCACCAAGGCCCTGCTGTTTGATTACCGCCAGGCTGCCAACCCGGTGCG
>JBJOHB010000060.1:0-8593 GCA_046047915.1 Cyanobacteriota bacterium
GCCGCTCACAAACCCGAGCCACTGGCAGCGGGACGCGAGCCCCAGCTCGGCCACCAGCCGCCGCAGGTTCGCCTCATAGGCCGGCTCGCCCTGGCCGGCGATCTGCAGCAGCCAGGGCAGGGATGGGTGCCGGTGCTGCACCAGCGCCAGGGCCTGCAGCAACGACTCCAATTGCTTTTTGGGATGGAGCCGCGAGAGAAAGAGCAGGCGAAGGCCAGGCGCAACGGCTGCTGCCGGGTCCTTCAGCCACGGGGGGGGTGCCACACCCAGGGGAATCTGCAAACACGGCGCCGGCAACCCCAGGCTCTGGGTCTGCTCGGCTTCAGCGGCGCTGGTGACATGCAAGGCTGCCGCCGCCGCCAGATTGGCCCGCTCCACCAGGGTCAGCATCACCTGCTTGCGGCGGGGGCTCTGGCTCAGGCTCCAACTGCACAGTTGACCGATGGTGCTGACCACATAAGGCACCCCGGCCTGGCGGGCCAGCAGCATCGCCACCGTCGAGGGAAAGGCGAACAGGGCATGGACATGCAGCAGGTCAACATCGGCCAGCTGCCCCTGCAGCCACAGCGGCAGGGCCGGGGCGATCGCCGCATCCCGCAGCACGCGTTGGGGCGCATGCCAGCGGCGACACAGCCACAGCGGCACCCCCTGTTGCTCGCACCACTGGCCGGTGGGCAGAGCCGAAAGCACATCCGGACCATGGTCATCGGTGCTGAGCAGGCGCGCATCGAGGCCCAGCTGCCGTTGGGCTTGAGCCATGTCAAGCGCGGCCACCGTCGGCCCGCCCCGCAGCGGACTGATCGAAGGGATCACATGCAGAACCCTCATGGCGCCAGCTCGGGCGGGGCCGGCAGCAGCAGCGGCGGCCGGCGGCTGAGGCTCAGGGCCTGGGCCAGGGCGCGCACCTCTCCCAGCAGCTTCACCGGAATCCACCAGGGATGGCGCAGGTGAAAGCGGGTGCGCACCTCGCGCAGCGGCCGGCGCAGCAGATACCAGGCGCGGGGCAGCCCCCGACCGCAGCGCAGGGCGTAATAACAGTCACCCACCCCGTGATGGCCCGAGGCGCTGGTCAGGTGGCTGCCGCGGCTGCGGGTCCCCCCCGCTGCGGCCGCCAGATGCTTCAGCGAAGCCTGGGGTTCAAAGCGGATGCGGCCGCCAGCGGCGATCAGGCGTTTGGCGAATTCGGTCTCGAAGCGGGCCGCCACCGGCGGTGGAAAGCGCTCGTCAAAGCCCCCGATCGCCAGGGCCCGCTCGCGCTTCAGGCTCAGGTTGCCGGCCATGGCGTTTTCGATCCAGGCGCCGGTGTTGCTGTTGAACGGGAAGTCGAGATCGCGCCACAGCTCGCTGCGGTGGGCCCTGGGTAACAGCGGCTGGGGAGTCTGTCCGGGCTGCAGCACCTGGCCGACCACGGCCCAGGCCTGGGGATGGTGGTGATGGGCCTGCAGATGGGCCTCGAGCAACCCCGGTCCCGGCACGATGTCGTCGTCCAGAAACAGCACCGTCGCGCCGCGGGCCCGCCGCAGCCCGGTGTTCATGGCCCGGGTCAGGTGGGGGCGGTGCAACCGCAACCAGTGCAACCGGCCCGCCCGCTGCCAGGCCTCGAGCGCCGCCTGCACCGCCGGCTGGTGCATGGGGGTCTGATCGACCAGCAGCAGTTCAGAGGCGCTGGCCAAGGCCTGACGCTGGGGTTCAAGCGCGGCGATGGTGTCGACCAGCACCTGCTCGCGGCCGTAGGTGGGGATCACGAGCGAGAGCATGGTCCCAGCGCCCGTTGCAGGTTGGTGATCGTGCGCTCGTGACTCCAGGCGGCCACGCTGCGGCGGGCCTCGCCGGCCATGCTCCAGCACAACCCGGGCGAACTGGCCAGCAGTTGCAGCTGGGCCGCCAGAGCGGCCGCATCGCCGCTGCCGAAGCGCAGGCCACCACGGCCGTCGGCCAGCAGCTCGTCGGCCGCCCCCACACCGGCCGCCGCCAGCACCGGCAGGCCGCAAGCCATCGCCTCGTTGACCGACACCCCCCAGGGTTCGTTCACGGCGGGATGGACGAACACATCGGCCAGGGCATACCAGCCCGGCAGCTCGCCGTAAGCGACAAACCCCGGGCAATGGCAGCGACCGGCCCAAGGAGCCAGGGCCGCACGGACCTGGAACCGTTGCGGCCCATCCCCCAACAGCAGCAGGCGCAGCCGGCGGCAGCGCCCAGCCGCCAGGGCGAAGGCCCGCACCAGGGTCAGGGGGTCCTCGCGGGGGGTCCACTTGATGACCGCCAGCACCACAAAGGCATCGGGCGGCCAGCCCCGGGCCGCCAACTGCTGATGGCGCCGCCGCCGTTCGCGGCCGCAGCGCTCCGCGAACCAGGCGTTGTCGACGGCATAGGGAAAGGCATAGCTGGGCCGCTGCACGCCCGACAGCTGGCGCAGGTAGGCATGGGCCTGCTCACCCACGGGGTGCCAGCTATCGAACAGACGCTGCAGCAGGCCGATGCCTTGCCGCCGGGGCCAGGCGAGCGGGCCGCCGGTTGGGCTGTGCTGCAGGGTGTTGTCGGAACGCAGGCCGATGCGCACCCCCCGCAACCGCAACAGCAGGGCCAGCAGCAGATGGCTGCGGGGGTAGTAGCCGCAGAGGATGACGAGAGCCGGGTCAAAGCGCTTGATCGCCTGGGCCAGCCGCCACAACCCGGCCCAGCCCCGCCCATCGAGCGTCTGGGCGGGGTAACTGCCGGGCCGCAGATGATCCCAGCTGGGGGCAAAGCCCAGCTCGGGATCCACGCCGCATCGCTCCTGGCTGTAGATCACCCAGAGGCGACAGATGCGCCCCTCAACCAGGCGGCGGAACAGGGGGGCATCGAACTGGGTCTCCCGGTTCTGGACCACCACCAGACCGGCGGTGTTGGGGCTGCTCAAGTCCTGCGTCTACCGGTGCTAGGCGACCCTGACCGACACGGGCGCGGTGGCGGGGCGAGCCGGGCGCTTGTGCGCTCAATTCAGGGCAGGGCCACCGCAGCCTGCAGCAGCCGGATCCAGCCCTTGGCCAGCCAGGGCGCCTGCAGCAGGGCCTGCCGCAGATAGCCGCGGCAGCGTGGATCCCCCAGCCGCCGCAGCCGCTCGCCAATGAAATAGGCGCCTTCGGCCCGGCGGTGGTCAGGCCAGCGGCTGCAGGCCATGGCGCGGAGAGAGCGTGAGCCCGGCCGGATGCGTTGGGCCTGCTCCAGCCAGGGCCGTTCGCTCAAGCCGACAACGCGGGCGCCATACAACCGCAAGGCCAGGGCCGCCAGGCGGCGCTGTTCGCGCCAGTGCCGCGACGAAAGCCCGCCGTCGAACAGGCGGCAGCCATACAGGATCTGCGGGCAATGGCCAAAGCGGCCCAGCAGCGCCAGCCGATACCAGAGGTCCCAGTCCTGGGCGTAATAAAAATCCGCGCGGTAGCCCCCGGCCTGGCGGTAGGCCAGGCGTCGCATCAGCACCGAGCCATGGTGGGGCACATCGGTAGCGATCCCGTCGGCCGGCGGCAGCGTGTTGACCCAGCGAGGCTCCAGCGGCAGCGCGCCGGGCTGATCCCCCGGCACGGGGTGATCGGGATCAAGCGGTTCCCAGGCCGGGCCGTAACGGGCGACCCCGCAGGTCACCCGCACGCAATCGGGATGGTTGTGCAGCAGCTGCCATTGCTGCTGCAGACGCCCGGGGAGCATGCGATCACCGACATCGATGCGGGCGATCGCCGCACCCCGGGCCAGCCGGCAACCGCGCCGCAAGGCCCGGGTCAGGCCGCCGTGGGGCTGCAGCACCAGCCGCAGGCGTGGGTCGCGGCGGCGCAGGGCATGCAAAGCCTGCAGCACGGCAGCACCAGGCCAGCCGTCGGCCACCGCCACACACTCGAGCACCACCCCCTGCTGGGCCAGCACCGAGCCCAGGCTGTCGAGCAACCGTTCGAGCGGCGCCCGGTGGAACCCCAGCACCACCGACACCTGGGGCCGCCGGGGGGTCAAGGGCGCACCCCCGCCGGCAGCAACAGGCGGCGCCCCAGGGCCAGGGACCAGCGCAAAGCAGCCCACACGGCCTCGGGGTCGGCCTGCGATCGGGACACCAGCGCCCGACGGGCGATCAGCAGGGCGATGACGGCAGCCTGGCCGCGGCGCCCCTGGCGCAGCGCCTGGTCCAGATAACTGCTGAGGATCGGCGGCAGAGCCTGACGGAACAACGGTGCCAAAGCCGGCTCCCAGGCCAGTTCCATTGCGGCGAACAGGGCAGCGCTGCGACGGGCCTGTTGCAACGGGGGCAGGCTCGACCACACCCCACCGGGATGCTGGCGATACACCGACATCACCGCATCGACCACCCCCGCATCGCCATGGCGTGCCGCCAACAGGTACAGAGGCCGGTCAAGGCAGTACTGAGCAAAGATCCAGGGCGGCAGCTCGATGGCACTGCGGCGCATCAGCACCGCCGAAAAATGAAAGCTGTAGGCCCGCACCAGCTCAGCAAAGCCAAGCCGCCGGGTACCCGGCGGCGGCCCGATCAGCGCCCCGCCGGGCTCCTGGCGGGTGCGGCAGCCGCACAGCGCCAGGCTGGGATCCTGCTCCAGCACGGCCAGCTGGCACGCCAGCTTGTGGGGATCCGACCACCAGTCATCCCCCTCCAGAAAGGCCACGTAGGGCGCCCGTGCAGAGGCCAGCAACCGGGCAAAGTTGCGGTGAAAGCCCAGGGAGCCCCCGGGGCTGGTCCAGACCCGAATGCACTGGGGATGCTGCTGGGCCGCCGCGGCAACCCGCTCGCCGGTGTTGTCGCTGGAGCCGTCCTCGCCGATCAGCAGCTCCAGCCGCGGCCACAGGCTCTGGGCCTGCACCGAGGCGATGGCCTGCTCGATGAAGGCGCCATGGTTGCGGGTCAGCATCAGCACTGACACCAGGGGCAGCGACGTCATCAGGCCGCCCGCAGGGTGCCGGCCAACCGCGCCGCCACACCAGCCCCCAGACCCAGCCGGGTCAGCTGGTACAGCCGCGGCTGCAACCGACCCGACAGATGGCGGCTGAGGGCCAGCAGCCGGTCCCCCTGCTCCACAGCCCCGATGCCGTGCAGCTGGCGGGCCCGCAGAAAACACCAGCGGGCCAGGTGTTGCCACTGGGGGGCCTCGGGGGCCACCCCAGCGAGCAGGGCGCAGGCATGGAGCCGGGGCAAAAAGTGAGCTTCATCGATCAGGTACGCGCGCTGGGGCCCGCGGCTGACCCGCGCAGGGCTGTCGTGCTCGAGCTGGCACGACACGGTGCTGCCGCAATGCACCAGCCGCGCCCCCAGAGCCCCCATGCGGGCCTCGAGATCCCAGTCCTCGGGCCTGAACCGGGGCCAGGCGCCGGCGGCATCGCTGATGCTGCGCCGCAACAACGGCGTGTGGGTGTGCCACCAGCGCTCCACCAACAGCAGCGGAAACAGCTCGCTGTGCAGCTCGGCGGTGCGGCGGCTGGGTTCGGCCAGCACGGTGCCATCGGCGGCCACCAACCGGGCCGTGCCATAGGCAATGCTGCAGTCAGGGCTGGCCTCGAGGGCGGCCACCTGATCGGCAAATTTATTGGGCAGCAACCAGTCGTCGCTGTCGAGGTACTGGATGTAGGCGCCCCGGGCCGCCAGGCGGCCCCGTTCACGGGCGGCACCGGGGCCGGCGTTGGCCTGGCGCAGCACCCGGATCTCAGCCGGATGCCGGCGCTGCAGGTCAGCCAGGATCACCGGGGTCTGATCGGTGGAACCGTCATCCACCAACAGGATCTCGATCGGCCGGTAGGTCTGCTGCAACACGCTCAGGGTGGCGCGGCGCACCATCTCCGGTCGGTTGAAGACCGGAATGATCGTGCTGACCAGGCCGCTCACAGGTAGGACTCCATCGGCTCACGGCTGCGCACCACCCGGGCCGGGACCCCATGGGCCACGACCCGCTCGGGCAGGGAGTCCAGCACCACCGCGCCGGCGCCGACCACCGTGTCAGCACCGACCCTGACCCGCTGCACCACGCTGGCGCCCAGGCCCACGGCGGCACGCTCGCCGATCTGCACCTGGCCGCCGCAGTGAACGCCGGGGGCCAGGCTCGAAAAAGGCTCCATCTGACCGTCATGGTCCAGGGAGCTGCGGGTGTTGAGCAGGCAGCCGGGTCCGAGCCTGGCCCCGGGGCCCACATGGGCGAGCGGCAACACCACGGTGCCCTCGCCCAGGCGGGCCGGCTCGGCCACCACCGCCGTGGGATCGACCAGCACCGGCCAGCGCAACTGGGGCAAGCGGCGGCGCAGAGCCTCGCTGATCCGCTGCCGACTGGCGTTGTCGCCGATGGCGATCACCACCTGATCGAGGCCATAGGCGGCGCAGAGCTGGGGCAGCTCGGCCACCGCGCCCAGCACCGGCAGGCCGTAAACCAGTCCACCGGCAGGCCTGGTGTCATCGATCAACCCCATCACCTGGTAATCGGCGCGGCGGCGCAGCAGCGCCAGCACCGCCTGGGCATGACCAGAAGCACCAACAATCAGTAGACGCTCAACCATCAGCTTCTGGGTCAAACCGCCTCAGGCCCGCAGGCTGATCCCGCCACGGGGGCACGAGCGGATCAGGCGGCAGATGCGGCGCAGATCGCCGGCACCCAGCTGGGTGCCGTTGGGCAGAGCCAGCAACCTTTCGCTGAGGCGTTCGGTATGGGGCAACGAGCAGCCGTTGCCCTGGCTGTTGTAAGGCGGTTGGCGGTGGCACCCCGGCGTGAAGTAGCGACGGGCCAGCACCCCATGGGCGGCCAGATGGTCCCGCAGGCGATCGCGATCGCAGCCGAAGGCCTCGGCATCGACCTCAACCACTTGATAGTGATAGTTGCTCGCCGACTGGTCGGAAAAATCGATCAGCCGCAGGCCCTCAACGGCAGCCAGCTCCTGCTGGTAGCGCTGGTGATGGCGCCTGTTGATCGCCACGAACCGGGGCAGATGGCGCAGATTGGCCAGCCCCAGAGCCGCGTTGAGCTCGCCCATCTTGCCGTTGAGGCCCAGGGCAACGACCCTGTCCTCGCCGGCAAAGCCGAAGTTCTGCAACAACCGCACCCGCTCGGCCAAGGCGCCGTCGTCGGTGCTGATCGCGCCGCCCTCGCCGGTGTTGAACACCTTGGTGGCATGGAAACTGAACACCTCACAGAGGCCATGGCCACCGATCGGCCGGCCGCCGTCGGCGCAGCCAAAGGCATGGGCGGCATCGAACAGCAACGGCAACCCGTGGCGATCAGCCAGGGCCTGCAGGGGGCCGATCGCACAGGGGCGGCCGTAAAGGTGCACGCCGACAATGGCGCTGGTGGCGGGGGTGATCAACGGCTCCACTGCCGCCGGATCGAGGTTGTACGTCAACGGATCGACATCGGCGAACACCGGCCGGATCCCCTGCCACTGCAGGGCATGGGCGGTGGCCACGAATGTGAACGAGGGCAGGATCACCTCACCCGACAGGCCTGCCGCACGGGCCGCCAGCT
Source organism: Cyanobacteriota bacterium (assembly GCA_046047915.1). GTDB lineage: Bacteria > Cyanobacteriota > Cyanobacteriia > PCC-6307 > Cyanobiaceae > RGUW01. The sequence goes on from JBJOHB010000060.1 coordinate 7,479, forward strand.
CGAGGGCCACGGTGCCGTTGGCGCACAGGATCACGTGCCGGACGCCCAGCTGCCGTTGCAACTCGGCCTCGAGCTGCTGCACCAGGGGGCCGCGGTTGGTGAGCCAGCGCCGGGCAAACGAGCCCCGGGCCAGGCGCGCAAACTCGCCCCAGGGGGCCAGGTTGGGTGCGCCGACATGAAACGCCTTCATGCCGCCAGCCCCTGCAGTTGCCGGCGCCAGAGCCCGGCATAACGGCCATTGCCCTGCATCAGGGTCGTGTGGTCACCCTGCTCGACCCGCCGGCCCGCCTCGAGCACGACGATCTGGTCGGCATGGCGCACGGTGCTGAGTCGATGGGCGATCACCAGCACGGTCGCGTGGGCGCCGAGCTGCTGAATCGCCAGCTGCACCAGGGCTTCGTTGTCGCTGTCGAGGGCGCTGGTGGCCTCGTCCAGAATCAGCAGATCGCAGGGGCTGAGCAGGGCGCGGGCCAGGGACAGGCGCTGCCGCTGGCCGCCGCTGAGCCGGTAGCCCCGCTCTCCCACCAGGGTGTCAAACCCCTGGGGCAGCTGGGCGATCAGCTCCAGAATCTGGGCCCGCCCGGCGGCGGCCTCGAGCTCGCGCCGCCCGATGCCAGGTCGGCCGGCCCGGATGTTGTCGGCCACGCTGGCGTTGAACAGGAAGGTGTCCTGACTGACCACCCCCAACCGCTGCTGCCAGCTGCTGAGCTGCAGCTGACGCAGGTCGACGCCATCGACCAGCACCCGTCCCGACTGCGGGGTGTAGAGCCCGATCAACAGATCGGCGATCGAGCTCTTGCCGGCACCACTGGAGCCGACCAGGGCGGTGGTGCTGCCACGGGGCAGCAGCAGATCGACATGGTCGAGGGCCAGGGGTTGACCCGGGCTGTAGCGCAGGCAGACCTGCTGCAGCTCGATGCCCTGCCGCAACCCCGTAAAGGGGCGACCGTCCAAACGCCGGTATTGCTTGTCGCTGCCGTCGAGCAGGGCCTGCAGGCGGGCCAGCTCACCGGCGTTGCGACCAAAGGTGTTGGCGTTGACCGCGATGCCGCTGAGGCGCTGATTAAGCCGCTGCAGCGCCAGCAGAAAGGTGGCCAGGCTGGGCAGCACCCCCC
>JBJOHB010000061.1:0-5165 GCA_046047915.1 Cyanobacteriota bacterium
TATCTGGGAACCCTGCTCGAATCGGGGCTTGTGGTTCTTCCCTATGACCACAAGGCCGCGCTATGGCATGGGGAGCAGCGGGCCCGACTTGAGGCGGCTGGACAGACAACCTCCTTTGCCGATGGCCAGGTGGCGGCGATTGCCGCCAGCCAGCAACTGGTGCTGATCACGCGCAACACCAAGGACTTTGCTGATTTTGAAGGCCTGGCCGTACAGACCTGGTTCAGCTGAGCGTCCAAACCATCCGCACCTACGGTGCCCCCACCAGCCCCCAAGCACCCCTGTGACCCTGCGGTTCACCAACACCCTGACCCGGCGCCTCGAGCCGTTTGAGCCCCAGGTGCCGGGGCAGGTGGGCATTTACTGCTGCGGGGTGACGGTCTATGACCTGTGCCACCTGGGCCATGCCCGCAGCTACATCAACTGGGACGTGCTGCGCCGCTATCTGATCTGGCGCGGCTATGCGGTGACCTTCGTGCAGAACTTCACCGACATCGACGACAAGATTTTGAACCGCGCCGCTGAAGAAGACAGCACGATGGAAGCGGTGAGTGAACGCAACATCGAAGCGTTCTTCACCGACATGGATGCGCTGAACATTTTGCGGGCCGATCGCATGCCCAGGGCCACCCGCTGCCTGGATGGCATTCGCGCCCTGATCGGCGAGCTGGAGGCCAAGGGAGCGGCCTATTCAGCCGACGGTGATGTCTACTTCGCCGTCATGAAACAGCAGAACTACGGCAAGTTGAGCGGCCGTGATCTGGCCGAGCAACTGGAGGGCGCCAGCGGCCGCACCGCCACAGAAGAAGAAGCGCGCAAGCAGCACCCGTTTGACTTTGCCCTCTGGAAGGGGGCCAAACCGGGCGAGCCCAGCTTTGACTCGCCCTGGGGCCCCGGCCGGCCGGGCTGGCACATCGAGTGCTCGGCGATGGTGCGCGAGGAGCTCGGCGACACCATCGACATCCACCTGGGGGGCGCTGACCTGATCTTTCCCCACCACGACAACGAGATCGCCCAGTCCGAAGCCGCCACCGGCAAACCCCTGGCACGCACCTGGCTGCACAACGGCATGGTCAATGTCGGCGGCACCAAAATGAGCAAATCGCTCGGCAACTTCACCACCATTCGCGCCCTGCTCGAGAGCGGCGTCAGCCCGATGACCCTGCGGTTGTTCGTGCTGCAGGCCCACTACCGCAAGCCGCTCGATTTTACCGCCGACGCCCTCGATGCGGCGGCCACCGGTTGGAAGGGGCTCAACAGCGCCCTGGGGCTGACGCCGGCCACAGCAAACACAGGTGCCACCACAGCAGCAGCACCGTCGCCAACAACCAGCATCGCGATCCAGGCCCAACGGGATGCGGCTCTGCCGACCGACCTCGAGGCTGCCCGCGAGCGGTTTATTGCCGCCATGGATGATGACCTCAACACCTCGGCGGCGCTGGCGGTGCTGTTTGAACTGGCCAAGCCCCTGCGTGCCCTGGCCAACCGCATCGAACGGGGCGACCAGGCTGCTTCAACCGATGCATCGGCCGGGGCCATGCGGCAACGGGCCGCCTTGCTTCACGAGCTGGCCGGCGTCCTGGGTCTCAAGCCAGAAGCCAAAGGCGCCGCAGCTTCAGCAGCCGTTGCAGGCAGCAAGCCTTCGCCCGATGCCAGCGCAGGCCCCGGTGACACCGAGATCAACGCCCTGATCGAGCAGCGACGTGCCGCCAAAGCCGCCAAGGATTTCGCCACTGCTGATCAGATCCGCAACCAGCTGCTGCAGGCCGGCATCGAGTTGATCGACAAACCCGGCGGCATCACCGACTGGCTCAGGCGTTGAGCGGCTCTGCAGCGCCGCGGTGCTGGGTGGCCAGCAGCGCCAACACAGCCGAAATCAGCAGGACCCCAGCCAGGTAGGCCAACGCCAGGCTGTCGCCCTGGGGACGCAGCATCAGCCGCCCCATCACAAACGGCGCCAGAAAGCCGCCGATGTTGCCGAAGGAGTTGATGGCAGCGATGCCCCCCGCCGCGGCCTGCCCGCCCAGAAACTGCAGCGGGATCGCCCAAGCGGGCCCCAGACTCGAAAAGGCGGCCGCCGTCGACAGGCTGATCAGCACCAGGCGCAGCGGTCCGGCGGCCGCGATCGAAAGCGCCAAGGCCACCGCCGCCACAGCCAGGGGGATGGCGACGAACAGTCGTTTGTCGGCGTGGCGATCAGCGCTGCGGCCCACCAGCAGCATCGCCACCACCGCCAGGCCATAAGGAATCGCGCTGAGCAGGTTCACCACCGCCGGCGATGGTGACTGCTGCGCCAGGGCATCCCCCACAAAGCGGGGGATCCAGAAGCTGAAGCCGTAAAAGCTGGTGGCAATCCCGAGGTAGAGCACCGCCAGCAGCCACAGCCGCCGGTCGCCCCACAGCGCAGCCAGGCCCTGGATGTGCCCGGCGCTCGCCTGGCGTTGCTCGCGCTCCTGCGCCAGAACCTGCTCCAGGGCCTCGGCCTCTACCGGTTGCAGCCAGGAGGCCTGATGGGGCCTGTTGGGCAGCCAGCGCCAGACCAGGAATGCCAGCACGATGGCCGGCAGGGCCTCGAGCAAAAACAGCCAGCGCCAACCGGCCAGTCCCAGCAGTCCATGCATCGACAGGAGCGCCGCCGACACCGGCCCGCCCAGCAGGCCCGCCACCGGGATCGCCAGCATGAAACCGGCAAGGGTGCGGGCCCGGTGGCCTTCGGGCACCCACTGACTCAGATACAAGATGATCCCGGGGAAGAAACCCGCCTCGGCGACACCCAGCAGCAAGCGCAGCCCATTGAACTGGGCCGCAGTGGTCATGAACGCCATCCAGGCGGCGATCACGCCCCAGGTGAGCAGGATGCGACCGATCCAGCGCCGCGCCCCGACGCGCGCAAGGATCAGGTTGCTGGGAATCTCAAACAGCACATAGCCCAGAAAGAAGATGCCCGCCGCCAAGCCGTAGGAGGCGCTGTTGAGTCCCAGATCCCTGGAAACTCCCGCGGCCGCGAACGACACATTGACCCGATCGAGGTAGGCGATCACATACAGCAGAAACAGGAACGGCAGCAAATGGCGCCGCAAGGACAACAGCGCCCGCTCGAGCGGCTCAAGAGTCACAGTCATGGTGCGGTTGTCACAGCCAGTGCAGTGCATCGGATCACAGCGCCCCCGTCGGCAGAAGCACGCCGGGCTGGTTCAGCTCCGAGTTCAGGATTTGTTGTTCATCATCCGCTCGATCTTGCGGATGCGCGTCAGGGTGGTGCTCCACACCTCGAGCTCAAAGGCGCGGCCCCGATCGCCCGCCTCGACCGCAGCACGGCACTGCGCGACCAGAGCATCGATGTCCTGTCTCTGCTCGAACGCCTCCCACAGAGCGCGCTCGTGCCGGGCCCGTTCGATGAAGTTCCAGCGTTGCAGCCAACCAGGCAGACCCGTCACACACGACCACCAACTGGGTTCAGTTAAACCCAGAATCGTCAACGAGCTGCCGTTGACCCCATGCCCCATCGCACCCTGCGTCGACTGTGGGACCTGAGCCCCGGGATGCTGCTCGCTGCACCCCTGGGACTGGGCATCGCTCTGTTGGCCCCCGCGGCGCTGGCCCAAGCCCCAGCCCAAGGCCAGCCTCGAGCAGCAGCGCAAAGCAGCGACGTCGACACCCGCACCTACATCGGCACCTGGGCGCTGGGCGACAGCAACAACAACCTGTTCAACGTGCGGATCGAGCCGGGCGGCAAGGCGGTGAGCACCTCGGGCATCGCCGGCACCCCGGCCGCCGGCGGGCGCCAGAGCAACGCCGACCAACTGCGCGAACTGGGCCGCTGGCAGCCCTGGGGCAACGGCGTGCGCATCGATTACAGCGACGGCTGGAGCGACTGGCTCTATGTCGGCCCCGAAGGCCTGAGCCATGCCGCCTGGCAGCCGGGTCAAAGCCGCGGCAGCGTGCCCTTCAACTTTGGACCGGCCGTCAAGCTGACGGGCCCTGTCGCCCAGATCGTCGGCGTGTACAGCGTTCCGCCGGCCCAGGCCGAGCTCAAGCCTTACACCGCCACCCTGCTTTCCAACGGCCAGGCCTTCAACGACATCGACGCCCGCACCGGCGGCGTCTGGACGCTTGACGGCAACACGGTGGTGATCGACTGGATCAGCGGCTGGCGCACCAGCATGAGCATCGATCCAGCCACCCCCTTGCGCCTGCGCCACTGGGCCCCGGGAGCGGATCGCAACGGTCCTGAAACCGGTGGCATCCGCCAGGGCAAACGCATCCAGTAAGGGCTCAGGCCCCGCTCCAGCTGCGGGCCAGATCGAGCAGCGAGATCACCAGGCCGATGCTGATCGCTGTGGGCGACACCCAACGCAACAGCCACAGCAGCCGGCTCACCAGCGCTGGCGCGCTGCCCGAGGCCAGCAGGTCATCGCGCAGCCGCGCGGAAGCACCCCAGCCCAGCAGTAGCGCCAGCAGCAAACCGCCGGCAATCAGCAGCACCCCGCCAAAGACCGCATCCATGCGCTCCAGCACCGTGGTGTTGAGCGCCGCAGGCAACCCCAGCACGGTGATCACCAGCACGCACAGCCACACCGTGCGGCGGCGGCCCCAACCCAGCCGGTCCATCAGCGAGGCAACCGGCACCTCAAGCAGCGACACCGATGAGGTGATCGCGGCGATGTAGGCCAGCACAAAGAAAGCCACCGCCACCAGACGGCCCACCCCACCCAGCGACGCCATGCCGGCAGGCAGGGCAATGAAGAGCGTGCCGACGGTGCTGCCACTGACCACATCACCCAGGCCAAAACTGGCCACCAGCGGAAAGGTGACGCAGCCGGCCATGAGCCCCACAGCCGTGTCCATGCCCACCACAGCAGCGGCCTCGGTGGGGATCGAACTGCGCTGATCCAGGTAGGCCGCGTAGGCCAGGATGCAGCCGATGCCCGCCCCGATCGAAAAGAACGCCTGGGTGAAGGCGTTGCGAATCGTGGTGGGATCGCTCAGCTTGCTGGGATCCCACTTGAGCAAAAAGGTGTGATAGCCCTCCTGGGCGCCGGGAAGAAACGACGCCCAGATCAGCAGCGCCAGCAACAGCACAAACAGCAGCGGGATGCCCCAACGGGTCAGCCGCTCAATGCCGGCGCGGATGCCAGCCGCGACGACGATGCCGGTCAGGGCCA
>JBJOHB010000062.1:0-5814 GCA_046047915.1 Cyanobacteriota bacterium
AATCCCCCGTTGCGCTTTGCCGACGAGCCCGTGCGACACAAGCTTCTGGATCTGCTCGGGGACCTGGCTCTGGCAGGCTTACCCAGGGCCCAGGTGTTTGCCTACCGCGGCTCCCATGGACTGCATACCGCCCTGGCGGCAGCCTTGGCTGATGCCTTCGGTTCTGAAGCAGTCCCCGCCACCTGAGGAGAACCGTTCTTGCCTGATTCAGTTCCTGCATCCACTCCTGCATCCACCGGCGCTGTCGTTCTCAGCAGCGAGCAGATCCAGGGATTGCTGCCCCACCGCTACCCCTTTGCTCTGGTGGATCGGGTGATCGAGCATGTGCCCGGTGAACGGGCTGTGGCGATCAAGAACGTCACCCTCAACGAGCCCCAGTTCATGGGGCATTTCCCCGGTCGTCCCTTGATGCCAGGGGTGCTGATCGTTGAGGCCATGGCCCAGGTGGGGGGGCTGATTGTCACCCAGATGCCGGATCTGCCGAAGGGTTTGTTCGTCTTTGCCGGCATTGATGGGGTTCGTTTTCGGCGTCCCGTGGTCCCCGGCGATCAGCTGCGCATCACCTGCACCCTGCTGAGCCTCAAGCGCAAACGCTTCGGCAAGGTGCAGGCAGAGGCCACCGTTGACGGCGAGCTGGTCTGTTCCGGCGAGCTGTTGTTTTCGCTGGTGGACTGAGGCGATGATGTCGCAAGCCATGGCCACCTCCGTTCATCCGACTGCCGTCGTTGACCCCCGTGCCCAGTTGGCCGAGGGCGTCACAATCGGTCCCTATGCGGTGATCGGCCCTGAGGTGCAGATCGGCGCCGGCAGCCGGATCGGTCCCCATGTGGTGATCGATGGTCGGGTGCGCATGGGCAGCGGCAATCGCATCTTTCCTGGGGCCTGCATTGGCCTGGAACCCCAGGACCTGAAGTACAGCGGCGCCCCCACCGAGGTGGTGCTGGGCGATGACAACACCATCCGCGAGTGCGTCACCATCAACCGGGCCACGGCCGAGGGTGAGCAGACACGGCTGGGCAGCGGCAACCTGTTGATGGCCTACAGCCATCTGGGGCACAACTGTCTGCTGGGTGATCGCATCGTCATTGCCAATGGCGTGGCCGTCGCCGGCCACGTGGTGATTGATGACCGGGCCGTGATCGGCGGCATGCTCGGCATTCACCAGTTCGTGCACATCGGTACTTTGGCGATGGTGGGGGGCATGAGCCGCATCGACCGCGATGTCCCCCCTTACATGACCGTCGAGGGGCATCCCGGCCGGGTCCGGGGTCTCAACCGCATCGGCCTGCGTCGCAGCGGCCTGGCCGATCTCGATGGCGGCGACCAACTGAGGCAGCTGCAGCAGATCTGGACCCTGCTGTATCGCAGCGGCCATGTGCTGGCCGATGCGCTGGCTCAGGCGCGGCTGCAGCCCCTGGGACCGGCGGCCGAAACCCTGGTGCGCTTTCTGGAAGCCTCCACGGGTCCGGGTCGTCGCGGTCCCCTGCCCGGCAGTCGTTGATGGTGCGCCTGCTGGTCAGTACCGGTGAGGTGTCTGGAGATCTGCAGGGGTCCCTGCTGATCAGGGCGCTCCATCAGGAAGCCGAGTCCCGTGGCATCCAGCTGCAGATCGAAGCCCTCGGTGGCGAGCGCATGCGCCGGGCCGGGGCCACCCTGATCGCCGACACCACGGCCATGGGGGCGATCGGCCTCTGGGAGGCCCTGCCTCTGGTGTTGCCGACCCTGGGGCTGCAACGGCGACTGCGTCGGCAACTGCACGACACTCCGCCCGACGGCGTTGTGCTGATCGACTACATGGGTGCCAACGTGAACCTCGGGCTGCAGATCAAGCGCCAGGGCATTGGGGCGCCGATCATCTATTACATCGCCCCTCAGGAATGGGCATTTCGGCTCGGCGAGGGCGGCACCACCCGCTTGATCGGGTTTAGCGATCGCATCCTGGCGATCTTTCCTGAAGAGGCCCGTTTTTATGGTGCCCGCGGCGCCCATGTCACTTGGGTGGGCCATCCCCTGCTCGACACCCTCAGCCATTTGCCCAGCCGGGAGCAGGCCCGCGCTGATCTGGGTCTGGAGGCCACAGCCCCGGTGCTGCTGTTGTTGCCGGCCTCCCGGCGCCAGGAGTTGCGTTATTTGCTGCCCGAGATGGTGGCCGCTGCTGCTGAGCTGCAGCGCCGACACCCCAGCCTTGAGGTGCTGCTGCCGGCGGGTCTACCGGGTTTTGAGCCGCAGCTGTCGGCGCAGCTGGCCGCGGCCGGCGTGCGCGGGCGCCTGATCCCCGCGGATCAGGCCGACCGGCTCAAGCCCCTGCTCTGCGCTGCTGCCGACGTGGCCTTGACCAAATCGGGAACCGCCAATCTGGAGCTGGCCCTGCGTCAGGTACCCCAGGTTGTGGGCTATCGGGTCAGCCGGGTGACGGCCTTTGTGGCCCAGCACCTGCTGCGTTTTCAGGTGCCCCACATCTCGCCGGTGAATCTGGTGATGGAGCAGCGCCTGGTGCCCGAGCTGCTGCAGGACGCGTACGCGGCGGCGGCCCTGGTGGCGGCGGCCGAGCCCCTGTTGGATCACGGTTCGCCCCAGCGCCAGCAGATGCTCGACGGCTATGCCGCGCTGCGCCACAAGCTCGGTGAACCCGGCGTGACCCGCCGTGCGGCCGCCGCTGTTCTCGATCAAGTTTTGCCTACGGTAGGGGGCCCATGAGCGCACAAGTGTTGGGACGGTTGCTGGGCTTGCTGGTGCCGTTGCTGCTGGTCGCAGCGCCGCTGCAGGCGGCTCCCACCCAGGAGGCCGTGTTCGCTGGTGGTTGCTTCTGGTGCCTTGAACACGACCTCGAGCACCTCGACGGGGTGCTCGATGCCGTCAGCGGCTACAGCGGTGGAGCGCTGGCGAACCCCACCTATCGCCAGGTCTCGGCCGGGGGGACTGGCCATCAGGAGGTCGTGCGGGTGCGCTTCGATCCCGACCGCATCGCGTACAGCACCCTGCTGCGGGCTTACTGGCGCAACATCGATCCTTTTGATGGAGGTGGTCAGTTCTGCGATCGCGGCGGTTCGTACCGGCCTGTGATCTACACCTCTGGACCCCTGCAGGCGCGCGAAGCCGCCCAGAGTGCCCGTCAGGCTGCTCGCGAACTGGGGCGGCCGCAGCCGGCCCTGGCGGTTGCGATCAAACCGCTGAACCGGTTCTGGCCGGCCGAGGGCTATCACCAGAATTACGCCGAGCGCAACAGCCTCAAGTACAACTACTACCGCTGGTCCTGCGGTCGTGACCGTCGCCTCGATGCGGTCTGGGGACAGCGGGCTCGCCTGCCTCTCCCCTGGTCAGCAAAGACCGATGGCAGAAAGCTGAGGAAAAGCTAAAGCGTCGCTGCTGCTGTTCTGCCGGGATCCCAGCGCTGGAGCGGGTTTCCGACCTTGGCTGCGACCTTGGGCGTGGCTAGCGTGTTCCCATCCATGCGAGTCGGTCTGTATGTATCTGCTGACCATCCGAGACGGTCTGCAGACCCGCCACATCGGGCCTTACGACAGCCCCAAGCAAGCTGCTGACGATCTTGACCGTCTGCTGGCCGTCTGCGGAGAGCGGGCACGCTGGCAGATCCATGCCCTGGAGTCCCCCCAGGTGGTGATCAGTTCCCTAGGCACGTTTACCGCTGCCTGAAGGCGTTCAGGCTTCGGGTGGTCGCCGCGGGTAGCCGCGCAGCAGGCCGCTTTCAATCATCAGGCCGACCCCGGCGTTGATCAGGATCAGGCCAAAGGTGCCGTACCAGAACCACGGTCCGGCACTGGCGATCGGATCGACGGCCTTGGCCGAGGCCGCCAGGGTCTGGATGCCTTTGCGGATCACCGCTTCGCCGAACAGGCACAGCCCGGCCGGGAGCAGCAGCACACCGAGCTGGGCTTTGACATACCAGCGGATTTTCTGAACGGCCATCGGCTGAGGTCGTGCTCGCTGCAACCCTAGGCGGCGGTGCCTGCGGAGGCGCCAGCCATGATCCAGGCGGCCAGGGTGCGCACGCCAAAGCCGGTGGCACCGGCCGGGTCGGCGCCCCGTCCTTTGTCACTCCAGACGGTGCCGGCGATGTCGAGGTGGGCCCAGGGGACGTCCTGGCTGACAAAATCCTGCAGGAACAGGGCTGCGGTGATCGAACCCCCAGGCCTGGGACCGGTGTTCTTGAGGTCGGCCAGGGGGCTCTTGAGGCCTTCTTTGTAGGACTGGCGCAGGGGCATGCGCCACAAGCCTTCGCCTGCGCTGCGGCCGGCGTCCAGCAGGGCATCGGCCAGACCGTCACTGTTGGCCCACAGCCCGGCGATCTCTTCGCCCAGGGCAATCACGCAGGCTCCGGTCAGGGTGGCCAGATCCACCACCGCATCGGGTTGCAGTTTGCAGGCGTAGACGAGGGCATCGGCCAAGGTCAGCCGGCCTTCGGCATCGGTGTTGTTGATCTCGATTGTCTTGCCGTTCGAGGCGGTGAGGATGTCGCCGGGGTGCACCGCGCCGCCGCTGATCATGTTTTCGCAGGCGGCCACGATCATGTGGACTTCGACGCCGGCCGGTTTCAGTTCGGCGATGGTGCGCATCGCCCCCAGCACCGCAGCGCTGCCGCCCATGTCGTACTTCATCATTTCGATCTGGGAGCCGGCCACCTTGAGGTTGTACCCCCCTGAATCAAAGGTGAGCCCTTTGCCGACCAGGGCGATGCGGCGGCTGACCTCGCCTGCCGGGCGATAGGTCAGATGGATGAACCGCGGCGGCAGCTCTGAACCCTGGGCCACCGCCAGGTACGCCCCCATGCCCAGGGCCTGGCAGGCGTCGCGATCGAGAACCTTGAGGTCGAGCCCGAACTCGCGGGCAATGGCCGCGGCCGTGTCGGCCAGGTGCTGGGGAGTGGCCACATTGGGCGGGGCTGCCACCAGTTGCCGGGCCAGTTCGACACCGCTGCAATGGGCTGCCGCCTGGGCCACCACGGGGTCCAGGTCTGGGCTCAGGCCTAGCAGCAGCACCTGCTGCAGGCCAGAAGCCGGCTCGGCCTCGCTTTTGAAGCGCTGGTCCACATACAGCGACAACCGGACCGCTTCAGCCATGGCCATGGCTGAGCGCTCGTGGGGCAACGCTTCGAGCGGTAGAGCCAGGGCCAGGGTGCCGGCCGGTGCTGCGGCCTTGCAGGCCCTTGCCGCAGCCTGACGGACGCCATCGAGATCAAAACCGGCCGGTTCCCCCAGTCCGATCACGATCAGGGTCGCTGGTGAGGCGCCGAGCCGCTCGAACGCCAGGCATTCGCCGGGTTTGCCCTTGAAGCGGCGCTGCTCGAGCCGCCTCTGCAGATCCGCCCGTTCCTCGGCAGTCAACAGCTGCTGCAGCGATGGCATCAGGGCCTGCTGGTCCTGGTTGCTGAACAGGCCGATGGCCAGGACATCGGCCTGCAGCTGCTGCAGGGCGGCTGCATCGCTCGGATCAATCGACAGACAGCGCACGTCCATGGCCACACCCGGCTGAGGCGGCGATGCTAACCAGCAAGGCCTGATCAGCCCTTGTCTCAGCTCTCGTCGGCCTGAAACGGCGTCGCCCAGCGGCCCCGCGTCTCTTTGTTGAACGCTGGCAACCAGCGGCGGATCAGGGCCTGCTCCAGCTGGCGTCGCGGTCGGGTCTGCTCGGGCACGTCGCTCCAGAAGCTGATGCTGAGCCGGGGCGAGAGCCCTAGTCCCTGCAGGGTCTCGCCATAGGCCGCCAGGTACTGCTTGCAGTCGTGCTCACCTTTCCAGCGCTGATCGGCCCGGCACGTTTCGCCGATGTACAGCAGCAACGGGTGAGCCAGATCGG
>JBJOHB010000063.1:0-31338 GCA_046047915.1 Cyanobacteriota bacterium
GAACGCCGCCTCGATCGCCGGCATGGTGCTCACCACCGAGTGCATCGTGGCCGATCTGCCCGAGAAGAAGGAAGCAGCTCCTGCCGGCGGCGGCATGGGCGGCGGCGACTTCGACTACTGAGCCCTGTCCCAGAGCCTGGCTCTGAGACACGGCGATGCGTCAAAGGGAGGGCTTCGGCCCTCCCTTTTTTGTTGGCTCCCGTCGTGCCTCACCGAACCAACCCATTCCCAGCTGGACACGGCTTGTCACGATTGCTACTGAAGTCGCTTGATTTGTAGCCATTGCTACCAGTGGTTGGGTTGCGTTTCAGCAGCGTTCCTCTGCTGATGCTGATGGTTCGGTGCTCTTTCTGACGGTGGATGCGGGTTTGCGCAGCGCCAACAACGGTTTTGTGCTGCTCAGCGCCGCCTTGGTGCTGATGATGACCCCGGCTCTGGCCCTGTTTTATGCGGGGTTTGTGCGTAGTCGCAACGTGCTCAACACGATGGTGATGAGCTTTGCTGCCATGGGCCTGGTCAGCGTGCTCTGGGTGCTGTTTGGCTACAGCCTCGCGTTTTCACCAGGCAGCGGACCGCTGGCGCCGTTCATCGGTGGGTTGCAGTGGGCGGGGCTGAGCAACTGGTCAGCCCCCTATGGCGATGGCCAGTTGAGCCATGGTGCCGTGGCCTTCTTTCAGCTGACCTTTGCGATCATCACCCCCGCGTTGATCTCGGGCGCGGTGGTGGAGCGCATGACGTTTCGGGCCTGGATGGCGTTTGTGCTGCTTTGGAGCACCTTCGTCTATTTGCCTTTGGCCCACATGGTGTGGGGTCCCGGTGGCTTCCTGGGCGTTGACGGTTTGGGTGCCCTTGATTTTGCCGGCGGCCTGGTGGTCGAGATGGCGTCGGGTGTGGGCGCGGCCGTGACCGCGATGGTGGTCGGCCCCCGCCGCAATCACCCTGCGCACAATGCACCGCCCCACAATGTGCCGTTCATCCTCTTGGGGGCAGGGCTGCTGTGGTTCGGTTGGTTCGGCTTCAATGGCGGCAGCGGTTTGGTGGCCGGCAACCTGGCTTCCCTGGCCTGCCTCACCACCAACACCGCCGCCGCCGCCGCCGCGTTGGGTTGGATGCTGCTCGAAACCTGGCAACGGGGCAAGCCCACGGCAGTCGGCGTGGCCACGGGGGCCGTGGCTGGTCTGGTGGCGATCACGCCGGCGGCCGGTTTTGTCAGCCCAGTTGGGGCGCTGCTGGTCGGTTTTGCCGCGGCGGCCTGCAGCAACTGGGCCTTGCAGCTCAAGAACCGTTCGAGGCTTGATGACAGCCTCGATGTGCTGCCGGTGCATGGTGTGGCTGGATGTCTGGGCATCCTGCTCACGGGGCTGCTCGCTCTGGCATCGGTCAATCCCGCCGGCGCCGATGGCTGGCTGGCTGGCAATCCGGCCCAGTTTCTGATTCAACTGAAGGCTGCTGGTTTCACCCTGCTGTGGGTTGGTGTGGGCACCTTTGCGATCCTGCAGGTGCTGCGGATGGTGATGCCGTTGCGGGTTTCTGATGCCGAGGAGCGGCAAGGCCTCGACATCAATGCCCACGGCGAAGAGGCCTACAACAGCGAATTCACCGGCTGAGTCAGCTGGCTGGCTTGAACACCAGCGCCACGCCGTTGTTGCAGTAGCGCTTGCCGGTGGGACGGGGGCCGTCGCTAAAGACATGGCCCTGGTGGCCGCCACAGCGTTTGCAGTGGTATTCGGTGCGGGGGATGATCAGTTTGAAGTCGACAGTGGTGCCCAGGGCCCCGCTCAGGGGCTGCCAGAAACTGGGCCAACCCGTGCCGCTGTCGTATTTGGCCTTGCTGCTGAACAGGGGCAGGTCGCAGCCCGCGCAGTGGTAGATCCCGTTCCGTTTTTCAGCATTGAGCGGGCTGCTGAACGGCCGTTCGGTGCCATCGCGCCTGAGCACCTGATAGGCCGCCGGGCTCAACCGCGCTTTCCACTGGGCATCGCTGAGGTTCCAGGAGGGATCAGCGGCTTTGCTGGCGGCCTGGGCACGTTGGGGCAGCCCCAACAGGGCTGCAGCAGCGGCGGACAGGCTGGTCAGCAGCGATCGCCGCTCCATGGCAAATGAGGCAACGGTGGGCGTTCAGTCTGCCCGTTGACCGCCGGCGTTGTGGGGCTCGTTACTTCAACCAACCGGCGCTCAGCACCACCGCCAGGGCCAGAAAAATGGCCAGAAGGGTCCAGCTGATGCGGTTGAGGGTCTGTTCGGCGCTGCGGGCACTGCTGAACATCGACCCCCCGCTGGCGGCCAGACCGCCCATGCCGTCACCCTTGGGGCTGTGCAACAACACCGAGATGATCAGCAGGACGCCACTGCTGATCCAGATCCAGGACACGACGGAGGTGAGCATGGGGTGATGCTAAATGCCGAGGGTCTGGGGAATGCGTCCCAGGTTGCTGGGGGCACCGGCGGGCTGGATCAGGCTCGACCCGGTCATCGTCTGCGGTTGGGGCAGTCCCAGGATCTCGAGCAGGGTCGGTGCGATGTCCGCCAGGCCGCCGCCTTCGCGCAGTTGAACGGCCGTGCCGTGCCCCGGCAGTTTGCGTCGCTCGCCCTCGACCAGGATCACCGGGACTGGGTTGGTGGTGTGGGCCGTCCAGGCGCGACCGTCCGGTCCCTCCATGACCTCGGCGTTGCCGTGATCGGCCGTGATCAGCAGGGTGCCGCCCATGCGGTTGGTGGCCTCCATCAGCCGGCCGACGCAGCGGTCGACGGTGTTGATCGCTGTTTTTGTGGCCTCCATCTGACCGGTGTGCCCCACCATGTCGGGATTGGCGTAATTGATCACCACAAGGGAATAAATGCCCTTGTTGATCGCGGCAATGCAGTTGTCGGTGAGCTGCTCAGCCGCCATCGCTGGAGCCTGGTCGTAGGTCGCCACCCGTGGGGATGGCACCAGATGCCTGTCTTCACCAGGGAAGGCCTGTTCGATGCCCCCATTCATGAAGTAGGTCACGTGGGGGTATTTCTCGGTTTCGGCGGTGCGGAACTGGCGCAGGCCGGCCTCGGAGACAACCTGTCCGAGCAGTCCATCGAGTGATTCGGGCGGGAACGCCACAGCAACTGGCAGGCCCTTTTCGTATTGGGTGAAGGTGACCACCGACAGCGGCGCGATGCGTTCGCGCTCAAAGGGATCAAAGTCGTCATTCACCAGGGCCCGGACCAGTTGCCTGACCCGATCGGGCCTGAAGTTGAAGCAGATGACCCCATCACCGGCCTTGATCAGGCCATCAGCGAGGCGTACCGGCTCGAGAAACTCGTCGCTGACACCGCTGGCATAGGAGCTTTCAAGAATTGCGGCTGGAGCTTGATCACTGATCGGACTTGGTTGGCACAGCAGGTTGTAGGCCTTTTCGGTGCGCTCCCAGCGGTTGTCGCGATCCATGGCCCAGTAACGCCCGCACAGGGTGGCGAGGCGACCCACTCCAGCGGCGGCGATCTGGGCCTGCACCGTCTCGATGAAGCCGAGGGCGCTGCCGGGAGCGGTGTCCCGACCGTCGGTGATCACATGGACGCAGACATCGCGCAGCCCCCTCTGGGCGGCCCAGTGCAGCAGACCCCCCAGGTGGTTGATATGGCTGTGGACACCACCGTCTGAGCACAGCCCGATCAGGTGCAGGGTGCCCTGATCCGCCAGCAAGGTGTCGGCCAGGGTGTTGAGTGCCGGGTTGGCGGCCAGGGAGCCGTCGCGCACGGCCTGGCTGATGCGGACCAGTTCCTGACGGATGATGCGCCCGGATCCGATCGTGAGGTGACCCACCTCCGAATTGCCCATCTGGTCGTCGGGCAATCCAACCGAACCGCCGCTGGCTTCGATCAGGGTGTGGGGATAGGCATGCCAGAGGGCATCCATCACCGGGGTCTCGGCCGCGCGGATGGCGTTGTGGCTGTCGTCTGCCGTGTAACCCCAACCATCGAGGATGGCGAGAACCAGCGGCGGGACCCTCTGGGCGTCACGCAGCTCTGAAGGCCTGCCGTTGTCAGCAACAGCTGCCGGTGCGGAGGAGCTGGGGGAGGGAATGGCAGTCACCCGATCTGTTTCACCCACGCATCGAACCACCGGATTGCATCAGATGACGCGCAATCCGACCACATCCAACCTACCTTGCAGCTCGTGCTTGGCCTGCAGGGGCGGGGCTCGGGTCAGGCTTTGGTCACATCAGGCTTGGGTTCAATCCTGACGGTTTCCCTGGCTTCCAGCAGTCCTCCATAGGATTGGCTCCTGTCTGAAACCCTGCAGGGCAGGCGCCATGCAGTCCTCCCGGCCGTCCCACGACCCCGCCAGCAGGCTGGAACTGCTGACATCCCAGGAGCTGGGGCGCACCGTCGATCGGTTGGCGTCCCAGGTCCTCGAGGGTGTCGGCGACAGCCGGGAGTTGGTGCTGTTGGGCATCCCTACCCGTGGTGTGGCACTGGCAGCTGTGCTGGCCAGCCGCCTACAGGCCAGCTGCGGTCACGCGATCGATTGCGGCAGTCTGGATCCCACCTTTCATCGCGACGACCTCGAGCGGGTCGGCACCCGCCTGGTCCAACCGACCGATCTGCCGGTCAGTCTCAACGGCAGGCAGGTCGTGCTGGTGGATGATGTGATCTTCACCGGTCGCACTGTGCGCGCTGCCCTCGAGGCCCTGCAGGCCTGGGGCCGGCCCCGTCGGGTCAGCTTGCTGGTCATGGTGGATCGGGGGCATCGCGAACTGCCGATCCAACCCGATTTCTGCGGACGGGTGGTGCCCACCAGCCGGCACGAGACCATTCAGGTCTGCCTTCAGGCCATCGATGGTGAGGAGGGTGTCTTTCTGTTGCGCCAGTCGCGTGCCGTGTTGGACGTCTAGGGCGTCCAGGTCGGGCTTAGGCCAGGGCGCTCAGTTCATCGCTGCGCAGGTGGGCCTTGAATTTGCCGAAGGCGACCACCACCGGCAGCGTGGGACTGATCGGACGGCCTTTCCAGTCGTCGAGTACGGAGACCACCTCTCCCTCCTGACCCTCGAGATCAAAGGCCTGGCCACGGTGCTGAGGGTGGTGGAACACCACCACACTGCTGCTGACCCTGACCTTGTCCCCTGGCTGCATGACGGGCTGCACGGTGCTGCGCCGCAAGTTTGTCATGGTCAGCGGCGGCAGGCGCTTTCGGGCCCAGCTTCAACCACGCGACCTCCCAGGGCCTTGCAGGCATCCTGGAAGGCGGCCCATTCGTCCATGCCGCGGCTGATGCGCTGCTGCACCTGGGCATCGAGTTCCCGGGCCGGCACGGTGTGGGGCAGGCTGCCGTGGCTGTCGTGCTGCCGGTCTTCAGCCCGCAGTCCGCTGATGGCCGCCTCGACCGTGCGGCGCAGGGTGGTGCTCTGTTGTTTCCACCAGGGATGGTCGATGCGGTTGAGGGCATCCACCGCCTCCCACCAGCGCTTTTGGTTCACGAGCTTGCGGGCGCGTTCCAGTTGGTAGCGGTTGCTGCTCCAGATCTCGCGCAGGTTGTCGCCCAAGCTGTTGCCGCCTTGCTTGTGGTTTTCGCCGATCGGTTCGAGCAGGGACAGGGCTCCGTTGAGATCCCCCTGCCCGAACCGGCGCAGGGCCCGCTGCTGCAGCTCATCATCCCAGCTCTGCAGTTGCAGCCGGTCCGCAATGGTTGCGGCGGGCGAGTTGACCAGTTGCAGTTGCAGCCCCAGGGCCTCGCTCCACCGTTGCTGGGACCACAGCTGCCGGGCCTTGAGCCGTCGGCAGCGGGCCTGCTCGCCCGGGGCATCGCCGCTGAGCCAGCGCAGGGCCGTCAGCTGTTCGCTGTAACGCAGACAGGCATCGACATCGCCCCGGTCGGCAGCCAGCTTGAGACGGGTCGGGAGCTGGCGCTCCCAGACGTAGACGGCGCCAAGGCCGCTCAGCACTACGCCCAGCGTGAGGCCCAGCCAGAAGCGGGGCAGCCTGTGCTGGCGAAGGGCCAAGACCGTTGAGACGGCGAATGGATTCCTGTTTTATCGCAGCGCCCCTGAACTGCAGCCGCGCCGCCGGCTTCAGCGCACGGGCCCCAGCAGGTGGTGGCCCGGGGGCTGATCGGGCTGGTCGAGGTCCTCGATCTCGACCGTCAGCTGGCTGCGGGCGTCGATGGCGAAGCGCAGTCTCAGACGGTCGCGGCCCTGGCGGCCGGGGGGGGCCAGGGGCACGGTCATCGGCAGGGTCCATGGGGTCACCTCGGGCTCCCCGGCTGGACGCTGCCTGAGCACCGGCAGTCCATCCACGTAGACCACCTCGGCCCGTTGTCCCGGCTCGGGCTCGCCCAGCACCAGCTCGAGCCCATCCTGGTTGTCGCGGCTGCAGGCCAGCACCAGCTCAAGCGGGTGTTCGCTGGGCCAGCTCTGCCCGGGCACAAATAACGGGTGCCAGTGATGGGCTTTGCTGCGGCGGTCCCAGCAGCGCAGGGACACGCCCCGGCTGAGCACGTCCCTGACCCGTACCCCGGGGGTCAGGGACAGGGCCCCCAGGGCAACGGCCTCGACCGGTCGGGCGTTGTGCAGCGGGATCGGGCTGAGCCGCTGCCGCAGCCAGGTCTGGATGGCGCTGAGCTGGCTGGTGCCGCCCACCGGCAGCACGGCATCGATGCGCTCCAGTCCGATGCCGGCACTGCGCCCCTGGGCCAGAACCTGCTCGAGCAGGGCGTCAAGCTGGCCAAAGAGACCGTGGCGCTGCAGCAGCTGCTCCAGCCCATCCCGATCGAGTCGTAGCTCCCGGCTGATGCCGCGGGAGTCGGTCCAGACCGTCATGGCCTGCTGCTGAACGCTGAGCTGACATTTCAAGGTTTCGGCCTGCATCAGCAGGGACCCGCAGCGGGGGCTGTCGCCGGCGACGTGGGCGGCGATCCAGTGATCCAGGTCCCGTCCGCCCAGGGCCAGGCCCGCCTTGCCCAAGACCCGGGCGCAACGCTGCACCTGACGGCTGCTCTCGACATTGCGGCCCCCCAGGCGCAGCAGTTGGGCGATCGGCGCGGCCCGCCCTTCGCCCCCCTGCAGCTGGACCAGGGAGAGGTCGATCGTTCCCCCTCCCAGGTCCACGACCAGCACGGTGCTGCCCGGCGCCAGGCCGCAGCCGATCGCCGCAGCGGTGGGTTCATCCACCAGAGCGATCTCGCGGACCGGCAGTTGCTCGCCCAGCCCCAGCAACCAGTTGCGGTAGCCGCCGTAGCCGTCGATCGGCGCCGTCATCACCAGCCGCTCGGGCTGCAACTCGGGTGGCAGGGCCTGCCAGAGCTGCAGCAGCAGCCGTTCGCCGCTTTCTTCGGCACTCAGGGGCAGTCCCTGATCGTCGCGGCCTGCAGCCTCGAGGCCAGCGGCCAGACCGATGCGCCGCTTGAAGTCGCGCTGCAATTGCGGGCCGTCTGTGTCGGCTAACCCCGCCTCCAGCACCTGGCGCCCCAGCAGGGGGCGACGGCTGTCGCGGGCCGCCAGCCACAGCAGAGAGGGCACCACACAGGCATCGGGCAGGCTGTAGGGGTCGAGTTGCAGCAGTCGGGCTGGCTCCCCCGGCGGCTGATAGGCCACCACGGTGGTGCTGCTGCCCAGATCGATCGCCACGGTGCCCTGCATGGGGCTCTTCTAGCGGCCCCCGCGCGCAGCTGACCTACAGTCGGGTGATCGCGGAGTGTCCATGTACAGCGGACTTGAAATCAGCCCCAAAGATTTGGCCAAGCGGGGCGAGAGCCTGATCAGGCATTCGAGCAACCGCTATTTGACCACCGTTCGCATCGCCTACCGGGCCAAACAGCGGCGCTTTGATGATTTTGACGGCCTGCTGGATGACTCGATGATCAAGCCGGTGCAGCGCGCCATCATCGAACTCAGCGACGAGCAGGATCAGCCCGATCTGCTGCCTGGCTGACTTGGAATTGTTGGAAGGAGAGGGCTGGCGGTTGCGGGTGGATCCCGGCCGTCAGCCCTTTCCTGTGTTGATCGGTGGCCGCGACTGGGGGGCTGAACTGACCGCAGCCGAAGCCCTGTTGCTGCAAGAGGGAGCATCAACCCTGGTGCAGCAGCTTGCGGCCATCGCCAGCTCCTTGATGCCCGAAGAGACCATTGAGCTGGAACTCGATCGCGGCGGCCTGTGGCTGCAACTGGCCGGCGCCCCCGACGCCTGGCGGTTGCGTTTTGTGCTGACTCCCCAGCAGCAAGGTCCCGGCAGACCGCGGGCCCTAGAGGCCGGTTGGTGCAGCGCCGCCAGTCTTGCCCTTGCGGCGGCCTTGCAGGGGGTGGTGATCCCCCGACTGCCGTGATCAATCCCTGATGAGACCGGCCATGCAGTTCCTCCATTGATCAGTTCATTTGATCAATGGAGGAAGCCGGGCTTGCCCCCAGCCGGCGTTCTGGTTTTCCGCTGGTTTTCCACAGGTCATCGGTCCAGCGCCCCCGTGCGTCGGTCATTTGTGGAGAAGGGCCCGTTGACCCTGCTGTTGCTTGACAACGGCCAAGGTTTCCCTAGCAACCAGGGGCTTGGCCTGGGGGCGGCGGTCTGCGTTCTGTGCCGGCCAGGGATCTCAGGCTGGGAATGGTCGTCTGGACGGGGGGAACGCCTTGGTTGACGTGGGCGCGCCGTTGTGGAGAACTGACTGCTGTGAATGAGCGCAGGACGCGCATGCCGTTGCCCAAGGACCAAGATCCGGTTGCAGCAGAGATGGCCCCAGCGGGTGCAAGCGATGGAGAGGCGGGGGTCGTCAGCCTGCGGGCCGAGGTGCCCGCGGCCCTGCTCGCTTCGATGCAGACGTTCATCGATCGGCATCCGAACTGGGATCAATACCGCCTGGTGCAGGCAGCCGTTGCCGGATTTCTGGTTCAGAACGGCAGTCGCAGCCGTGGCGTGACCCGTTGCTATCTCGCCAATCTGTTTCCAGGACAGCGGCGCTTCAACGCTGACGCTGCGGTTGACCGCTGACCAGCGTGAGCACGAACAGCTGGCGATAGGCGGCCGTCAGCGTGCACAGCGCCCAGGGCAGGGCGACCACCAGTCCCACCAACAGCAGAAAACCGGCCAGCAGCACCAGGCTCACCACCAGCAGCAGGCCCAAGGCGTGCAGCCAATGGGGATCTGTCGCCAGGCGTCCACTGCGAAAGGCGGCGAGCCCTGCCTGGTGACCCAGCACGGTGATCGGCAGCAGCAGCACCTGATCGGCCAGCACATACATCAGAACCGCCCAAGCGGCCCAGAGCGGCAGGTTGCCCAGGCGCGGCACCAGCAGGGTGAGCAACCAGGAGCTGAGCTCACCGCTCTGACGCACCAGGGCCAACAGCAGCAGCAGCACCAACAGGCTCCAGGCCAGCCGGGCGATGGCGCGGCCATCGCAGCGCAGCAGCACCCCCAGGCGAGGGGGCAGACGATCCAGGGCCCGTTCCGCGCCGTGGATCAGGCCTGCCAGCAGCCAGAAACCGCTCAGCAGATAGGCCACCAAAGCTGCTCCGGCCTCACCCAGCTGCCATGGCGAGCTCTGCAACATCCCACGGTCCAGCAGGCCGCCGCTGTGGCGATAGACCAGCCAGCACAGCAGATTCAGACCCCCCAGGATCAGGGTCAAGCCGACCAGAACCCAGGCATGGCGGCAAAACGCTTGCCAACCTTCCTCGAGGGACCGGCGAATGGCGATCGGCTCATCGGTCACCGGCCTCAGCAGGGGCATGGCCGCTGACCTCAGCTCAGGAGGGGGCCGAGGCTGCCCAGCAGGCGCTCGGCCGTGGCCTCGGGAACCGGCAGGATCGAGAGGCGGTTGCCCCGGCGCACCACGGCCAGTTCGTCCTCGTTGAACTGCTCACGCAGCTGCTCCAGGCTCAGCAAGGTGGCAAACCGTCCCAGATAGCGCAGTCGAGCGCAATCCCAGCGGGGGGCATCGGTTCGGGAGGCTGCATCGAAATACTTGGAGGTGGGGTCGAACTGGCTCGGGTCGGTCTGGCCGGTCTCGATCACCTCCATCAGGCCAACGATGCCAGGAGGCTTGGCATTCGAGTGATAAAAGAAGGCGCGATCGCCAGCCTGCATCGCGCGCATGAAATTGCGGGCCTGGTAATTGCGGATCCCGTCCCACAGTGTTGTGCCTTCGCGGGCCAGATCATCGAGGCTGTAGGCATCCGGCTCGCTTTTCATCAGCCAGTACGCCATGGCGGATTCGGATCCCGACACAGGCCTCCATGCTAATCGCTGTATCAGTTGCTACGACATGGCTTGACGGGAGCCCTGGGGTGCGCAGAATCGATCCGGTCAAGGTCTCCTTTTCGATGCAATACGGATCCATCATCCAGAACGGTGCCCGTGGCTTCGGTCGCAACGCTGTTGTTCTGATCGGTTTCTCGCTTCTTTACGCGATCGTGCTGGGCCTGTTGGTGCTGGCGGACCTCAGGCTGGCTGAGGTGGCCACGCCCAATGCCGGCGTTGTGGCCCTGTTCGCATTGATCAAGCTGCTGCAGGTCGTGGTGCACCTGATCGGCAATCTGGCCCTGATCAATGGTGGCCTGATGGCGGCCCGCGGTCAGACCTTCCGGTTTGCGCAATTGTTCAGCGAGACCAGGCAGCTGTTCAATCTGCTGGGGCTGCATGTGTTTGCAGCCGTCGCCATCTTGCTGGGACTGCTGGCCTTTGGCATCCCTGGCATCTACCTGTCGGTCGGCTACTGGTTCGCGGCGTTTGTGCTGGTCGACCGCAAGGTGGCCTTTCTCGATGCCATGTCTGGCGCACGGCGCATGGTCACGCCCCAATGGTTTGATGTGGCCGTGCTGCTGCTGGTGATCGGCGTGATCAGTGCTGTCGGCGTGTTCGCCTTCGGGGTTGGCTTGTTTGCCACGGTGCCGCTGGCGGTCTGCATTGGCGCCTCCGCCTATCTGCAGCTGGGCCACAGCAACTGAGCCGTTTCAGGCCAGGGCGGCCACCAGGGCGCGGAAATGCTCCCCCCGCGCCTCAAAGTCGCTGTACTGGTCGAAACTGGCGCAGGCCGGTGACAGCAGCACGGCCCGGCAGCCAAGGGTGGCTGCCAGCTCAGCTGCCACGGTGACCGCCTCCTGCAGGCTGGGTGTGGTCCGGATCGTTCCCTTGTAGCCAGCCGCCTGCAACAGGTGCTGGAACTGCTGTTGGGCGGCCCCGAACAGCACCACGGCTCTTGACTGGCGCTTGAGCTGGTCGATCCAGCCGTTGGCATCACCCTGTTTGGCTTCACCCCCCGCCAGCACCACCAGCGGGCCCTCCAGAGCCTCCAGCGCCACCTTGGCGGCGTCGTAGTTGGTGGCTTTGCTGTCATTGAAATAGGTGATGCCGTTGCGACTGGGCAGCCGCTCCAGTCGGTGGGGGACCCCTGGAAAGCTCGCCAGACCCGCTTCCATCTGGGGGCCGTCCAGGCCGGCGGCCAGCCCGGCGGCCACGGCCATCAGCATGTTCTGTCGGTTATGGGCGCCCGGCATGGCCAGGCAGTCCGCCCGCATCAGGGCTTGGGCTGTGCCTGAGGCCGGTTGATGCCACACCTGGTTGGCCTCGATCCAGAGCGTCGGATCGAGGCCATCGGGCAGCTCCTGGCGGGATCTGGCCGTGACCCAGCAGGCCTGGGTCCAGCCGTTGGCGTGGGTCCGCAGGTCGGGGTCGTCGGCATTGAGGATCTGCAGGCCGCTGCGCTCGAGCAGACCTCGCTTGATCGCCCGGTAGGCCTCAAGGCTGCCATGCCGTTCCAGATGGTCAGGGGTCAGCGTGGTCCAGATGCCGATCCTGGGAGCCACTTCGGCCGCGGCTTCGATCTGATAACTGCTCAGTTCCATCACCAGCCACTGCGGGGCTGGATCGGCCGACAGGCAGCGGCGCAACACCAGCTCGGCGGCTGAGTTGCCGACGTTGCCGCCCATGGGCGCATCAAGTCCCTGGCTGCACAGCAGATGGCTGACCAGGTGGGTGACCGTGGTCTTGCCGTTGGTGCCGGTGATGCCGATCCAAGGCACCTGCTGCCCGGCCCGCCAGGCGGGCACCAGCTCGCCTTGCACCGGGATGCCCTGCTGTCGCAGCTGGTCCAGCAACGGGTGGTCCCAGCGAAGACCTGGACTCACCACGACGGCTGAGGGCAGCGCCGGCAGGGCTGCCAGGCAGCTGGTCTCGAGCGGGCAGCCCAGCACCACGTGGATGCCCTCGTCGCGCAGCTGGGCGGCGCGCTGCTCGAGCTGGGGCGTCTGGTGCTGGTCCAGCAGCCAGACCTCGGCACCCTGGGCCCGAAGCAGGCGCGCGGCACCGACTCCTGAGCGTCCCAAGCCGATCACCAGCTGCAGATCGACTGTGCTGGAAGGCATTTGAAAAAAGCAGTGGGCGATACTGGAATCGAACCAGTGACTCCTACCGTGTCAAGGTAGTGCTCTACCTCTGAGCTAATCGCCCCAGTGCAGCGATGCAGCCTGAGCGGCCGTTCGCTTGGCGAAACCTAGCAGCTGCCCTGCCACCCGCCATCCTCACTGCCGCAGCAGCTCGACCCGCCAGCGTTGTTTCTGGGTCAGCTCGGCTCGCTCAAGGATCAGTTCGCCCCGTCCCTGCAGCTGCACCCGATCGCCACAGGCCAGCTCCTTGCTGGGGCTGCTGACCGGTTGCCAGTTGAGGCGTACGGCCCCCTGGCGGATCAGGGCGCTCATGCGGCTGCGGGAGACCCCGAATCCGGCCGAACCGATCGCATCCAGCCGCAACGACGCTTCGACGCTGTTGAGGCGCCGCGGCTTGCGGGGCTGCGGCAGTTGCAGCTCTGCCAGGGGGCGTTGGTGCACGCTGACGCTGACGCTGCGCACCATCAACTGCCGTCCGTCCAGGGCGGCGGCCCCATCGGCCAGGGCGATGGCCTGGGCACCCCGATCGCCGCGCAGCCATAGGTCACCCAGGGCCCCGTCTGGCAGGCCGGCCGCCAGCAAGCTCTGTTCAAAGTCGGTGGGGTCGGCTGGATCGAACAAAAAGTTGCCCAGCAACTCGAGGCCCGCCAGCGCATGTGTTGACAGTGCATCGGCGGCGAGCGTCAGGTCGGCCGGGGCCAACAGCAACCGACGGCGCTCGGCCCCGGGGTAGCCGCCCCAGCTGTGCAGCTGCAGCTCGCTCAGCGTTTGCAGCTGGTGCTGGGCCTGCTCGAGGGCGGCCCCAGCCAGAAACGGCGTCCACTGGGGTTCCCAGCTGCGCAGCGCAGCATCGGCCAGCTTGAGCAGGGGCTCCATCAGCTTTCGGCCAGGCGCACCACAGCCACGGGCCGGGCCCGCTGCAGGGCCGTCCAAGGCATGTCGATGCCGGGGTGGGTCTCGGCCAGCAACAGCCAGTTGCCCTCGTCCAGCCGGTTGCGCAAGCTGCGGATGCGGTCGTCCTCTTCGGAGCTGACGCTGGCGGCCGCGGCGAAACTGCCCATCCAGCCCGAGATCATGCCCGCCACCCCGCCGAGCAGGTGTTGGCTCCAGGCACCGGCAAACGCAAAGGTGTCCAGATCGGTGATGTAGGTGAACGTCAGGCCAGCCAGGAAGCCAAAGGGGAGCAGCCACCGGGCCATCCCCTGCTGGCGCCGCCGGCGGATCGCTGCCGGGTTGAGGCTCTCGACCTCGGTGAGCGGGGTGTCCCCCGCCCCGATCGCCACCAGCCTGGCCAGTGGCGGCTGAGCCCCAGCGAGGGTCTGCTGCAGCTGCTGCATGGCAGCTCGCTCCTTGAACACCACCACCACACGCGTCGCCACCCTGTCGCCCTGCTGGAAGGGTCCGATTCTCGCCGCTCACTACACTGCACCGCCGGCCCCCCCTCTCCACCGCAGCGCCGGGCATGCCCAAGGTTCTTGTCTCTGATCCGATTGACCAGGCGGGGATTGACATCCTCTCCCAGGTGGCCCAGGTGGATGTGCGCACCGGCCTTCCTGCCGCCGAGCTGGCCCAGATCATCGGCGACTACGACGCGCTGATGATTCGCTCGGGCACCCAGGTGACCGCCGACATCATTGCCGCTGCCGACAAGTTGCGGATCATTGGCCGCGCCGGTGTGGGGGTCGACAACGTCGATGTCCCCGCCGCCACCAAGCGCGGCGTGCTGGTGGTCAACTCGCCCGAGGGCAACACGATCGCTGCGGCCGAGCACGCCCTGGCGCTGATGCTGTCGCTCTCACGCCACGTGCCCCACGCCCATGCCAGCACCATGGCTGGGGGGTGGGACCGCAAGACCTACGTCGGTAACGAGCTCTACAAGAAGAAGCTGGGTGTGGTCGGTCTGGGCAAGATCGGCTCCCATGTGGCCCGCGTGGCCCGGGCCATGGGCATGGAGGTGCTGGCTTACGACCCGTTCGTCTCGGCGGAGCGGGCCCAGCAGATGCAGGTGCGCCTTTCGCCCCTGAAGGAGCTGTTTGCTGAAGTCGATTACGTCAGCCTGCACCTGCCGCGCACGCCCGAGACCGAAAATCTGGTCAACGCCGAGCTGCTGCGCACGATGAAACCGACGGCGCGGCTCGTCAACTGCGCCCGTGGTGGCATCGTCGACGAGGCGGCCCTGGCCGAGGCGGTGACCGCAGGCACGATCGCCGGCGCCGCCCTCGACGTTTATGCCAAGGAGCCTCTGGCCGCCGACTCGCCCCTGCGCAGCGTCAGCGAGCGCCTGATCCTCACCCCACATCTGGGTGCTTCCACCGAAGAAGCCCAGGAAAACGTGGCCATCGATGTGGCCGAGCAGATCCGTGACGTGCTGCTCGGTCTGCCCGCCCGCAGTGCTGTCAACATCCCTGGCCTCAGCTCTGAGGTGATGGAGCAGCTCAAGCCCCATCTGCAGCTTGCTGAAACTCTGGGCCAGCTGGTCAGTCAGCTGAGCGGCGGGGCCATCAATGAGCTCGAGGTGCGGCTGCAGGGTGACTTTGCCGAACATCCGGCCCAGCCCCTGGTGGTGGCGGCCCTCAAGGGCGTTCTCTCCACCGCCCTGGGCGACAGCATCAATTACGTCAACGCCACCCTGGAAGCCAAAGAGCGGGGCATCCACGTGCTCGAGGTCAAGGATGACTCGAGCCGCGATTTTGCCGGCGGCTCCCTGCAACTGATCTGCCGCGGCGACAGCGACAGCCACAGCGTCACCGGCGCCGTGTTCGCCGACGGCGAGCTGCGGGTGGTCACGATCGACGAGTTCCCGGTGAACGTGGCCCCGAGCCGCCACATGCTGTTCACCCGCCATCGGGACATGCCGGGCATCATTGGCCAGCTCGGTTCCCTGCTGGGCGAACACAACGTCAACATCGCTTCGATGCAGGTTGGCCGGCGCATCGTTCGCGGGGATGCGGTCATGGTGCTGAGCCTGGATGACCCCATCCCAGCTGACCTGCTGGCCACGGTGCATGCCATTCAGGGCATTCAGCAGGCCCATCCGGTGACCCTCTGATGGGCCAGAGCTGGTGGCGGCTGGAGATGGCCGCCCCCCCCGAGCTCGAGGAATCCCTGCTGTGGAAACTGCCGCAGCTGGGCATCCACCGGGTCGCGTTGCAGCACCGCCCCGAAGCGCCGGCCCAGCGTGAGCTGATCGCCTGGCTGCCCGCCACCGACTGGCCCGCCGCCGAACGTGACAGCCTGGCCCAGGCCCTGGCACCCCTGGCCGACACCTTTGGCCTGGCATTGCCCAGCCTGCGCTGGCAGGAGCAGGCCGACGAAGACTGGAGCCTGAGCTGGAAGCAGCACTGGCAGCCCGATCCGGTCGGTCAACGGTTGTTGATCCTGCCCGCCTGGCTGGACTGCCCCACCGAGCACAGCGAGCGGTTGCTGATCCGCATGGATCCGGGCAGCGCCTTCGGCACCGGCAGCCATCCGACCACCCGCCTCTGCCTGGAGGCCCTGGAGCAGCTGGCGGCCGAACGGGGCGGCAGTTTGGCTGGCCTGCAGGTCGCCGATCTGGGCTGCGGCAGTGGTGTGCTCGGTCTGGCCTGCCTGCGCCTGGGGGCGTCGGCCGTGGCCGCCGCCGACACCGATTCGCTGGCGGTCACCGCCACCACGGCCAACGTTGCCCTGAACGGGCTCGAGACCCAGCTGAGCGTGCGTCTGGGCTCGGCCGAGGTCCTGGCCGAGCTGCTGCCCCAGGGGCCTGCCGACCTGCTGCTGTGCAACATTCTGGCGCCGGTGATCGAAGCCCTCAGCCCGGCCTTTGACCAGCTGTTGGCGGCCTCGGGTGTGGGCCTGCTCAGCGGCCTGCTGGTGGACCAGGCGCCGCGGTTGCAGCAGGTCCTGGCTGATCAAGGCTGGCAGGCCGATCTGGCGGCCCGCATGGAGCCATGGGGCTTGCTGTTGTTGCATAAGTCACGCTGATCTGTGATCAGTGTTTGATTGGCCTTCTCGGCCCCAGCGCGCAAAAACAGCGGGATAAGCCTGCGGCGGATGTATGAATGGCGGGTCCTACAGGCCCGGCTGTCCGGGTGCCTGTGAGCCCCAATCCCTTTCATGGCTTCCTACAAGGTCACCCTCATCAGCGAGAGCGAAGGCCTCAACAAGACCATCGAGGTTCCTGATGACCAGTACATCCTCGACGCAGCCGAAGAGCAGGGCATTGATCTTCCCTACTCCTGCCGCGCTGGCGCCTGCTCGACCTGCGCCGGCAAGCTGACCGCCGGAACCGTGGATCAGAGCGATCAGAGCTTCCTCGACGACGACCAGATCGAAGCTGGTTTCGTCCTGACCTGCGTGGCTTACCCCACCAGCGATTGCACCATCAAGACCCACGCCGAAGAAGAGCTGTACTGAGCAGCTCTGCCGCCTGTTGGCGCATCCGGCACCAGTCACCTGTTGTGTCTTGTGTCCTGCCCTTCCTCCTGCCACCCTTCGGGGTGGCTTTTTCATGGCCCCTCTGGCTTCTCCGACGGTTCATCGGCTGCTGCAGCCCGGCAGTGAACACACCAGCCCCGGCGGCCAGTACAGCTACCGGGTGCTGGGCCCGTGTTGCCGCCTGTTTGATCGCGAGGAGCTGCCGTGGCCTTGCTGCCGGCTGGCCTGGCGCAGCAAGGAGCCCAGCTGGCGTCGCATCGGCAAGCGTTTCGTGCCTGACCTGGCGGCGCGGCGCTGCCCTTCGTACGCGGTCGAGTTGCTGCAGCCCGGCGCCCGCCCCACCGCCACCGTGATCACCTTGTTCTCGCAGCGTCTGTCCGCCGACTTGCAGGAATGGTGGTACAGCAAGCAACCGGGTTCATTGGAGCCCGCCAATGGGACGCCACCGGCGGCCCACCAAGCGTCGTAGGCGATTGGCTGGGGTTCACGGCCCTGAGCGCGGGCTGCCCAACAGCTGCGCCTGCTTGAACAGCTGCGTCTGCTTGAGGCCCCAGCACGGCAGCGGCCAGGCTCCTGACCCCGCCATCAAAAAAGCCCACCGCCTGTGGCGGTGGGCTTGGCAGAAGCTCTGGATCAGGCTTCAGAAATAGATCTTGCCGCCGCCCCACTGGATGCCCTGCACCTTGGGGGCAACCAGGATGTAGCCGGCCATCAGGCGCAGATCGTCGTCGTCGAGGTCGCGCATCTTGACGAACACATCGCTGCTGCGCAGGCTCGGGTGCACGTCGGCAATGCTGTATTCGCCGTCATAGGACGTGGGGTCCTTCATGTAATCCACCAGGGCGGCCACGTTGTCCCGCGACGGGGTGGCCAGGGCCAGGGTTTCGGGGTCCAGGCCAACGTTCTGGTTGGTCTTGGTGATGCCGCCGGCGTGGCACTCGCCGCAGCTGTTGTTGAACAGCTTGCGGCCTGCTTTGACGTCTTGTTCGCTGAAGGTCACCAGGGTGCCTTCAGGATCGGCTGGAACGGTCAGTTGATCTGCGCTCCATTGGGCCGCGAGCACCTCCTGGCCAAAGCCGGTAACCAGCAGCAGAGCCAGGGGAAGCACCAGCAGGGCGCGACCAACGGCGCGGACTGCTGTCGAGAGGAGACGGGCCATGGAAGAAGCCTGAACGGAGACCTTGTATCACGGCGGAAGGGTCCCCTGGGTGAGAAACACGTGAACTGTTGCAGGCCTACTCAGCTGGGATCACATCCAGGCTGAGGAAATCCTTGGCCACGATCGTCTCGGCAAAGATCGCCCGGGCCTCGGCCAGCAGGTCATCGGGGCCCTGGGGGTTGCCGGGCATGTAGCGCGGGCTCAGGTGGGTGAGCACCAGCTGTTTGACGCCGGCTTCCAGGGCCGTCTGGGCCGCCATGGTGCTGGTCGAATGCTGGCGGGCGATGGCCAGCTCGGCCTCCCCGTGGGAAAAGGTGCTCTCGTGGATCAGCAGGTCGGCGCCACGGGCCAGCTCCACGGCTGCTTCACAGAAGACGGTGTCGGTGCAATACACAACGCTGGCCCCCGGCCGTTCCGGTCCGGTCAGGCTGGCTCCGTTGATGATCCGTCCGTCCTCGAGGGTGACGGTGCGGCCGGCCTTGAGCTCGGCATAAATCGGCCCGGGGGGGATCCCCAGGTGCCGGGCCTGCTCGATGTCAAAGCGACCGGCTCTGGGCTTCTGGTCGACCCGGTAGGCATAGGCCGGCACCCGGTGGGTCAGCGGTGCACAGCGCACCTGGATCTCGTCATCAGCAAACACCACGGTGCCGTCTGCGGCCGCCTGGCGCACCTTGTGGGTGCGCAGCGGGTAGCCGATCCGGGTCGAGCTGGTGCGCAGCACCCCCTCCAGGTAGTCCCGCAGCGGGTCTGGACCATAGAGATCGATGCCCGGGCAGGTGCCCGCCAGGCCAAGGCTGGCCAACAGGCCCGGCAGCCCGAACACGTGGTCGCCGTGCATGTGGGTGATGAAGATCCGCCGCAGCTGGCTGACCCGCAGGTCACTGCGCAGAAACTGGTGCTGGGTGGCTTCGCCGCAGTCGAACAACCACAGCTCACTGCGCTGGGGCAGTCGCAGGGCCACGGCCGAGACGTTGCGACCCCGGGTCGGCACCCCCGAACTGGTGCCCAGAAAGGTGACCTGCACGGCTGCTGTGCCTCTGGCGCATGCTGCCACGGCGGTCACAATGGGCCTCCTGGTCATCTGTTGAGGCGGTGTTACGTCCCCCCTGCTGCTGCTGGTTGCGGCTGTGGCCCCTGCTGCTGCTGGGGGTGGGCCTGCCCTGGCCCGCGGCCCGAGCACAGGCCCTGGGCGAGCCCCAGCTGGCGCTGCGCCCGCAGTCGCGGGGATCGGCAGTCCTGGTAAGCGACCCGGTGCTGCGGGTGCTGCTGCAGGAGGGGCCTCAGATCGAGCTGGCGGCCGGGGAGCAGCCGCTGCAGCTGCGCGATGGCGCCGGGCAACCCGTGGGGGTGCTGTCCCCCGGCCAGCTGCTGATCGTGCAGAGCGATCCCCAACAGATCAGCGCCCTGCGTTTGCTGGTCGACGGGGTGGCGTTGCAGCCTGTGGCCGGCGCGCTGTGGCTCGAGCCCATGGCCCCCGGCAGCCTGGTGGTGCTGCAGCAGCGCCGCTACCGGGGCCGCCTGCAGCTCCGGCGCCAGGGACCAGGCCTGCAGGCGATCAACCACGTGTCGCTGGAAACCTATCTGCCCAGCGTGGTCGGCAGTGAGATGCCCGCCAGCTGGCCCCAGCCGGCCCTGAGGGCCCAGGCGGTGGCGGCCCGCACCTATGCCCTGCGCCAGCGCCGTCCCGCCGAGCCCTTTGATCTGCGGGCCACGGTGTCCAGCCAGGTGTACCGGGGGGTCGACAGCGAGACCGACACCACCCGCGAGGCTGTGACGGCCACCCGTGCCCAGGTGCTGACCTATGGCGGCAGCCTGATCGAGGCGGTGTTTCACAGCAGCAGCGGCGGCACCACCGAAGCCAGCGGCGAGCTGTGGGCCCAGCAGCTGCCCTATCTGGTCCCCGTTCAGGACTTTGATGACCACAGTCCCGTGCGCCGCTGGAGTGAGCGCTTTGGGCCCGATCAGCTCAGTCAGTCGTTTGCCGAAACCGGTGGCCTGTTCAAGTTGCAGGTGCTGAGCCGCACGGCCACGGGCCGGCTGCGCCAGGTGCGCATCGAGGGACCGGGGGGCAGTCTGGTGCTCAGTGGCGCTCAGTTGCGTCAGCGCCTGGGACTACGCAGCACCCTGGTCGAGATGGAGCTGGTCAAGGCCGACGACCCCGCCGTTCCAGTGGCGCAGCCGTCGACGCTGCCGCCCTTGCCCCCGCTGCAAGGCCTGGAGCAAGGTCTGGAGGGACAGGCCCCGGCCGCGGTGAGCGCCGCGGTGACCCTGGTGATCAGCGGGCGGGGCTTTGGCCATGGCATCGGCATGAGCCAGTGGGGGGCCTACGCCCTGGCGCGCCGTGGGGCCGATCACGGCGCGATCCTGAGCCACTACTACCCGGGGACCCAGCTGGATGCCTATCGCGGACCCTGAGGTTCTGGCCGACGCGGCCGCGGTCGCCGAAGCGGTGGCGGCCCGGTTGCTGCAGGCCAGGCAGGACCACTCCGACCTGCCCCTGGGCCTGGCCACCGGGCGCACCATGGAGCCGGTCTATGGGGCCCTGGTGCGCCGGATCAAGGCGTTGCCCCAGCCCCAGCAGCAGACCCTGCGTGACCGCTGGTGCAGCTTCAACCTCGACGAGTATGTGGGCCTGGGCCCCGACCATCCGGGTTCCTTTGCCGCGGCCATGGAGCGGCAGCTTGCGGCCCCCCTGGGCCTTGGGCGGGGCCGCCTGCAGCTGCCCGATGGGCTGGCCAGCGATCCGGCCCAGGAAGCCGACCGCTATGGCGCTGCGGTGGCCGCCGCCGGGGGCATCGGTCTGCAGTTGCTCGGCCTGGGCCTCAACGGTCACATCGGCTTCAACGAACCGCCCTGTGCTGCTGGCAGCCGCAGCCGCTGCGTGACGTTGACCGCCAGCACCCGCGCCCAGAACGCCGGTGCCTTTGGCGGCAGTGCCGAGGCGGTGCCCGCGCAGGCCATCACCCTGGGGCTCACCGAGATCCTGGCGGCCCGCCAGGTCCTGCTGGTGGTCACCGGTGCCGCCAAATCAATGGTGCTGCAGCGGCTGCTGCAGGACCCGCCGGGGCCCCAGCTGCCGGCCAGCTGGCTGCAGCTGCATCCGGCGGTGACCCTGATTGTCGATCGCGCCGCCTGGGGACCGGGCTGAGCCGTTCGCCTCGGGCCGGCTGGGCAGCTCAGGTCAGGCTCCCCTCGAGCAGGGCGGCATCCGCTTCGAGGTTGCTGGCGACACTGCGCACATCGTCGAGCCCTTCGAGGGCATCGAGCAGCCGCAGGCACAGTGCCAGTTGCTCGGGCTCCTCGAGCTCGCAGGCGGTCAGGGGAACCCAGCGGTGCTCCCAGCTGACCACGGTCAGCCCCCGGTGCCTGAGCCCGTCCTGCAGGGCTTCGAGCGCGGCGAAGCCCGCGAACACTTCGGCGCCGGCAGGGTCGCCCAGGGCGTACCCCAGCACCGCCGGCCCCGCCTCGCTCTCGAGCGCCAACAGGTGTTCGAGCAACTCCTCTTCGTCCAGGTTGCCCGCGAGCTGCACGACCGAGCGGTGCTCGAACAGGTAGCCGACGCAGCCGGTCTCCCCCAGCTTGCCGCCATGTTTGCTGAAGGCCAGGCGCAGATCGGCCGCGGTGCGGTTGCGGTTGTCGGTGAAGGCTTCGACCAGGACGGCCACGCCGCCTGGTCCATAGCCCTCGTAGCGGACCTCGTCGAACTGTTCACCGCCACCCTGGCCCTGGCCTGAGCCTTTGGTGATGGCCCGTTCGATGTTGGCGTTGGGCACCCCGGCGGCCTTGGCCTTCTCAATCGCGGTGCGCAGTTGAAAATTGCCGGCCGGGTCGGCACCGCTGCGGGCCGCCACCATGATCTCGCGGCCCAGACGGGTGAACACGGCACCCCGCTTGGCATCGACCACCGCTTTGGTGCGTTTGATCTGGGCCCATTTGCTGTGGCCGGCCATGGTGCTTACCCCGCTGCATCGAGCACCAGCTTGGGCTGCAGGGTGCCGTCCTCGCTGGCGTTGGCCACCCCTGCCAGCTCGCCTGTAGGGGTGGTGATGACCACGGCCGTGCCCTGGGGCCATGGCTGGCGGGCCTGCAGTTGGCGGCCGCAACGCCAGCCATCGAGCTCGCCATCGCCGAGCTGCTGCTGGGCCAGATGGCTCAGGGCTGCCAGCGGCGAGTGAAGGCCCGGCAGCGGCGCACCCGCCGCCAATGCCTCTGGATCCAGGGCCTCCCAGGGCACTGCATCGCTGAGGTCAAAGCCCAGGGCCACGGTGCGCCGCAGGCTGGCCAGGGCGCCGCCGGTGCCCAGGGCCGCCCCCAGGTCGCGGGCCAGGGCGCGGATGTAGGTCCCGGCCGAACAATGCACCTCGAGCTGGAGCTGTCCCCGCACGGGGTCGACCGCGAGCAGGCTCAGCTGGTGAATGATCACGGGGCGGGCGGCCAGCTCCATGGTTTCGCCGCGGCGGGCTCGCTGGTACGCCCGCACCCCGTCGACATGCACGGCCGACACCTGGGGTGGCACCTGCTGGATCGGGCCCCGAAAGGCCTCCAGGGCCGCCTCCAGCGCGTCCCGGCCCAGGTCGTTGGGCAAGGGGCTGCGCTGCAGCACGTCGCCGTCCAGATCGTCGCTGCTGGTGGTCACCCCCAGTTGCACCACGCCCCGGTAGGTCTTGTCGCCGCCCAGGTAGGGCAGCAGCCGGGTGGCGGGCCCCAGGGCGATCGGCAACACGCCGGTCACGGCCGGATCCAGGGTGCCGCCGTGGCCGACCCGCTTGAGCCCGTACGCCCGCCGCACCCGGCCCACGCAGTGGTGTGAGCTCAGACCTGCCGGCTTGTCGAGCACCAGAAAGCCAAACGGTGGCGGGTTGTGGCGCATGGGCAAGGACCTCGGCAGCCTGGGTCGA
The DNA here is from genome assembly GCA_046047915.1 of Cyanobacteriota bacterium. GTDB lineage: Bacteria > Cyanobacteriota > Cyanobacteriia > PCC-6307 > Cyanobiaceae > RGUW01. The sequence continues at coordinate 22,812 of JBJOHB010000063.1, forward strand.
GTGTCCCCCATGGCCGGCTGGCGATGACCCTGCAGCAACGCCGCGACCTGGCCTTTTTGGTGCTCTCGGGTCTGTTCCTGGGCACCATGGCGATGCTCAACATCCTGGGGCTGACCCGCTTTTTGCAGCTGGGCAGCATCGGGCCGTGGCCGATCGTGGTGGCGGTCGGCGCCCTGCCTTACCCGTTGACGTTTCTGTGCACCGATCTGATCAGCGAGATCTGGGGCGAGGACAAGGCGTCCCAGCTGGTCTGGGTTGGCCTGCTGCTCAACGGCTGGATCGTGCTGATTTTGTGGCTGGGGGGTGTGCTGCCCGGGGTCGCCGGCGCCCCGGCCGACGCCACCTTCTTTGAGGTGCGGCGGTTGGCCTTTGGCGCCGTCGGGGCCTCGATGGTGGCCTACCTGGCCGCCCAGTTCACCGATGTGCGCCTGTTTCATTTCTGGAAGCGCTTCAGCGCTGGCAAGGCCCTGTGGTTGCGCAACAACGGTTCCACCCTGGTGAGCCAGCTGGTCGACACCACGGCCGTAGTGCTGATCAGCCATTACGGCGCCCACGTGCTGCCCCTGAGGGCCGAGCTGCCGGTCGCACCCCAATTGCTCAGCTTCATCGCCAGCGGCTACCTGTTCAAGGCCCTGGCGGCCTTGGCCGACACCTTGCCCTTTTATGGCCTGACGGCCTGGCTGCGGCGTTGGCTCGAGGTGCCCGGTGAGGGGGCCGAGCTGGGCTGAGCAGGCTGGCGGGCTGCCAGGGGCCCCTGCGTAGGTTGGCTCGATCAACACCCCAGCCTGTGGCGACTGATCTGGATCTTGCGCGGTTTCTGGCCGATGGCTTTGACCTGCGCGTGCAGTTGGCCGGTTATCTGCAGATCAGCCTTCAGGAGCTCGAGCAGCGCCTGCCGCGCAGCACCGATGACCTGGCTGCGCTGCACCCGGGTGCTTTTGACCCTGAGCAGGCGGGACAGTTCTACGAGGACACGGTCGGAACGGCCCATCTGCTGGAGCTGGCGGCCTGGCACCTGGGCAGCGCCGACTACATCGCCGACACCCTGCGGCTGCAGCAGCACTTTGCCAAAGGTCAGGTGCTCGACTTTGGTGGTGGCATCGGCAGCCATGCCCTGGCCGCTGCGGCCTTACCGGATGTGCAGGCCGTCTGGTACGTGGACCTGAATCCCCACAACCGGGCCTTTGTGGCGGCAAGGGCGCAGGCCCTGGGCTTGGGCGGGCGTGTGCACTGTTGCAGGGATCTGGAGGATCCGGCCCTGCCGCCGCGGTTTGACACCGTGGTCTGTCTCGATGTGCTCGAACATCTGAGCGACCCTGCTGGGCAACTGGAGCTGTTTGCCAGCCGCATGACGCCTTCAGCCACAGCCCTGCTGAATTGGTACTTCTTCAAGGGGTTTGCAGGGGAATACCCGTTTCACTTTGACGACCCGGAACTGGTGCAGCGCTTCTTCAGCACACTGCAACTCCGGTTCCTGGAGGTCTTTCACCCCTGGTTGATCACAACAAGGGCCTACCGCCTGTGGGCGGCAGGCCCTGAAGCCCGCCCTGTTTGAACAGGGCGCACGGCCTCAGCCGACGGCGATGTTGATGCGCTTGCGGCTGCGCAGCCCGCGCTTGATGGTGTCGAAGCTGACGACACCATCGACCAGCGCAAAGAGGGTGTCGTCAGAGCCCCGACCCACATTGACGCCGGGCAGCACCGAAGTGCCCCGTTGGCGAATCAGAATCGAGCCGGCGCTCACGGTTTCACCGCCGTAGCGCTTGACGCCAAGGCGTTTGGCGTTCGAATCGCGACCGTTGCGGGTGGAGCCTGTGCCTTTCTTGTGGGCCATGGGGGATCAGCGTGTCTGTCGGTAACGGTAAGAGGTCTGGCGCGGGCTTCAGCTGAAGCTCTTGCTGCCGACGGTGATCGACTCGACCATCACCCGGGTGAGCTCCTGGCGGTGGCCGTTCTTGCGGCGGGTCTTCTTCTTAGGACGCATCTTGTAGACGATCACCTTGGGGCCGCGGCGGTGCTCCATCACCTTGAGCGAGACGCTGGCGCCGCTGACGAACGGCTGACCCAGGGTGGCGCTGCTGCCGTCGTTGACCAGCAGGACGCTGTCCAGGGACACGGTGCTGCCGACTTCGGCGCTGATGCGGTCGACGTCGTAATAGCGGCGAGGCTGCAGCCAGAACTGCTGACCGCTGGTTTCGACGATGGCGTAAGCCTCGGACGGGGCTGGAGTGGAAGTCATGGTGAACGTGGGGCGGCCAGGCTGGAAGGTTGGCGTGGCTGCGAGCGAGCGCTCGAACCGTTGCCGACTGCCGATTCGGCCTGGCGCGCGCAATCGGAAGACAAACAACAATCCTCGGGCTTTGCCGTTCCTTTCGTCAACATTTGGTCAGATGTCTGGCCGGTGCGTCTTGCCCATGCAGGAGCCCCAGCTCACCCTTGCTTCCCTGGTGGTGGACCCACGGCTGCAGCAGGCCTGCGGCCTGTGGTTGCGCGGTGGTCGTTACCGCCTGCTGCCCCCACCGCAGGCGCTGCAGGATGGGAGCAAACTGGATCCTGTCGCCCTCGATCCCTGGTTGGATGAGGTCGATGCCGTGCTGGTCGAGCAGGGGGCCCTGCCCGCTGCCCTGTTCAGCCACTGGCTCGAGCGCGGGCTGCGCTTGCCGGCCGTCGTGATCGGTGAGGTCAGCGGCAGGACCGAATACCACGAGGCTGAAGTCCACCTGCCCCCTGACCAGCTCGAGCAGCTCAGCTACAGCCTTGACGCCGCGTTTGCCCGGGCGTTGCGCCTGGGGGTGCAGGGGGCCGGTGCCACACCCGATGATCCCGCGGCTGCCCTCTCAGAAGGCTGGAAGCTCGGCAATCGCCTCAAGGAGCGCTTGGGGTTGCTGGGCGTGTTTTACAAGCGCGACCCCGATCGGTTCCTGCGGCAGCTAGGCGAGAGCGAACGCCGCGATCTGTTGAATTCGCTGCAGCGAACCTACCGGGATCTGCTGCTGAGTTACTTCAGGGATCCTGCCGCAGCCAATCAGGCTCTTGAGAGCTTCGTCAACACAGCCTTCTTCAGTGATCTGCCGATCACCAAAACCGTGGAAATCCACATGAATCTGATTGACGGCTTCACCAAGCAGCTCAAGCTGGAGGGGCACCGAACCGAGTTTCTGCAGGACTACCGCCTGGCCCTGCTGGATGTGATGGCCCACCTCTGCGAGATGTATCGCCGATCAATCCCCCCCGATGCTCCCATCACCCTGCCGCTCGGCAGCGGATCCGAGGCATCCACCTGAGGAACAGCACCATGAGTCCACGCAAGACCTACATCCTCAAGCTCTACGTCGCCGGCAACACCCCCAACTCGATGCGGGCTCTCAAGACGTTGCGCAACATTCTTGACACCGAGTTTCGCGGGGTCTATGCCCTCAAGGTGATCGATGTGCTCAAGAATCCCCAGCTCGCCGAGGAGGACAAGATCCTGGCCACACCCACGCTGGCCAAGATCCTGCCCCCGCCCGTGCGGCGCATCATCGGTGACCTGTCGGACCGCGAACGGGTGCTGATTGGGCTGGACCTGCTCTACGAAGAGCTCAACGACGAGTCGATCGCGGCCGAACACGCTCTGGAGTCCCCATCCACCCCTGCCGAGCTTGGTTCGGCCGATTCCGGTCCCTGAACAGCCCAGACCACCTTGTCCAAGCTTCGCCTTCCTTTCGTTCTTTCGGTTCCGCGGCAGCAGCCATGACCATGCAGGATCCCAGCGCACCCCCCACGACCCCAGCCCCCCTGCAGGTGCAGAAGCTGCCCACGGCGATCGAGGGCTTTGATGACATCTGCCATGGCGGCCTGCCGATCGGCCGCTCGACCCTGATCAGCGGCACCTCGGGCACCGGCAAGACGGTGTTTTCGTTGAATTTTCTCTACAACGGCATCCGCCAGTTCAACGAGCCGGGCATCTTCGTCACGTTCGAAGAGTCGCCGCTCGACATTTTGCGCAATGCTGCCAGCTTCGGCTGGAACCTGCAGGAAATGGTGGAGCAGGACAAACTGTTCCTGCTCGATGCCTCCCCTGACCCCGAGGGCCAGGATGTGGCTGGCAGCTTTGACCTGTCGGGTCTGATCGAGCGGATCAACTACGCGATTCGCAAATACAAGGCCCGCCGTGTGGCGATCGACTCAATCACCGCGGTGTTCCAGCAGTACGACGCCGTCTCGGTTGTGCGGCGCGAGATCTTCAGGCTGATCGCCCGGCTCAAGGAGATTGGCGTCACCACGGTGATGACCACCGAGCGCATCGACGAGTACGGCCCGATCGCCCGCTACGGGGTCGAAGAGTTCGTCTCCGACAACGTGGTGATCCTGCGCAACGTGCTCGAGGGCGAGCGGCGCCGGCGCACCGTTGAGATCCTCAAATTGCGGGGTACCACCCACATGAAGGGGGAGTTCCCCTTCACCATGGGCGCCCACGGCATGAGCGTGTTTCCGCTCGGGGCCATGCGCCTCACCCAGCGCAGCTCGAATGTGCGCCTGTCGAGCGGGGTGCCGCGGCTCGACGAAATGTGCGGCGGCGGCTTCTTCAAGGATTCGATCATCCTGGCCACCGGCGCCACCGGCACCGGCAAGACCCTGCTGGTCTCCAAGTTTGTCGAGGACGCCTGCCGCTCCAAGGAGCGGGCGATTCTGTTTGCCTACGAGGAATCAAGGGCCCAGCTGCTGCGCAATGCCACCAGCTGGGGCATCGACTTTGAGCAGATGGAGCAGGACGGCCTGCTCAAGATCATCTGCGCCTACCCCGAGTCGACGGGCCTGGAGGATCACCTGCAGATCATCAAGACCGAGATCAGCCAGTTCAAGCCCTCGCGCATGGCGATCGACTCCCTCAGCGCTTTGGCCAGGGGGGTGAGCCACAACGCCTTCCGCCAGTTTGTGATCGGCGTGACCGGTTACGCCAAGCAGGAGGAGATCGCCGGCTTCTTCACGAACACCTCCGAGGAGTTCATGGGCAGCCACTCGATCACCGACTCGCACATCTCGACGATCACCGACACGATTCTGCTGCTGCAGTACGTCGAGATCCGCGGCGAGATGGCCCGCGCCCTCAACGTGTTCAAGATGCGCGGTTCCTGGCACGACAAAGGCATTCGCGAGTTCGTGATCACCAGCAACGGCCCTGAGATCAAGGATTCGTTCTCGAACTTCGAGCGCATCATCAGTGGTGTGCCGCACCGGGTCACCAGCGATGAACGCAGCGAGCTGTCACGGATTGTGCGGGGCGTGGCCGACGACAGCTGAGGTCTGGGGTTCAGCAAGGTCGCTGGCAGGGTCGCTCTGGCGGCGCTCGGCCATCAGGCGCAGCTCATCGGCGTCGGCCCCCTCGAGCGGCAGGTCGAACCAGAAGGTGGTTCCCACCCCCGGTTCGCTGGCCATGCGGGTGCTGCTGCCGTGTTTGTCGAGGATCCCGCGCACGATCGACAGGCCCAGTCCCGTGCCGGCTTCGGTGTGCACGGCGTTCTCGACCCGGTAGAACCGTTCGAAGATGCGGGCTTGGTCGGCTTCGCTGATGCCGCAGCCCGTGTCGGCGATTTCGATGCGCAACCTGGGCAACGGTGAGCTGAGCTGGCAACTGGGGGGCTCTGTGGTCCCGGCCTCAGGGGTGGGGACCGCCGTTGTGGCGGTCGCAGGCAGGTCACAGCTGTCGGGCCACGGGTAGGCCCGCAACATCAACCGGCCTCCGGCCGGGGTGAACTTGAGCCCGTTGCCCACCAGGTTGTCCAGCACCTGCAGCAGCAGATCCCAGTTGCCCAGCACCCGCGGCAGGGGCCCCTCGGCTTCGAAGCCCAGGGTCACGCCCTTGTCTTCGGCATTGAGCCGATAGGTGCGCAGGGTCTGTTCGATCGCCGGGCCGATCTCCTGGGGGTCCAGGGTCCAGACCCGGTCGCTTTCGAGGCGCGACAGGTCGAGCACATCGTTGACCAGGCGGGTCAGCCGGTCGGTTTCGGCGTTGGCGATGCCAAGGAACTCCTGTTTCTCGGCATCGCTCAGCTGATCACCCAGGTCATAGAGGGTTTCGACGTAGCTCTTGATGTTGAACAGCGGTGTGCGCAGCTCGTGCGAGACGTTGCTGATGAAGCGGCTCTGGGCGGCATTCAGCTCGACCTCGCGGGTCAGGTCCTGGACGGTCATGGCAATCCCCTTGAGGCTCTCGCCGCTGACATCGCGGACCGCCTGCAACACGATGCGCAGCGTGCGCGCGGGTTCGCCAAAGCTGCAGCGCACATCGCTGCCCTCGCGCCCGCCCACCATCACGTTCTCGAGCGGGGACTGCAGCTCCATCGCCAGCCGCTCGGGCAGTTCGGCGATCAGCTCGCTGCCTTCAAGGTTGCGGCCCTCCCAGCGGAACAGGCGCCTGGCCGTCGGATTGGCCAGCACAATGCTGCCGTCGGGGTCCACCAGCACGGCGCCGTCGGCCATGGTGGCAATCAGGGATTGCTGCTTGCCCTGCTCCGCCCGCAGCTCTTCGATGTTGGCGGCCTTGTAGGCCTGCAGTTCGGTGGCCATCGTGTTGAACCCCTCGAGCAGCTCCCCCAGCTCGCCGCCCACCGGCAGCTCGATGCGGGTCTCGAAGTTCCCCAGGGCTACCTGCCTGACGCCGCGCAGCAGCTCCTTGACCGGGCGGGTGACGGTCAGGGCGTTGAACACGGCCCCCAGAATCACCAACACCCAGATCGAGATGAACACCGCCACCGTGACCTCGCGGGTCAGGGCCGAACTGGCCAGCAGCGTCTCGTTGGGATTGATGCCCAGGGCCAGCACCCCCAGAAAGCGGTCGCCGCTGACCAGCGGCACAAACACGTCGGTGACCTGCCCGTCGGGGGTCAGGTGCTGGCGGATCAGGGGGTTGCCTTCGCGCCGCTGCATGTCGGCCGGCAGCTCCAGCCGGCGGGTGAGCAGCAGCTCGCTGCTGCCGTTGTTGGCCCCGATCGGAATGCCCAGATAGATGACCCCTTCAGGGTCGGCAAAGAAGATGTAGCGAAGGCTGCGGCTGGTTTCCCAGAAGCGTTCGGCCACATCGGCCAGCTGGCGGTCGTTGCCTTCGGCCACCAGGGGCGTGACGTTGGCGCCCATCAGCACCCCCAGGTCGCGGGCGTAGCGGGTGTCGCTGTTGCGGGCTCCCTGCTGGATGCCGTTGAGGGCAAAGAAGGTGATGCCGGTCATCAACAGGCTGACCACCAGGGTGGCGGCCACCAACAACTTGGTCTGCAGGCTGAACTCGGCCCACCAGTGGGCCAGGCGGGTGCCCCAGGAGACGGCAGCAGGGGCCTCGGTCATCGGCTGCGCACCTGGTGACCGATGTCCCGCCGGTAGGTGATGCCCGCGTACCGCACCTGGGCTAGGCCGCTGTAAGCCCGCGCGAACGCCTGGTCAAAATCGGTCGCCTGGGCCACAACCGCCAGCACCCGGCCGCCGGCGGTGACGCAGCGGCCGTCGGCCTCCAGCCGCGTGCCGGCCTGAAAGAGCTGCAGGGTGCCTTGCCCAGCCCTGTCGGCCGCAGGTAGATCGATCTGGATCGGATCCCCCTGACGCACCGTTCCCGGATAACCCTCGGCCGCGGCGATCACGCAGGCGCTGCAGCCGGCCTGGATCGTCAGCGCTGGCGCCTGGTCGAGCCTGCCGGTGGCGCAGGCCAGCAACACAGCCGCCAATTCAGGCCCCATTAACGGCATCAGGGTCTCGCATTCGGGATCGCCGAAACGACAGTTGAATTCGATCACCTTCGGCCCAGCAGCCGTCAGCATCAGCCCGGCGTAGATCACGCCGCGGTAGTCGATGTTGCGTTGACGCAGGGCCGCAACCGTGGGCTCGAGCACCAGCTGGCGCACCTGGTCCACACCGGCGGCATCCAGCAGCGGCGCCGGTGCATAGGCGCCCATGCCGCCGGTGTTGGGACCGGTGTCGCCTTCGCCGATGCGCTTGTGGTCCTGGGCGGGGGGCAGCAGCACCAGCCGCTGGCCGTCGCACAGGGCGAACACCGACACCTCGGGTCCTTCAAGAATCTCTTCCAGCACCACCCGCGCCCCGGCAGCACCGAAGCGACCGGAGAACACCTCCGCGATGGCCGAACGGGTCTCCTCGAGGCTGGTGGCCACGGTCACACCCTTGCCGGCCGCCAGACCGTCGGCCTTGACCACCAGGGGCTGGCCCACGGCCTCAACCACGGCCAGGGCCTCGGCCAGGCTGCCGGCCGACCAGTGACGCGCGGTGGGGATGCCCGCGTCGACCATCAGGGCCTTGGCCCATTCCTTGCTGGCCTCGAGTTGGGCCCCCTGGGCGCTGGGCCCGAACACGGCCAACCCCGCTGCCCGCAGCCGGTCGGCCAGTCCGGCGGCCAGAGGGGCCTCGGGCCCCACCACCACCAGATCGATCCCATGGCTTTGGGCGGCCTGGAGCAGGCCGTCCTGGTCGCTCTCGGCAATCGCCAGCTGGTGGCACCCCGGCAGCTCGCGGCTGCCGCCGTTGCCGGGAGCGATCCAGACCG